>DIME01000202.1 GCA_002425405.1 Candidatus Accumulibacter vicinus
GGTCAGTGGCTAGCATGGGTGTTCCCTCTGGTGGCAAAGGCTGAAATTATGGGGCTGCCATCACTTTGAATCACACCCCGCCACACTGCCCGGCAGCAAATTATCTGCTGTTCAGGCCTATAATGGCCGATTTTTCGGGTCCGCTCATGTGGTTCAAAAATCTTCACCTCTACCGCCTGCCCAGGAACTGGGCTGTCGACGCCGAGCAACTTGCAGAACAACTCGGCAAACTGACCCAGCAAGGATGCAACGCCACCGATCCGCGCAGCATCGGCTGGGTCGCCCCACGGGACGGCGGCGCACTCGTCCATTCCGTCAACCAGCAGTGGCTGCTTGCCCTCGGGGTTGAGGAAAAACTGCTGCCGGCCTCGATCGTCAAACGCTTTGCCAGCGACAAGGCCAAGGAGATCGAGGAAGCCGAAGGCCGCCGTATCGGCCGTCGCGAGATGCGCGAGATCCAGCAGGAAATGACTCTCGAACTGCTGCCACGCGCCTTCATCCGCAGCCGCAGCACCTATGGCTGGATCGACCCGATCAACGGCTGGCTGGTCATCGACTCCGCCTCACCGGCAAAAGCCGAGGAGTTCCTTGAGCATCTGCACAAATCGCTCGATGCCCTGCCGGCCAAGGTACTCAAAGTCGCGCAATCCGCCTCGGCGGCGATGACCGGCTGGGTGGCCGACGGCGAAGCGCCCGTCGGTTTTACCCTCGACCAGGATCTCGAGTTGCGCTCGACCGACAAGGCCAGCGTGCGCTATGTCAATCACACGCTCGAAGGCGAAGAGATCCGCCAGCATATCGCCACCGGCAAGATCGTCACCCGCCTGGCAATGACCTGGGACGACCGGATTTCCTTTGTGCTCAACGACCAGTTGCAGATCAGGCGCCTCGCCTTCCTGGACCTCCTCAAGGAACAGGCGGAAGGCCAGGGCGAGAATGCCGATGAACGCTTCGACATCGATTTCACCCTGATGACCGGAGAAGTGGTGCAGTTGCTCGATCACCTGGTCGCTGCACTGGGCGGAGAAGTGGTGGCGGCAACGGCGTAGGTGAAAGCGACCGGGTGATCGCTTTCTGCTCTCCACGCATCATGGCCAAGGTTCGCCGAAGGTCGTCAAGTCTCCCTGGCAGCGCCGTGTGCAGGATCAAGGGTTCTCTTCGAGAAATCGCCATTCCGGGGCTGGCCGGAATCCAGCGTCCTTCATCTCATCCTGCAAATCTGGCCCTGGCTAGCGAAAGAATTCCTCCAGCCGGACAAACACTTCATGCTCGGCGCCATGCCGGCGCACTGCCAGGACATCCTCGAGCTTCTCGATCTGTTTGACCATCTGGTCCAGCCGTTCATCCTCGTTGACCAATAGCCAGATGCGACTGGTGACGCCACTCCCGACCGGCATCACCAGGATGCCTTCGACGTTGTACGCTCGCCGCGAGAACAGGCCGACAACATGCGACATGACGCCGGCGTGGTTATTGACATCCAGTTCGAGCACCGTGCGCGACAGTGCCTGGTTTTCCGTACTTGCGATCGAGTTCATCGTTCAGCCTCCGATCATTTCCTTGTTGGCCGCACCCGGCGGCACCATCGGCAATACCTGCTCGTGCATGGCGATGCTGGCGTGGATCAGCATCGGGCCCGAGGACGACAGCGCCCTGGCCAGCGCGGCCGGTGGATCGCTCTCCCGGTCGAGATCGATAGCGGGCACGCCGAACCCCTCGGCGACCCGGACGAAGTCGGGCATGCCCTTGAATCTGGAAGCGTAGATGCGCTCGCCGTAAAACAGCGTCTGCTGCTGGAAAACCAGGCCCAGCGAGGCGTTGTTCATCAGCACGATCTTGACGTTGACGTCTTCCTCGGCGGCGGTGACCAGTTCCTGGATGTTCATCAGAATGCTGCCGTCGCCGGTGAAACAGACCACGGTGCGTTGCGGCTCGGCCAGCGCTGCGCCGATCGCCGCCGGCATGCCGAAGCCCATCGTGCCGAGCCCGCCGGAGGTCAGCCATTGCCGGGATCGGCGCAGCGGATACGCTTGCGCGACCCACATCTGGTGCTGGCCGACGTCGGTGGTGATCGTCGCCTGGTCATCCAGACAATCGGCGACGGCACGAATCAGGCCGTAAGGGGTGCGCGGATCATCGATGCCGGGCATGCGCAGCGGATGCTCGGCCTTGAGCGTGGTCACGCGCGCCAGCCAGCTTGCACGTGCCGGCGTCTCGATCGCCGGCAGCAGCATTGCCAGGGCCGCGCCGACGTCGCCGGCGATGCCGATGTGTGCAGTCTTGATCTTGTCGAGTTCGGAAGGGTCGATGTCGATGTGGATGATCTTCGCCTGCGGGCAGAAACCGGCCACCTTGCCGGTTGCCCGGTCGTCGAAGCGGGCGCCCACGGCAATCAGCAGATCACACTCGTCGAGCGCGAGGTTGGTACAGCGCGCGCCGTGCATGCCGAGCATGCCGAGCGACAAGGGATGATCGACCGGCATCGCGCCGAGCGCCATCAGGGTCATGACCGTCGGCAGGCGGGCTTTTTCGGCGAGCGCCACGGCCGCTCCGGAAGCGCCCGAATGCACGACGCCGCCGCCGAGGTAGAGGATCGGCCTGGCGGCGGCGTTGATCATCGCCGCCGCCGCCTCGATCAATTCGGCGGCCGGCGCTGGCACACGGTCGGCACGGCCCGGCTCGGGCCACTCGTCGACCTCGACGAGCTGATTCTGCACGTCCTTGGGAATATCGATCAGTACCGGCCCGGGACGCCCCGAAGCGGCGATGCAGAAGGCGCGCGGAATGATGCTCAGCAGTTCGTCGGCCGAACCGACCAGGAAGTTGTGTTTGGTGATCGGGATGCTCAGGCCATAGGTATCGACTTCCTGAAAGGCATCGGTGCCGATCATCGGCTTGGGCACCTGCCCGGTGATCGCCACCAGGGGAATCGAATCCAGTTTGGCATCGGCAATCGCGGTCAGCAGATTGGTGGCGCCAGGGCCGGACGACGCCATGCAGACCGCCGGTAAACCGGTGGCGCGCGCCATCCCCTGGGCCATGAAACCGCCACCCTGCTCGTGCCGGGCGAGGACGTGGTGGAGCAGCGCCGATTTCGACAGGGCATCATAGATCGGCAGGATGGCGCCGCCGGGAATGCCGGTCAGCGTTCGGATGCCCTGACGTTCGAGCAGGCGGACGACGATCTGGGCGCCGGTGAGGGTTTCGGGGGTTTGTTGGGACAAGGGAATCTCCTCAAAATAAACGGCCGCCTTCGGCATCGCCAGGTCTGACCGTGAAAGTCGCTTCGGCGACTCACGAAACCCCCCTCTCCCGCATGCGGGAAAGGGGTCGGGGGTGAGGGATACGGGATATGGTCATGACCGTTGGCCGGGAAAGACAAAACCCCCGCTCGGCTCGCACCGGCGGGGGTTTCTGGAATTTTCTGTACTTTCGACTTATCTTCTTCCGACCCTCGACGGTGTGTCAGCCTCTACCGATAGCACGCGTACGACCCGTACGGCGACCGCAGCACCGCCTATATCGGCCACAGCCAGTCGGGCAGGATTTTCGGAACGGCCCATTGTCGTCAGCCTCAAGTCCAGGAAGCCCAATTAGAACCGAGTGCCGCGAGAAATGCAAGCCTTGGAACCGCTGGGTCGTGTCATGATGCGGGCAGCGCACTCCCTCCGGCCAGCGCCGTTCGCGTACTTCGTCGCAACACCTGGCCTCGTCCAGCAAGCCCGGAAAGTCGGCCTGCCCTGGTCAATCGTTCAGCTCGTAGCTGGTGCTGCGCCCGCCCGCGTCTGATTTCTGCAGGATGCCACGGGCCAGCAGATCGGTGATGTCGCGTAGCGCCGTGTCCGGCGAACACTTGGCGATCGCCGCCCACTTGCTGCTGGTGAGCTTGCCGTCGAAGCCATCGAGCAGCCGATTGACCAGCTTGATCTGTCGCTCGTTCAATGGCGTTGTAGCCCATCGCTGCCAGAACCGCGTCTTGGCCAGCACGGCCTCGAGCGTGTGCTGTGCCTGATCGACGGCGCGATGCAGGGTTTCGAGAAACCAGGCGAGCCACTCGGTGACATCCAGCGATTGTTTTTGGGTGCGCTCCAGGATGCCGTAGTAGGCTTTGCGTTCCCGCTGAATCTGTGCTGACAGACTGTAGAAGCGCTGGGGGCTGCCATCGGCACGGGCCAGGAACAGGTCGCCGACGGCGCGTGCGATGCGGCCGTTGCCATCGTCGAACGGGTGCAGGGTGACGAACCACAAATGGGCAAGCCCGGCCTTGATGAGCGGCGGCTCGTTCGATGCGCTGTTGGCCCAGGCCAGAAAGCGATCGGTCTCGGGCCCCAGTTGGTCAGCCGGTGGCGCTTCGAAATGGATGCGTTGGCGACCCAGCGGACCAGAGACCACCTGCATCGGACCGGAGGCATCGTCGCGCCAGCCGCCCACATTGATCCGGACAAGGCCTGAGTAACCGGTGGGGAACAAAGCGGCATGCCATCCGAACAAGCGATCACGGGTGATCTGGGCGTTGCAGTTGGAGGTGGCATCGAGCACCATTTCGACCACGCCCTCGACGTGACGGTCCACCGGGGCCAAGGCGCCGATGTCCACACCGAGACGGCGAGCGATGGAGGAGCGCACAGACTCGACGTTGAGTTGCTCACCCTCGATCGCGCTGGTCGTGATGACCTCCTCGGTCAGCACAGACAGGCTGGCCTGGTCGCGCAGCACCAGGCCGACATCGGCCAGTCTTCCTATCAACAGGCCCTGCGCACGGCTGACGTCGGTCAACGACCGCGCCAGGGTGGCCAGGTCGTAGCGCCAACTTGGCCAGTCGGTGGCCTGCCAGATATAGGTGCAATCACCGCTGTTCATGCGAAGATTATGGACTGCATTCTCCGCAAGCGCAAGTTATTCACCGCATATAATGCGGTAATCGACCGGTCTACTGGCCGCATCGCCGTCATTGCAGACGCGGGTTCAGTTCCTGATCCCCTACGGTGGTCAGCTCTTCCACCAGGACGACGAAATCGGTGAGCTGCAACCCTAAAATTCACTCGATGAACACCTGAATCTGTCTTTCGACATAACCGGCATTGCCGACTGCGCCCCCTGCCGAAGCGGTGGCTGTCACCCAAAAGATCGTTCGGTTGGTCACGCCTTCCTGGTAAGTATTCGAGGTACAAGTCACCCATACCGTAAATCCGTCGGTAAATGCCGGTTGACCTGGCGGGCACGCGTTGCTGGCAATGATCACTCCTGCGACCCATTGCACCCCGCCTTTTGCCGCCCAGTACGCGCGCGAACCCTGTACATCCTGCGCGGAAGTGAGCTGTTGCGTATTCGAGAAAGTGAGCATGAAAGCGCCCAGAGCTGCCAGCACGACGAGCAGGAAGATCGCCGAGACGATGGCGAAACCGCCTTGAACGATTGGCGCTGAACGGGTTTGCCAGCAGTTCATGGCGTATTGTCCACATGGGTCTGGTGGTACAGATGGATGGTCTCGCCGGAGGCTGCATCGGTGATCCCCAGGGACATCGAGACAATCCCGAAGCGGCTCAGTCCGGTACTGACTCCCGGCGGATCATAAGTAAGACTGCAACTGCCAAGATTGCTTGCCAACACCGAAGAGGTCGCCCCGGCGACCATCGCCGCGCAGGTCGCCGGGGGTGTCCAGGCCGCACCCAGAACGCGCACATGCCGGGTCAGTGATCCCCCGGCACATCGGAAGGAAACCACGTGCGAACCGGCCGGGATCACCTGGAATCGGCTTCCCGGCGATTGACTCGGCAATTGCTTGCGGCCAAAGGGCGCTGCCGCTCCGGCGCCGACAAAGCTGATCATGGTGGTGTTGGGCGTGCCACCGGGTTCGGCCACTGTCGCCACCTGAATGGCGTTGATGCCGCTATATGCATTACCGCTGGCGCTGCCGTCGTTGAATACGACCACAACATCGCCTGCGGCAATCCGGCTGTCGGCAGGCAGGGTGCTGTTCAGCCAGAGCATCTCGAATCGATCGTCGATCGTCGTAAAGTCCAGCGGATCGCCATTCCCGGTCGTCCCGTCGACTTCGGCGCGATAGCGTGCGCCGATCTTGGTCGGAATGAATTCGATGCACAATCCGGACCCGTCCGCTGCAGTTCGCACGCTATTCGGCAAGGCCAGCCGGATATCCCGGGCCATGCGCCGCACCGCCGTATCGGCGATGTCGGTCAGCCCCGCCCGGCGTTCGGCATCCAGGTAACCATCGACCGGCGTGCGGATGAACACGGCCACCATACTGGCAATGATGCCCGTGATGACGATCACCACAATCGCCTCGATCAGCGTGAAGCCGCAATTCCTGGTGCGCAGGCGGCTCATGATCAGAAACCTGCGGCGCGATAGCCGAACAGCGTGATTTCCTGCCCACCGCCCGTCACGGTCACAGCGACCCTTTGCATGGCAACACCGCTGACGTTCACCGCGGCCACGGCCACCGTTGCCGAAAGACTCGCCAGCGCAGGGATCGAGGTGGCACCGAGCGTATCGACACCGCGGATGACGGCGCTTGCAGGCACCCCGTCAAAGCAGCTGTAATCCATCACGCCGACATACAGGGCGCGGTTGGAACAGGTATTGAAATCGGTTTCCGGCAGGGTTGCCGTCGCATCCCGAGGCAGTACCTCCTCGAGAATCGCCTCGGCCATCGCTACGGCCTGCTTGCGCAGCATCGGATCGGCACTCGCTCGGGTGCTTGAATTCATCACCGCGAGAATGCCGAAGATCCCGACGCTGACGATGAGGATGAACACGATCAGCTCGATCAGCGTCAGGCCACGTTGACCGGAGCACTGCCAGGCGGCTTCAGTGAACATGACCGGTCGTATGATCGATGGTCATTGTGCCGGCCGTGCCAGCCACGGTGATGGTCACATTGCTCGCCTGATCCGTGTCGCCCAGGCTGCGAAACTGCAAGGCCGCAACCGACGAAGACAGCCCTGTGCCACCACGCGGCGGATTGGGCAAGGCCAGCGGGGTATCGCAAACATTCGAGTTCGCGGCTGCGGCGATCGTCAAGCCTACGCCGGTCGCCCCCAGGGCCACACAAACCGTTCGCCGCTGCGCCACGGCCGATTTCTGTGCGTAACGCAGCAGGGATTTCGTTTCATCGTAAAACCCTCGCGACTCAAAGACATTCCGGTCAACAAAACGCGGCAACACGGCAACGGCCAGGATGCCGACGAGGATCAGCACGGTAATCAGCTCGACCAGTGTAAAGCCGCGTCTTCTCATCTTCTCATGGCCATCAAAAGCCTTCCCGCAGATAGATCTGCCGGTTGGTGTTGCTGCTGTAAATGCCGAAGGTCGCTCGCGCCACGGCATCGCGATCGAAGGCCGCGCCGCACCATTTGCCGCGCAGGTAGGTCGCGGATCTTGCCGTTCCCGCCGGATACGCGGGTCCCCAGGCCGGACACATGGCCAGCGCAGGATCGAGACGCAACACCACATCGACGCTGCCCGCGGCGTTCGGCGCCGTCAGTCGAACCGTGCCGACGCCGCCACTGAACGCGCCCAGCGTGATCGACCCCGTCGGCAGGTTGGTGCCGTTGACCGAACCCTGATAGTTTCCGATGCCGACGTTGGCCGTAGTCAATGCCGTACAACCATCGAGCGTATTCCTGATGAAGGCCGAACCGTTCCAGTACTGCGTTTCGTAGGGCAAGGAAAGACCATTGCGCTCCGAACCGTAGGCATTGCCCAACCACAGGCGGCCATAGCGCAACGGGGTGCTCGCCGTTTGAACCGCGCTGGCGGTGATCATGGTGACTCCGTCGCTATCCATCGGCTGGGCAAACAGCGTGACGCTGGTTTCACCGGTCAATGCACTGGGGCGGCTGATCTGGTGTTTGGCACTGACCGTGGCAACGCCCTGGTTCCAGGTGCCGCTCGGAGCCGTGGCACTGCCCGCGAGTATCGAGCCAACGGGCAAGGCAGGGCTCGTGGTGAAGGCAAAATGACTCCAGGTGCCAAGTCCCAGTTTGGCGAACGAACCCGTGTAATTCCGGGTGGTGACATTGGCGGCGTTCTGCGCGGTCAGGATGAAGGGGGTCGTGAAGCCATCCTGCCCGAAATAGGTGAAAGTGCCGCAGCCAGCACTTGGCGGGCTGGCGGTAATCGCAAAATGGTCAGGATAAAAGCGTCCGACCTTGCCACTGGTGATGCCGATCGTGTCGCCAGCACCGAGATAATTGCCATCGCCGATGCTGGGCGTCAGGGTGATGATTCCTGCTTCGCCCCAGTTCAGGGTGGTGTTGCTGGCCGAGCCATGGTTGAAACTGCCAAAAGCGGTCGGGTTGCCGAGCGCCGGATTGTTGGTCAGCTCGACCAGGCCACTGGCCAGTGCGCGGCTGAGCATGACCGATTCGGGCGGACCTTCCTTGCCGAAATTCCGGGTGAGGCACGCAGGCGGAATATCGATCAGCCGCGTGTAGGTGGACAGATTCGCTGCGCATGCGGCATTGACCGCGCTCACCGTGGCCGAGAAATTTTCTCCTGCTCTGACAAACGCGCCTCCTGAGGCATCGGCAGCACCCGGGTTGGCCGTATTTGGAGCAGCAGTCTGCCTGATATCGGTCAGCACAAAAGCATAGGGTTTGACCACAAACCCCGATCCGCCGGTACCCTTCACCGTCCCGGACAGGGTTGCACCCCCCGCCGTCGCGGTGGCCGAAATGCCGATTTTCCCGACATCGACGAAATTGAAGGAACCCAGGCTGGCGTTGCCGTTGGCGTCGAAGGACAAAGGGATCGATGTGCCTCCCGTACCGATGGCCGAGCCCCCGATCGACAACAGATTGCCAGCGCTGCATGCCGCCGGATTGATGCACTGGTAGTTGAAGGTTACCGGATGTGGCGACGTCAACGCCGCTTCGCAGCTCTTGGTCGAGGTATTCGTCTTGACCGCCCGTAACCAGTACGGAGCCGAGTTCACCCCCGCGACCTGATCGGGTACGGTCGCTTCCGGCGCATCACTTGCCGTCGAGAAGATGAATCCGGCCGTATTGAAGGTCGTCGCACAACTGTTGGCGAGCACGCAGTTGATGCCATCGGGACAACATCTGCGCGGATTGGTGGCCGGTGTCTGCTCACCGGAGAGGGTGACCGTCACTCCGGTTCCGTTCACCGCGGCCGGGTAGCTCAAGGTCGCACCGCCCATGCCGGTCGAATCAAAAACCACCGGACTGAGAAGCGTGCCGGCCGAAGTCGCCAGCGTCGCCGTTTTGCCATTGACGGCCCCCTGGCGATTGCTGCAGGGATTGCTGGCGTCGGCACAGGCCGTGACGATCACCGAGGTCGGCAAACAGGCGATGCTGGAGGTCGGCAGCGACAATTCATAGTGATCCACCGTCACCGCGCAGGCATGGACCAGACCGGCAAGGGCTTCGATTTCCAACGGTGTGAGTGCGCGGTTGTAGAGGCGAATCTCGTCGATGTCACCGTTGGCCGTATTGGCTGTGTAGCCGGCCGGGATGCCATTGATTTTCGTCATGTGCTGCGCGCCGAAATACAGGGTTGTCAGGTTGCCGAGAACACCGTTGCTTGCCGTCACCGAACTGGCCACCGGACTGGTGTCACCATCGAGGTAAATGTACAGCCTGTTGGCCGGAAGATCCCAGCTTACCGCGATGTGATGCCAGACATTGGCTGCAAAACTGTAGGCTGCCGAACTCGCCCTGGAATCGGTATCGGCGGCATCTTCAAGGGCAAAGCGCAAGCTGCCGGAACCGTCCTTGATCAGAAAGAAGTGCTTGTCCAGGACAGGATTTCCCAGATCGTTCGAGGCATCGAAGAGGATGCGCGAGTTCCTGTCGTTCCAGTTCGCATTGCTGCGATACCAGAAGGCAATGGTACCGGCGTTGCCGATGTTGTTCACGTCGATGCCCGTATTGATCCCGATCGCGCTGGTCCCGGACGGGATGCTGGCCGCACCGCAGGTACCGGGGCTGCCGGGAATGGCCGCGCCGCTGCCGGGCGGGTTGCCAGTGGTCGTCGCAGTCCCGAGTTGCGAGGCATCGCGGCCATTGCCGCTGGCATCCGCAAAGCTGCTTGCCCCGGCCGTTTCGTCCAGTGGGTAATAGGCGTAAGGATTCGGAAGCAAGACAGCGGTATCGGTCGCCGTGTTGTTGGCGAGGTTGCCGTCGCCACCGGTAGCCGAGACGGTTGCCGTATTGACCAGCACCCCGCTGGCACTGGCCGCCACGTTGACATGGATCACCAGGGGCGTTGCTGCAACCCCGGCAGCCAGCGCTCCCGTTTTCATGCAGGTCAGCACCTGCGCAGCCACCGAACAGGACCAGCCGGCACCCGATAGCGAAGCGTAGGTCACGCCCGGCGGCAAGGTATCGACGATGCTCAGCGGTCCGGGCTCCGACAGGGAACCGACGTTGGTCACGGTCAGGGTGTAGCTGGCGGTGCCGTTCGGCACCAGCGGGCCGCTGCGGCTCAGCGCCAGGGTGAGGTCGCGCAGAGAAGGTTTCAGGGCCATCAGGTGGCCGACCCCGGTATCGGCATTGCTCGCAGCAACGGCCTGCGTGGCCCCCGTGGCGCCGATGGCTGCCCAAGGTGCCGTCGCCATCTGGAGTGTCGTACCGATCACGTTCGCCGCCGCCGGCGCCCTGACATCGAGGCGCTCGGTGATGCCGGCAATGCCCGTGGGATTGGCAAAGCTGCTCCCCGAAAGGTAGCTGATCGACGAAACCAGCATGGTGTTGGCGACTGTCGTCGTAATCGAGGTCGTGCCATGCGTCAGGCCGCTGGCAGTCAGGCGCTGACTCCAGACGTCGATCGGACTGGAGGAAGTATCCACCCCCGAAAAGGCAAGGATGCCGCCGACCG
>DIME01000049.1:0-32328 GCA_002425405.1 Candidatus Accumulibacter vicinus
GCGGTTAGCGCCTCCAGGCGACTCCCTCGTATCAGGCATACCAGACGGCGTTCTTCGGCGGGGACGGGTGGCGCCCACGGATCGTCAAAACTGGAAAAAACCGGGCGCCGACGACAAAAAAGCAGCGCAGCCTCGCCTCCGACGGCTGCCAGTAGGTCGACGCCAGCGCCAAAAATGCGTAGGGTATATTTTGGACGCTGGAAAATCGACACATCGAAAATGTCTCGGCCCTGAATAGGCTGGCAAATCGCCTGCATTTGCGACATAATCACGAGTGGTGCCGCAGGCGAATTGGCTTCAGACAGATCCCGCGTGCCCACGTACGCAGCATCGTCCGATCTTCGGGTTCCGAGTCACTGTAGAGAGCTGCATAACACCGTTGTTGGCGCCCGAATCGGCCACAAGCAAATCACACTATATGGAGTTGGCATGAGCGCAAGTCTGATCAAAATCCCGCAGGGTGGCCAGAAAATCATTCCAGGGGACGCCATCCCCGATCACCCGATCATCCCGTTCATCGAAGGCGACGGTATCGGCGTCGACATTACGCCGGTGATGATCAAGGTTGTCGATGCGGCAGTTGCCAAGGCCTATGGCGGCGTCAAGAAGATCCACTGGATGGAAGTGTACGCTGGCGAAAAATCGACCCAGATGTACGGTTCAGATGTCTGGTTGTCGGCCGAGACTCTCGACACGCTCAAGGAATACTCGGTTTCGATCAAGGGGCCGATGACCACCCCGGTCGGTGGCGGCATCCGTTCGCTGAATGTGGCCCTGCGCCAGGAACTCGATCTCTACCAGTGCGTCCGCCCGATCCAGTACTTCCGCGGCGTCCCCTCGCCGCTCAAGGATCCCTCGAAGACCAATATGGTGATCTTCCGCGAGAACACCGAGGACATCTACGCCGGTATTGAATGGGAATCGGGTTCGGATGGCTGCAACAAGGTCATCAAGTTCCTGCAGAACGAGATGGGGGTCAAGAAGATCCGCTTCCCGGCCACTTCCGGCATCGGCATCAAGCCGATTTCGAAGGAGGGCACCGAGCGTCTGGTGCGTGCCGCAATCAAGTACGCGATCGCCAACAAGCGCCGCTCGGTCACCATCGTACACAAGGGCAACATCATGAAGTTCACCGAAGGGGCCTTCCGTGACTGGGCCTACGCCCTGGCCAAGAACGAGTTCGGGGGAGTCGAGATCGACGGCGGACCATGGCTCAAGCTCCCGAATGGCATCGTCATCAAGGACTCGATCGCGGATGCCTTCCTGCAGCAGATTCTGCTGCGCCCGGCGGAATACGACGTGATCTGCACCACCAACTTGAACGGCGATTACATTTCCGACGCCCTGGCCGCACAGGTCGGCGGTATCGGCATCGCTCCAGGTGCCAACATCTCCGACCAGTATGCCTGCTTTGAAGCCACGCACGGCACAGCGCCGAAATACGCCGGCCTCGACAAGGTGAACCCGGGTTCGCTGATCCTCTCTGCCGAAATGATGCTCCGTCACCTCGGCTGGATCGAAGCCGCCGACCTGATCATCACGGCAATGGAAGCGGCGATTGGCGACAAGGTCGTGACCTACGATTTTGCGCGTCTGATGGAAGGTGCGACCGAAGTGTCCTGCTCCGAGTTCGGCGACGCGATGATTGCCCGCATGTAGGCAGTGCCTTGACTGCCCTGCCGTATTGACAAGGCCCCCGCAAGGGGGCTTTGTTCTTCCAGGACCGATTCATGAACCCATCGAACAAACCACTTGCCGGCCTGACGGTCATCGAACTCGGCAGCCTGATTGCCGGCCCTTTCGCCGCGCGCATCCTCGCCGAATTCGGTGCCGAGGTGATCAAGATCGAATCGCCCGACGGCGGCGATCCCCTGCGCAAATGGCGCAAACTCTACGAGGGCACCTCTCTGTGGTGGTATGTGCAATCGCGCAACAAGAAATCGCTGACGGTCAATCTCAAGCATGCGGCAGGACGTGAGATTGTCCGCAAGCTCATTGTCGAGGCCGACATCGTCGTCGAAAACTTCCGTCCCGGAGTACTCGAAAAGCTCGGGCTCGGCTGGGAGGCCCTGTCGGCAATCAATCCCGGTCTGGTGATGTTGCGTCTCTCGGGTTTTGGCCAGAACGGCCCGATGGCGCAGCAACCCGGTTTCGGTGCGATTGGCGAATCGATGGGTGGGCTGCGTTATGTGACCGGTTTCCCCGATCGGCCACCGGTCAAGACCGGAATCTCGATTGGCGATTCGATTGCCGCACTCTGGGGAGTGATCGGCACCTTGATGGCCCTGCGCCACAAGGTGCGGGGTGACGCCGACGGTAACGGCGGCCGTGGGCAGGTGGTCGATGTCGCGCTGTACGAAGCGGTGTTCGCGATGATGGAATCGCTGCTGCCCGAGTTCGACGTCTTCGGCTTTGTTCGCGAGCGTACGGGCAACATCATGCCCGGCATCACGCCTTCGAACACCCACCGCACCTGCGACGGCAAACATGTGACGATTGGTGCCAATGGCGATGCGATTTTCAAGCGCCTGATGGGGGCGATCGGTCGCGACGATCTGGCCAACGATGCAGCGCTTGCCGACAACGCCGGTCGCGATGCCCGCCGCAGCGAACTCTACGCGGCCATCGACGCCTGGACGAGCACACATGACGAAACCGAGGTGCTTGGCGTCCTGACCGCTGCCGAAGTCCCGGCCTCGCGCGTCTACTCGATCGCCGACATTGTCGCCGACCCACAGTATCTGGCCAGGCAAATGATCGAATCGGCCACCCTGCCTGACGGCAGGCCATTCAAGATCCCGGGCATTGTTCCCAAGCTTTCGGAGACGCCGGGCAGCACCGAATGGCTGGGACCGGCGCTCGGCGAACACACCGACGAGATGCTCGTGCGACTTGGCTACTCGGCCATCGAGATCGGTGCCCTGCGCGATGCGGGCACCATATGAATCCCGACACAAGGGACCAGAATGAACCGGCCATTTGCAGCAGTCGAACCATTGCGTTCGCAGATCGATGCGCTGCCGGGTCCAGCGCTGATCGAATTCGGAGCACCGTGGTGCGGCTACTGTCTCGCGGCGCAGCCCTTGCTTGAAGCTGCATTGGCGGCCTACCCGAACCTACCACATGTCAAGATCGAGGATGGTCCGGGGCGCCGCCTGGGCCGTTCGTTTCAGGTCAAACTGTGGCCGACGCTGATCTTCATCGCGCAGGGACAGGAACTCGCGCGGCTGGTCAGACCAACGACTGTCGACGAAATCGTTCAGGCGCTGCGCCGCTTTCCAGGCCAGGTTTGACGGTGGGGTGGAACGCCGCCAGGCGGTTCCACCACCCAAACCTCAGGCCTCACTCCCTGGCAAGTCAAGTCGACGGATCGACCAGGACCGCTACTATGGTCAGGTCGTTCACCACCTTATCAAGCACGTGCCCACTTTGGGTCTCCAACAAGATCGGTGACAAGGGCATCACTCCCCTCGGTCTTGCTGCGCGCATGTTGGCCAGGCCTATTTGCGTTGGGGAGAAACACCCTCCGGCGGCAGCGTGTTCGGCGGCGGATAGTTCGGCAGGGGTTTGGGCTGCGGTGGCAGGTCCGGTGCAGGCGTGCCGGGCGGCGGATAGCCCGGTGGAGGCGCTCCGGGTGGCAGGTAATTCGCCGGTGCCTGGCGGTACACGGCCGACCCCGGCACTTGGTTCCCACGCGAGTACATGCACTGAACATAGGCCATGTTGTAGCGCCGCTGCAGTTCGTAGGAAGTCAGATAGGCAGTGTGGCCACTCGCGGAGCTGCCAAAAACCAGTCCGGTCCCCGCACCGATCGCGGCACCCTGGCCCGCTCGGCCGGTCGCTGAACCGATGATCGCACCCGCGGCAGCGCCAATGGCGGTCGCCACCACGGCTGGGCTGACGGCCGCATCGGCAGCCGCCTGGCCGACGGGCGCCGTCAGCGCCCATGCGTATTGCTGGCAGGCGATGTCATCGTCCCGGAAATGCTCGAAGGATTTTTGTTGCCCCGGCAGGACCAGCACCGTGGGACCGGTCGGTATGGTCACGCACCCTGTCATGAACAAGCTGGCCGCAAGCAACCGCAAGAACATTAGTTTTTCCATGATGAGTCTCCGTTGCGGCCTATTGCGCCAGCTTGGGTCGCGTCTTCACACTCGTGTCCGCCTGCGGCAGCACCCGTATCCAGGCCTGGCTGCAATCCCGAACGTAAGGGTAGTAGCCCGCCGGTTGGGTGCAATAAAACCAGAACGTCGGTGGCGAGCCGGCATTGCCTGCCACGGCTGGCGGACCCGGAGGGGATTGAGCAGGCAGCGGGGCTCCCTCGACTGGCTGCTCAACATAGACTGTTGGGGCTACCGCGTAGCTTGTGGCATAGGGGATGAATCCGTAGGAATAAGCATAGGGCCAAGCACCCCAATAAGCGGGCCCGCCAATATAAAACCCGGCGCCTGGACCCCAGTAGGCCCCTCTCCATCCGCCATGGTAGCCATGCCAGCCACCGTAATGACCTCCGTAGAAGCCACCGACGACGACACGGCCATAGGCCATTGCGGTGCCGCTCCCAATCGCACACAGCGCCAGCGCTGCCAACCACCCAAGCAGACGTCTCTTCATTACGGCGACTCCTTTGCCTCATGCGTGCGTGACAGGCAACCCAGCCAAGTCAGGCGCGAATGCGCCCATTATCTTCGCTTTTTCCCTGTTCGGGAACATCATCAGGGTTTGCCAACGCCGTCGGGCATGGAACGGTTCGCCTCGCCTTGCGGCTGGGTCATGGCAACTCAACCCGGCACCAGGAAGTCGCGGCTGACGCCGTCGCCCAATTCGAAGATACGATCCATGAAATCGGTCAGGTACTCGTGCAGTCCCCCGGCCAGAACATCTTCGATGCGCGCGAAATGCAGGCGGGCATGCAGCACACCGGCCTGCCGCACGGTCTCGGCAGAAGCCTTGTTGGCAACCAGTTGCAGCATGCGAACAATGCCGTCGGCGCAGGCATGCAAGGACCTTGGCAGGTCCTCGCGCAGGATCAGCAATTCGGCAACTCGCCCTGGCGTGATGGCGTCACGGTACACCTTGCGATAGACCTGAAATGCGGACAGCGAGCGCAACAGGGCACCCCAGCGATAGAAGTCGCTGGCCCCTTCGTCGTCATTCTGGCGCAGGATGTGATATTGCATATCGAGAATGCGCGCGGTGTTATCTCCCCGCTCAAGCAGTCCGCCGAGGCGGATGAAGTGCAGCGCATCGTCCTTGAGCATGGTCCCGAAAGTCACGCCGCGCGTGACCGCCGAACGCAGCTTGACCCAGTCGAAGAACTCGCTGATGCCACGCGCGAGAATATGTTCGAAGTTCTGCTGCCGAAGTTCGATCCAGGTCGCATTGACGCTCTCCCACATCTCGGCAGTCATGGTGCCGCGAACGGCATGCGCATTTTCGCGCGCAGCGCGCAGACAATTGAAGATCGACGAAGGATTGGCGGAGTCCGAAACCATGAAACGCAGGACGCTCTCGACGTTGACCTCGCGGTAGTTCTCCGCAAAAGCAGCTTCCAGGCTGTTCAACGCGAGTATGGCACGCCAGTTTTCATTGCGTGAGGCAACGGATTGGGGCACCAGCGACATCTGGTAGGAAACATCGAGCAGACGCGCGAGGTTCTCGGCACGTTCGGTATAACGCGCCATCCAGTAAAGGTGATCAGCTGTGCGGCTCAACATTTCGGCTCTCCCTGTATGCTCAGTTTTCCAGTACCCAGGTGTCCTTGGTCCCACCGCCCTGCGAGGAGTTGACGACCAGCGAGCCTTCACGAAGTGCCACCCGGGTCAGGCCGCCTGGAACCATCCGGATACCGCACTTGCCTGACAGGACAAAGGGACGCAGGTCGAGGTGACGCGGCGCAATCCCGGCCTCAACGAACGTCGGACAATTGGATAGGGCCAGCGTAGGCTGCGCGATGTACTTCTCGGGAGAAGCCAGTATCCGGGTACGGAATTCCTCGATCTCGGATTTGCTCGACGCCGGCCCGACCAGCATGCCGTAGCCGCCAGCGCCATGCACCTCCTTGACTACCAGTTCCGGCAGGTGCGACAGCACATACTTCAGGTCATCCGGCTTGCGCAGCATCCAGGTTGGAACATTGTTGAGTTTCGGTTCCTCACCGAGGTAGAAGCGGATCATCTCCGGTACGTAGGGGTAGATCGACTTGTCATCGGCAACGCCCGTACCGATGGCGTTGGCCAGCGTGACATGTCCGGCGCGATAGGCGGCAAGCAGCCCCGGAACACCCAGCATCGAATCTTTGTTGAACACCAGCGGATCCAGAAAGTCATCATCGAGCCTGCGGTAGATCACATCGACCCGCTGCGGGCCCTGCGTGGTACGCATGAATACCGTTTCGTCCTTGACGAAGAGGTCCCTTCCCTCGACGAGTTCGATACCCATCTGTTGTGCCAGGAAGGTATGTTCGAAATAGGCGCTGTTATAGGCACCCGGCGTCAGCAACACGACGGTCGGATCGGTCACCCCTTTGGGTGCCACGGTACGCAGGTTTTCCAGCAACATATCCGGATAGTGCTGAACCGGTGCGATCATCTGGCGTGAAAAAAGCTCGGGGAAGAGCCGCATCATCATCTTGCGGTCTTCGATCATGTATGAGACACCCGAGGGTACTCGCAGGTTGTCTTCGAGGACGTAGGACTTGCCGGCTCCGGCACGCACGATGTCGACCCCGGCGATATGAGCGTAAATGTCCGATGGCACGTCGATGCCGATCATCTCGGGGCGAAACTGCGCGTTGTCCAGTACTTGCTCGGACGGAATGCGACCGCTCTTGAGGATCGCCTGCTCATGGTAAATGTCGTTCAGGAAAGCATTGAGTGCCTTGACCCGCTGCCATAGTCCTGCCTGCAGCGACTGCCATTCAGCCGCCGGGATGACGCGCGGGATGATGTCGAAGGGAATCAGACGTTCGGTGCCGGACTCCTCTCCGTAGACGGCAAAGGTGATACCGACACGGTGAAATGCAGTATCGGCTTCAACCCGCTTGCGCTCCAGACGCTCGACCGGCATCGTTGCCAGCCATTCGGCAAAGGCCCGATAATGGGGCCGCAGCGTGCCTGTCGAATCGTACATCTCGTTGTAGAAATCTGCGCTCATGTTACTTACCACCAGTGAATGTGAAAGTCGCGTCAGTGACTCACGAATCTTCTCTCTCCCGAACCTGGGCGAGGGGCAGGGTGAGGAAGGGAGCGTCTGCAATCGCCATGATCGTCGGGCTACGGGAATCAAGCACAAACCGTGCCTGTACACAGCAACTACACCAATGCACGCCTCCGAAAGCACTGAAGACCGTGTTGGCGCCAGAAAACGGTGCGGCCCTACCGTAACAGGCACCTGCCTGGTGCATTGCTGGCACCATTCCGGCGGCACCAGCATGCTGCGATCTCTTCGTATCCGGACGGGAGCTCTGTCGAAGTCTGCATCGCTCAGGCTGACGACGACAGGTTGCGTCTGTTTACGCCGATGTAGATCTGACGTGGTCGCGCGATCTTGTACTCGGGATCACTCAGCATCTCCTCCCACTGTGCCATCCATCCCGCCGTGCGAGCCAGCGCGATGATGCAGGTGAACATCGAGGCCGGGATACCAAGAGCCTTTTGCACGATGGCCGAGTAGAAGTCCAGATTCGGGTAGAGCTTGTTCTCGACGAAATAAGGATCTTCGAGCGCGGTTTTCTCGAGGGCCTTGGCCACCTTGAACAGACGGTGATTCTCCAGCCCCAGCTCCTCCAGCAACTCGTTGCACACTGCGCGCATCACCTTTGTCCTTGGGTCGAAGTTCGTGTAGACAGGGTGACCAAAGCCGGTCTGCAGGAGACTGCTGCCGTCAACACGGGCGAGTGCGATGAATTCAGCAACCCGAGTGGGGTCGCCGATCGCTTCGAGCATTGCCAGGCAGGCCTCGCTGGCCCCCGCATGCGCTGGGCCTGACAGACAGGCAATGGCCGCAGCAACGCAGGCAAACGGGTTGGCGCCCGAGGAACCAGCCATTCGCACCGTCGAGGTTGCTGCATCCTGACCCTGTTCGGCCTGTACGATGAACAGCTTGTTGAGTGCGCGCACCATGGCCGGAATCGGTCTGTACGTTTCGCGCGGGGTGCCGAACATCATGTACAGGAAGTTGGCGGTGTAGCCGAGGTCGGAGCGAGGGTTCATGAACGGTTCGCCGATCGAATACTTGTAAGCCATGGCGACAATCGTCGGCATGCGGGCCACGATGCGATGGAAGCTGAGCTTACGCCGCTCGGCGTCGGAAAAGTCGGCCGCATCATGATGAAAAGCCGACAGGGCACCGACCACGCCAACCATCAGCGCCATCGGGCGGGCATCCCGACGGAAGCCCTGATAGAACTTCACCATCTGCTCGTGCACCGATGCTTGCTTCCTGATCGCGGACTCGAAGGATTGTTTCTGCACGGCATTCGGCAGTTCGCCATTTTTCAGCAGATAAGCCACTTCGAGAAAGTCGCATTGCTCAGCGAGTTGCTCGATCGGGTAGCCGTAATGGAGCAGTTCGCCCCGCTCTCCATCGCAGAAAGTGATCTTCGACTTGCAGCCGGCAGTCGACTCGAAGCCCGAATCGTAGGCGAAGTAACCGCTTCTGCCACCCAGCGTGCGAATGTCGAGACACGCCTTGCCTTGTGTCGGTGCCAGGACTGAAATCGGCAAGGGGGCCTCGCCGCGAATGGTCAAGGTGGCCTTATGTTCGGTGATCATGGTATTTCTCCTCGTCAGGTACTTCAATGGCACCATTTCACCCGGTGTTCCGGCTGAACGGGCGCATGCTCCCGTTCAACGCATCCGATGGCATGGTGCACCGCTTTGGGGATGTGTGCGTCAATTTCGCACCGGCGCCGTGCACACCGCTGTTCGTACCACATTCCCGCCCCTTGCTCGCGCCTGATCCCAGGCGCCCAGGAAGCGCTGTTGCCGGCGCGCAGCCGCCATCAACGACACCAGCTACCCGATGCGAGCAAGACACATACCAGCCATGATTCTGGTGCGCACGATTCTTGCTTGACTACCGGGTGTCTGCCCGAAGCGCCACATCCGGTCTCTCGTGGCAGCACTTCGCCGCGCCCGTGGAAGTCACGCGACCGACACCTGCCGGCATCGTTGAATAGGTGGATACAAGATGAAGACATCGATGATTCTCCCCTGGCTGGCGAGCAGAGCCGGCGTCAGCGACCGTCGCGCCGAGGAACTGTGGCGGGTCGCATGTCCCCAGGCGGAAGGGTTCGCCGGGGAACGAGAGGAACCTTGATCACGCGCTTGAAAGCCCGTCTGCGGGACGGGCAGCGGACGATCCGCGAACGTTTCCTGGCCGGGGGCGACGCCGTCCGCCTGCTGCACGAACGCTGCCAACTGATCGACGAAGTGCTGTGCGAACTCTGGAGCAACCTCGCCATGCCGGCTTCGCTGGCGTTGATTGCAGTGGGCGGCTACGGACGCGGCGAACTCTATCCGGCCTCCGACGTCGATCTGTTGATCCTGCTGCCAGAGCCAGCGGACGACGTGCTGACTACCCGGATCGAACAACTGATCTGCGTGTTCTGGGACGTCGGGCTGGAAACCGGCCACAGCGTGCGCACCCTCGAGCAGTGTCTGGAGGAAGCTGCCGGCGACATCACGGTGCAGACGGCGATGATCGAAGCTCGCCTGCTGATCGGGAGTAGCCGCCTGTTTCAGGGCTTAACCGCGCTCATCCGGAGCAGTCTCGACGCACCGGCATTCTTCCAGAGCAAGCGCATCCAGCAGGAGGACCGGCATCAGCGCTTCAGCGATACCCCTTACAGCCTCGAAGCAAACTGCAAGGAAGGGCCGGGCGGACTGCGCGACCTGCAGCTCATCCTATGGATTGCACAGGCCGCAGGCTACGGCAGGAACTGGAAAGATCTCGAGCACTGCGGCTTCATCACCGACGAAGAGGAGCAGCTTCTCGCCACCTGCGAAGCCTTCCTGTGTCGCCTGCGCGTTCACTTGCACCTGCACGCCGGACGCCGCGAAGATCGCCTGCTCTTCGAATACCAGACAGCCCTGGCCGAACAGCTCGGGTTTACCGCCACGACCGATCTTCGCGGCAGCGAAAAACTGATGCAAAAATACTACCGGACGGCCAAAACGGTCACCCAGATCAACGCGATCATCCTGCAGAACATCGGCGCTGCCTTGTTCCCCCCCCCTGAACAGCCGCCGCGACGAATCAACGAACGCTTCCAGAATGCGCATGAGTTTCTCGACGTGGTCCATGAGGAGGTGTTCAAGCAAACCCCCGGCGCCATCCTTGAGGCCTTTCTATTGCTCCAGAAACATGCCGAGTTGAAGGGCATGAGTGCGCGCACGCAGCGCGCCCTGTGGCGAGCACGGCAACTGATCGACGAGGATTTTCGCCGCAATCCGGAGCACCGCGCGCTTTTTCTGCAGATTTTCAAGCAGGAGCGTCGTCTGGTCCAGGAGTTCCGGCGCATGAATCAACTGGGCGTACTGGGCCGCTATCTGCCCTGTTTCGGACGCATCGTCGGACAGATGCAGCATGACCTGTTCCACGTCTATACCGTTGACCAACACATCCTGCAGGTCATTCGCCGGTTGCGCCGCTTTTCGATGGAAGAGTTCGCACACGAGTATCCTTTCTGCACTCGTCTGATCAGCGACCTCGGCAATCCCTGGCTCCTCTACATTGCCGCCCTGTTTCACGACATCGCCAAAGGGCGCGGCGGCGACCACTCCGAACTCGGCGCGGTCGATGCGCGAGAATTCTGCGTACAGCACGGCCTGGCGGCGGAAGATACCGAACTCGTCGTCTGGCTGGTTCGCAAGCATCTGGTGATGTCCCGCGTCGCGCAGAAACAGGACATCACCGATCCTGGCGTGGTGGCCCAATTCGCCCACATCGTTGGCGACGAACGGCATCTGATTGCGCTCTACCTGCTGACCGTTGCCGACATCCGCGGCACCAGCCCGAAGGTCTGGAACGCCTGGAAGGGACAACTGCTCGAGCAGCTGTTCAAGGCCACCCAGCGCTTCCTGCAGGCGAGTGACGATACGCTGATGAAGCATGGCATGATTGCGCAAAGACAACAGGAAGCACTGCGTCTGATGCGCTTTCTCGCGCTCCCCGAGGCGGCGCATGAGCCCTTGTGGAATCAGCTCGATACGGTGTATTTCCTGCGTCAGTCGGCCGAGGACATCGCCTGGCACGCGCGCGCCCTGCACGAGCGAATCGCGATGGACCGGCCGCTGGTTGTGGCCCGCCTGAATCCGCTTGGCGAGGGACTCGAAGTGATGGTCTATACGCACGATCAGGCAGACCTCTTCGTGCGCATGGTCGGCTTCTTCAGCCGTGCCGGTTACAGCATCGTCGATGCCAAGATTCACACCACGCGGCATGGCTACGCGCTCGACACCTTCATGCTGCTCGATGTCTCCAACCGCGACAGTGACCGTGCGATGATCAGCTATCTCGAGCACGAGCTCAGTGACCGGCTGGCTCGCCAGGCCCCGCCGGATGTCCCCGCAAACGGGCGCATCTCGCGGCAGGTGAAACATTTCCCGATTCAAACGCAGGTGAGCATCCAGCCGCTGGTCAGTCTAGAAGCCGACGAAACCGGCAAATTGTTCGTCCTGACCGTCATTGCCGCCGATCGTCCCGGCCTACTGTTTGTCATCGCCAGCGAACTGGCGAAACATCGGGCCAACCTGCACACGGCCAAGATCGCCACGCTTGGCGAGCGGGTCGAGGACACTTTTCTGATCAGTGGCGGACATCTCGAGGAAAGCGCCGGCCGTGTCAAACTGGAAACCGATCTGCTGCAGCACCTGCAGGGCTGATCGGGCCAGGCATCCTGCCCGTAATTAAAAAATTGACCTTTTGTCCCGGAGCTGACCGTGTCCATACATGTTGCCCTCAATCACCTTACACACTATCGCTACGACCGCCCGATCAGTTTGTCTCCGCAGGTCGTTCGGCTGCGCCCGGCACCGCATTCGCGCACCCCGATCCTCAGCTACTCGCTGAAGGTCCGTCCCGCACAGCATTTCATCAACTGGCAACAGGATCCGCAGGCGAATTACCTGGCGCGTCTGGTCTTCCCGGAGAAAACACGCGAGTTTTGCGTTGAAGTCGATCTGGTGGTCAACCTGTCGGTGATCAATCCGTTCGATTTCTTTCCTGAACCCTATGCGACGACCTTTCCTTTCCAATACGAAGCGTGGCAACAGGAAGAACTCGAACCCTATCTGCACCGTTTGCCGCTGACGCCGCTGCTGCGTAGTTTCCTGGAGACGGTTCCCTCAGAGCCGCGCGCCAGCGTCGATTTTCTGGTCGACCTGAACCGGCAGGTGCAGCGAGCGGTGGGCTACGTCATCCGTCTCGAGCCCGGTGTGCAGACGCCCGAGGAAACCCTCGAACTGGCGCGGGGCTCCTGCCGTGACTCCGCCTGGTTACTGGTGCAGGTGCTGCGCCATCTCGGCCTGGCGGCGCGCTTCGTTTCGGGTTACCTGATCCAGCTGGTGCCCGACGTTAAATCGCTGGACGGTCCGTCGGGAACCGACCATGACTTCACCGACCTGCACGCCTGGTGTGAGGTCTACCTGCCGGGCGCCGGCTGGATCGGCCTCGATCCAACCTCGGGCCTGTTCGCCGGCGAAGGGCACATTCCGCTGGCGTGCTCGCCGCAACCATCTTCGGCGGCGCCGATCACGGGCTTCACCGAGGCTTGTGAATGCGCGTTCGAGCACCACATGAAAATCGAGCGCGTCTGGGAAGCGCCCAGGGTCACCAAACCCTATGACGAAGCACAATGGTCGGCGATCGAGGCGCTGGGCCATCAGATCGACGCTGATCTGGTCAGTGCCGACGTGCGCCTGACGATGGGCGGCGAACCGACTTTCGTCTCGATTGACGACCACGACGGCGCCGAATGGAACATCGACGCGCTCGGACCGACCAAACGCCTGCGCGCCGCGGAAATCTTTCAGCGCCTGCGTGCACGGTACGCGCCGCAAGGCTTGCAGCATTTCGGGCAGGGCAAATGGTATCCCGGCGAACAGTTGCCGCGCTGGTCGCTGAACTGCTTCTGGCGGCGCGATGGCCAGCCGGTATGGAACGACCCGGCGCTGTATGCCGACGAAACCCGCGACTACGGCGCCGACGAGGTTCTTGCCGGACGCTTCCTGAACAAGCTCGCCGAGCTGCTGGCGCTCGACCCGAAGCATGTGTTCCCGGCTTGCGAAGATGTGTACTACTACCTCTGGCGCGAACATCGCCTGCCGATCAACGTCGACCCCTGCAATGCCCGCCTCGACGACCCGATTGAACGCGACCGCCTGGCGAGGGTTTTTCGTCAGGGACTCGACAAGGTGGTCGGCCATGTCCTGCCGGTCAAGCGCCGGCCGCAGGGTGGCTGGCAAAGCGGGCCGTGGTTCCTGCGCTCAGGTCGTTGCTATCTGGTGCCGGGCGATTCGCCGATCGGCTACCGCCTGCCGCTGGACTCGCAACCCTGGGTGGCCAAATCCGACTATCCGTACATTCATTCTCCCGATCCGACGCAAAGCTTTTCACCGCTCCCCGACCATGCCGAGATGCAGTCTCGCTATGCGGTCAGCGGCAGCGCGAGCTTGCGCGCCGAAGCCGCCGCGGTCACCGGCGAACACTTTTCCGAGCAGGCGCTCGACCGCGCCGCCAGGGATGCCGGCGCGCCGGGAACCCTGGCGCCGGCATTGGTCACGCGTACCTCCTTGTCGGCGCAAGCGCGCAATGGCGTGCTGTATATCTTCATGCCGCCGACCGAGACGCTCGATGACTACCTCGAACTGGTGACCGCCGTCGAGGCCACGGCCGCGGCACTGGCTACACCGGTCATCATCGAAGGTTACGAGCCACCTTCGGATCCACGCCTGACCAACTTCCGGGTGACGCCCGATCCCGGGGTGATCGAAGTCAACATTCAGCCGTCAGCAAGCTGGGATGAACTCGTCGAACGGACGACCCATCTCTATGAAGCCGCGCATCTGTCGCGTCTCTGTACCGAAAAGTTCATGCTCGACGGCCGCCACACTGGCACCGGCGGTGGCAACCACTTCGTCTTCGGTGGCGCCAGCGTACTCGACTCGCCCTTCCTGCGCCGCCCGGACCTGTTGCGCAGCCTGATCAGCTACTGGCACAACCACCCCTCGCTGTCGTATCTTTTCTCGGGCCTGTTCATCGGCCCGACCAGCCAGTCGCCGCGTGTCGACGAGGCGCGCAACGATTCGGTCTATGAACTGGAGATCGCCTTCAGCCAGCTCCCGCAGCCGGCGGCGGCAGGAACGGAGTGCATCGCCCCCTGGCTCATCGACCGCGTGCTGCGCAATCTGTTGATCGACTCGACGGGCAATACGCACCGCGCAGAGTTCTGCATCGACAAGCTGTACTCTCCCGATGGCCCCACCGGCCGCCTCGGCCTGCTGGAAATGCGCGCTTTCGAAATGCCCCCGCACGCGCGCATGTCGCTGGCCCAGCAACTGCTGCTGCGGGCGCTGATCGCCCGCTTCTGGCGTACACCCTACGCGCCGGAACGACTGGTGCGCTGGGGAACCGAACTGCATGACCGCTTCATGCTGCCGCACTTCGTGCAACAGGATTTCGAGGATGTGCTCAGCGAATTGCGCGGCGCCGGTTATGCGCTTGAGAGCGCGTGGTTTGCGCCGCATTTCGAGTTCCGTTTCCCGCTGCACGGCCGCATCACGGCGCAGGGCATCGAGCTGGAACTTCGGCATGCCCTCGAACCCTGGCATGTGATGGGCGAGCAGGGGGCAGTCGGCGCCACCGTGCGCTACGTCGACTCCTCGCTGGAACGGGTGCAGCTCAAGGCGAGCGGCATGGCCGGTGATCGTTATGTGATCAGCTGCAACGGCCGCGCCCTGCCGATGCGCTCGACCGGCAAGCCGGGCGAGTTTGTGGCCGGTGTGCGTTACCGGGCCTGGCATCCGCCATCGGCGCTGCATCCGACGATCGGTGTGCACGCGCCGCTGGTTTTCGACCTCGTCGATACCTGGATGAAGCGCTCGCTCGGGGGCTGCCAGTATCACGTCGAGCACCCCGGCGGACGCAATCCCGACCGCTACCCGGTCAACGCCAACGAAGCCGAAGGTCGCCGCCTGGCGCGCTTTACACCCTTTGGCCACACGCCAGGCCCAATCGATGTACCGCCTGCACCAGTCAATACCGGCTTCCCGTTTACGTTAGACTTGCGGCGATCCTGAAACTACCTGGCGCAGGAGCCAGCACTCCTGCGCTTTTTCATGCCGCAATCCCTGCTTTCGAGTTACCAGAAGAAAACCGACCGTTTCGACGAAATGCTCGCCGAAGACGGCAGCGTTCGCCCTGCGTGGCAACCGTTTCTTGCCTACCTCGATGCGGCAACACCCGAGCAGATGCGCCACCGGGTCGATTACGTGCGCCGGCGCATTCTCGAAAATGGCGTCACCTATAACGTCTATGCCGACCCGAAGGGTGCCGACCGGCCATGGGAACTCGATTCGCTGCCGTTGATCCTGTCACCCGGCGAGTGGCAGGAACTGGCCAGCGCCGTGACGCAGCGCGCGCGCCTGCTCAACGCCGTGCTCAAGGATCTGTATGGTCCGCAGGAGCTGCTCAAGGACGGTAGCCTGCCGCCGGCGCTGGTCTTTGGCCACAACAATTTTCTCTGGCCATGCCAGGGGGTCAGACCCGCGGGTGATACCTACCTGCACCTTTGCGCCGTTGACCTCGCACGTTCGCCCGACGGTCGCTGGTGGGTCATCGCGGATCGCACGCAGGCGCCCTCGGGTGCCGGTTATGCGCTTGAAAACCGGACCATCGTTGGCCGCGTCTTTCCCGAACAGTTCCGCGACCTGCATGTCCAGCATCTCGCCTCGTTCTTCCGCCAGATCCAGGACAGTCTTGCCTACTGGGCAGCACCTGCCAGCGAAGCGCCGTTGATCGTGCTCCTGACACCGGGACCCTACAACGAAACCTACTTCGAACACGCCTATCTGGCACGCTATCTCGGTTTTCCGCTGGTCGAGGGTCATGATCTGACGGTGCGCGGCGACAGCGTCTACCTCCGGACACTCAGCGGGTTGCGCCGCGTACATGCGATTCTGCGCCGACTCGACGATGACTACTGCGATCCGCTCGAACTGCGCGGCAATTCGGCACTCGGTGTGCCGGGGCTCCTGCAGGCCGTACGGGCTGGCAAGGTGCTGGTCGCCAATGCCCTCGGCAGCGGCCTGCTCGAATCCGCAGCGCTACCGGGATTTCTGCCCGGCGCCTGCGAAAAGCTGCTCGGTGAGCCGCTGGCCATGCCCTCGGTGGCCACCTGGTGGTGCGGTGAGCAGGCAGCACTCGAGTTCACCATCGAGCACCTCGACGAACTGGTGATCAAGGGCTCGTATCCCTCACAGCGTTTCGATCCGGTCTTTGGTAACGAACTGATCGGCCGCCCACGCGAAGAAATGATCGCCCGTCTGAAGACCCGACCTCAGGCCTATGTCGCTCAGGAACTGGTCAATTTCTCCGAGGCACCGACCTGGAGTACCCGCCATGACCGGCACCTGCTGCCGCGCGGCGTGGGTCTGCGCGTCTTTGTCGCGGCCACCCCGAGCGGCTACGTGGTCATGCCGGGGGGCCTGACGCGTGTCTCGGCGGTATCCAATGCGCGAGTCATCTCGATGCAGCGCGGCGGATCGAGCAAGGACACCTGGGTATTGACCGACCAGGCGGTCAATACCTTCAGCCTGCTCAAGCACCAGGTTGGCAAGGCCGACCTGGTGCGCGGCGGCCGCAACCTGTCGTCGCGAGTGGTCGAGAACCTGTACTGGTTCGGCCGTTACGCCGAACGGACCGACAAGACCTCGCGCCTCCTGCGCGTCGCGCTGTCACGCCTGATCGATACCGGCGCCGACATCCTGCCGGCCCTGACCTCGGCTTTCGACCTTTGCCGTGCCCTGCAGTTGTTGCCGCCCGTCAGCGAAGCCGAGACGAGCAGCGCGGCCAAGGTCGACACTCCGCCGCCCGAACTGTCCCTCGAAGAGCAACTGCTGGCCGCCGTTTGCAGCACCGAGTCGGGCGCGGGTCTGGCCGGCGACATTCGCCGCCTGCTGTGGGTGGCCACGCAGGTACGCGAGCGTTTCTCGCTCGACAACTGGCATGCGATCAATCGCCTGCAACAACAGTTGCAACGCTACGGCAAGACCGTGGCCGAGGTCGGCCAGCCCGAACTCAGCGAGGTACTGGCCTTCCTCGACCAGGTCCTGCTCGTTTCCTCCTCGCTGGCCGGTTTTGCGATGGACAACATGACCCGTGACGACGGCTGGCGTTTTCTGATCATCGGCAGGCGGATCGAAAGACTCGTTTTCCTCGCCAACGCCGTCGCGCAATTCCTGCTCCTGGACTCGACGCGTGCTGCCGGCAGCCTGGAATGGCTGCTCGAACTGACCGACAGCATCATCACCTACCGTTCGCGCTACATGATCCAGCCACAGGTTCTGCCGACCCTCGATCTGATCGTTTTCGATGAAGGCAACCCGCATTCAGTGGCCTTTCAACTGCAAATCCTCATCCGTTATCTCGACAACCTGACGCGCCTGCTCGGCGGTCCGCGTGATCGGGCCCTGCGCCAGGCTCTGGTGCACCTGCAGGGTTTCGACCTCGGGCGTTTCGAGGAGCAAAGCTTCAGCGAGTGTCGTGCCTGCGATCCCTGCCTCGCGCTGGCGGCGATCCTTGGCGAGGTTTCACTCGCCGCGGCCACGCTTTCGGACCACCTGGCCATGCGTTATTTCAGTCATGTCGGCGACGTCAGCCGGCCCACCCTCACCTCGTGATCGCCGTGAACCCGAACGCTGCCTGCTATCACATCGTTCACGAAACGATCTACCGCTACGACAGCCCGGTGTCGCTGTCGCGCCAGCTCCTGCATCTGACTCCCCGTGATTGTGCCTGGCAACGCTGCCTGGCACATCAGATCAGCGTGGCTCCTGAAGTGACCGCTGCGCGCGAGCGCCACGACTGCTTCGGCAATCCGGTGCGGGAGCTGGCGATCGAATTTCCGCACGATAACCTGAACGTCCGCGCCGAGAGCACCATCGAGGTATTTCCGCACTTGCCGGTTGACGCGCTGGCTGTCCTGATGGGCGGAGCGACCACGAATGCTGGCGAAGCCAGGCCGCCGCGCGCCTCGCCGGCGTGGGAAACGGTACGTGACGCACTGGCCTACGGTTCTCGTCCCGTCCTGCTCGACGCCAGCCGTTTCCAGTTCGAATCGCCCTATGTGCGCGTCAAGCGCGAGTTCGCCGCTTATGCCAGGCCCTGCTTCACTCCCGGCCGGCCGGTACTGGAAGCGGTGCAGGCGCTGATGAGCCGCATCTACAACGAGTTCGAGTTCGACCCCGAGGCAACGACCGTCGCCACCCCGGTGCTTGAGGTACTGGCCGAAAAGCGCGGCGTCTGTCAGGACTTCGCACACCTGATGCTGTCCTGCCTGCGTTCGCAGGGCCTCGCCGCGCGTTACGTCAGCGGCTACCTGCTCACCCATCCGCCACCAGGGAAGCCGCGCATGGTCGGCGCCGACGCTTCGCACGCCTGGGTTTCGGTGTATTGCCCGGGACTCGAAGGCGGGCGCTGGGTGGACTTCGATCCGACCAACAATCTGTTGCCCGACACGCAGCACATCACGCTCGCCTGGGGGCGCGATTTTGCCGATGTCTCCCCGCTGCGCGGCGTCATTCTCGGTGGAGACGCGCACGAACTCGATGTCGCCGTCACCGTCACCCCGGTCAGCGAAACCCGCGGTGAGGTGGCTGCCTTGAGTGCAAGCCGGCCATAGACCGGCATGCTCGGAGCAGATCGGCGTCGGCGTCGGCACAGTCAGGCCTCCCCGTGCTTCCCCGGCCAAATCCGGGAACCGCCACGCATGCTACAATTCAAGCCTTTTCAAGGCTTGAGAGGCGCATCATGTTTTCCGACAAAGACACCCTGGCGAAAGTGGATCCCGAGCTCTGGAGGGTCATCGAGAACGAAAATCAGCGTCAGGAAGAGCATATCGAGCTGATCGCTTCCGAAAACTATGTGAGCCGCGCGGTGATGGCCGCGCAGGGTTCGCAACTGACCAACAAGTATGCCGAGGGCTATCCCGGCAAGCGCTATTACGGCGGCTGCGAGCATGTCGACGTCGCCGAGCAACTGGCCATCGACCGCCTCAAGAAACTGTTTGCTGCCGAGGCCGCCAACGTTCAAGCCCATTCCGGGTCGCAGGCCAACCAGGCGGTGCTGATGGCTTTTGCCAAACCGGGCGACACGATCATGGGAATGAGTCTGGCCGAAGGGGGCCATCTCACACACGGCATGCCGCTCAACATGTCCGGCAAATGGTTCAAGGTCGTGGCCTATGGTCTCGACCGGAACGAAGCGATCGACTACGCGAAGATGGAAGCGCTGGCGCGCGAGCACAAGCCGCGCATCCTGATCGCCGGCGCGTCGGCGTACTCGCTGCGTATCGACTTCGAGCGTTTTGCCCATGTTGCCAAGGAAATCGGCGCGATCTTCATGGTCGACATGGCGCACTACGCGGGTCTGATCGCTGCCGGTTGTTATCCCAACCCGGTGCCCCACGCCGATGTCGTGACCTCGACGACGCACAAGACCCTGCGCGGCCCGCGCGGCGGCGTCATCCTGATGAAGGCCGAGCATGAAAAGGCGATCAATTCGGCGATCTTCCCCGGTCTGCAGGGCGGTCCCCTGATGCACGTGATCGCTGCCAAGGCCGTCGCCTTCAAGGAGGCCCTGACGCCCGCCTTCCGTCGTTACCAGGAGCAGGTGGTCGCCAACGCCCGCGTACTATCCAGGGTATTGGCAGATGAACGGGGGCTGCGCATCGTCTCGGGTCGAACCGAATCGCATGTGTTTTTGGTCGATCTGCGCGCCAAGAACATCACCGGCAAGGATGCCGAGGCGCTGCTCGGCGCCGCGCACATGACGGTCAACAAGAATGCCATCCCGAACGATCCGCAGAAACCCTTCGTGACCTCGGGTATCCGCCTCGGTTCGCCGGCGATGACCACGCGTGGTTTCACCGAGATCGAATCCGAGCAGGTTGCCCACCTGATCGCCGATGTGCTCGATGCGCCCAGCGACGCCGAGGTGCTGGCGCGCGTGCGCGCCGAGGTCTCGAATCTCTGCCGGAAATTTCCGGTCTATGGCGGCTCGGCGAGATGAAATGCCCGTTCTGCGGCGCTGACGAAACGGCCGTCGCCGACACCCGTATCAACGACGACGGCGATATCGTGCGGCGGCGGCGGCGCTGTCTGACCTGCGACAAGCGCTTCACGACTTATGAGCGGGCCGGTTTGCGCCTGCCGCAAGTCATCAAGAAGAACGGCTCGCGGGTCGATTTCGACCGCGAGAAGCTTGCCGCCAGTCTCTGGCTGGCGCTGCGCAAGCGACCGGTGAGCGTCGATGCTGTCGAGGCGGCAATCGCCCGCATCGAGGAAAAACTGCTGGCGCTGGGCGAGCGCGAACTGGCCTCGGAGAAGCTGGGTGAAATGGTCATGCGCGAGCTGAAGAAACTCGACAAGGTCGCCTACGTCCGCTTCGCTTCGGTGTATCGGAATTTCGAGGATGTAGACGAGTTCTCCAAGGTCATTCTCGAGGTTTCCCCCGACGTGCCGCATCCTGCGCAGCCACTCGGCCGTTGATGGCGCCGGCGTTCAGCGCGGCGGATCACCAATTCATGGCGCTGGCGCTTCGCCTTGCCGAGCGCGGCCTGTACACCACGACGCCCAATCCGCGCGTCGGTTGTGTCATCGTCAACGCCGGACAGATTGTCGGTGAAGGCTGGCATGTGCGAGCCGGGGCGGAACATGCCGAAGTTCACGCCTTGCAGGCCGCTGGCGAGAAAGCGCGCGGGGCGACCGCGTATGTCACCCTCGAACCCTGCAGTCACCATGGCCGAACGCCTCCCTGCACTGCAGCGCTGCTCACTGCCGGGGTGACCAGGGTGGTCGCTGCGATGCAGGACCCCAATCCGCTGGTCGCCGGGCAGGGTCTGGCCAGCCTGCGCGCGGCCGGACTGCTGGCCGAGTGTGGCTTGCTGGCTGACGAGGCGCACGAGATCAATATCGGTTTCGTCGCACGCATGACACGTTCCCGGCCATGGCTGCGGCTGAAGCTGGCGGCCAGCCTCGATGGCAGGACGGCGCTGCAGAATGGTGCCAGCCAGTGGCTGACCGGCCCGGCGGCACGGCAGGATGGTCATCGCTGGCGAGCGCGTGCCTGCGCGATCCTGACGGGTATCGGCACGATCCGTCACGACAATCCACAACTCAATGTGCGCGGAGTGGAAAACCTGGTCGGGGCATTGCGTCAGCCCTTGAAGGTGGTCGTGGACAGCCGCCTCGAACTGCCGCTCGACGCCAGAGTGCTCGACGATGGCACGGTTCTGGTCGCCGCCGCTGTCGATGCACCGGCCAGGACCGCTGCCCTGCGGCAGCGTGGTGCCGAAGTCGTTCTGCTGCCCGGTCCCGATGGACAGGTGGATCTGCCGGCCCTGCTCAACGAACTCGCCCGGCGTGGCATCAACGAAGTGCATGCTGAAGCCGGTTTCGGACTCAGTGGCTCGCTGCTGCGTACGGGTCTGGTCGATGAACTGCTGCTCTATCTCGCGCCCTGTCTGATCGGTGAGGTGGCACGCGGCATGTTCGACCTGCCCGCGCTCGAATCGCTGGCCGCCCGGCGCACACTCGCGATTCGTGACATCCGTTCGCTGGGTTCCGACCTGCGTCTGCTCGCCCGCTTCAGTTGAGCCCGGCGCATACCGGACACTCCGGGTCTCGTCCGAACCGGATGCTGCGCCATTCCATCGACAGACCATCGAGCAGCCAGAGACGGCCCAGCACCACCTCGCCACTGCCGACAATCAGTTTGAGGGCTTCGGCGGCCTGCATCGTGCCGATGATGCCGGTCAGCGGCGCGAATACTCCCATCGTCGCGCAGCGTTCCTCTTCGACCTCCTCGGCTTCGGGAAACAGGCAGTGGTAGCAGGGAGTGCGATCGCGACCGCTATCGAATACCGCAAGCTGTCCGGCGAAGCGGATCGCCGCGCCGGAAACCAGTGCCTTACGGTGCCTGACGCAGGCCCGGTTGACCTCGTGTCGCGTGGCAAAATTGTCGCAGCAATCGAGAACCACGTCCGCATTGGCGACCAGCTCCTGCAGCGCTGCACCGGCCAGGCGGGTGGTGATCGCCTCGACCACCACTTCGGGATTGACACCATGTAACGCGACCTGTCCGGAGAGGGCTTTCGGCTGACCGATCCGCTCCTGCGTATGGAGAATCTGGCGCTGCAGGTTGGTGAGGTCCACCGTATCGCCGTCGGCGAGGGTGATTCTCCCAATGCCGGCCGCCGCGAGGTAGAGCGCAGCCGGCGAACCCAGCCCCCCGGCACCGACGATCAGCACTTTCGCATCGAGTATCCGCTGCTGCCCTTCGACGCCGATCTCCTCAAGCAGGATATGCCGGCTGTAGCGCAGCAACTGTCCGTCGTCCATCGACCAGGCCTTACTTGTATTCGCGCCACTCCGGCGGGGTATCGTCGTGGTCGCCGTGCGGATGACGTTCCCAGGCGTGGGTATAGGCTTCCGACTGCGAGCGTTTGAGCAGCCGCTCGGGGGTTTCGAGGTTGTGCAGTTGCGTTTCCTCGACGTAGTAGATCAGTGCGCGCATCATCTTGCTCATCAGCGTGTTGTCGAGATGGTAGCCCTGATCTTCGAGTGTGCCTTCGAGTTCCTGCAGGCAGTGGCGGCGGAGATCGTAGGCGACGCCGAGTGCACGCTGCTGTTCACGCCGTTCAATTTCCAGGTCCTCCAGCCTGCCGAGAAAGTCGCTGGCTTCGGGTACCTGGCCTGGCGGGAATTTGGCAAACAGGATATTCCGCTGTTTACGGATCGCTGTCGCCTTGTGCGCTGTCGCTTCTGGTCGTTTCACTTTCTCCACTCCGCAAGACGGGTTCACCGCTGGCTCTGCATGATCTGCATCCCCTTGAGAAGATTCAGCGCCTGGTTCAACTGATAGTCCTTTTTCGAAGCAATTTCACGGCTCGGAAGCTCGGAGGACTCATCGGGCTCGTCTTTCGTCGCACCGCTTCTCGTCTTGATCGGTGTGGCCTTGACGGGCGGCTTGGCGGGCGTCTCCTTGATCGTCGGGGCGGGTTCCTTGTTGTTGTCGAGGTGATGATCGAGGTTGGCTTCCCGCAAACGCTCGGTCGAACTGCCGTTGGCATTCTCCTCGACGACGATGTCCGGCACGATGCCTTTGGCCTGGATTGAACGACCCGACGGGGTGAAGTAGCGAGCGGTCGTCAGCTTGATGGCAGTGTTCCCGGGCAATGGCAGGACGGTTTGCACGGAGCCTTTGCCGAAGGTCGTGGTGCCGAGGATGATCGCACGTTTGTGGTCCTGCAGCGCACCGGCGACGATTTCGGAAGCCGAAGCAGAGCCACCATTGACCAGCACCACCATCGGCACTTTGCGCGCCTCGGGCGGCAGTGCCTTCAGGTAATCTTCGCGGCTGCCGCGCAGATAGTCTGCTGGCGAGGCGGAAAAGCGGTGCTTGGCATCGGGGGTGCGTCCATCGGTCGAGGTGACCAGGATATCCGGAGGCAGGAAGGCCGCCGAGACGCCGACCGCGCTGTTGAGCAGGCCGCCGGGATCATTGCGCAGATCGAGTACCAGGCCCTTGAGCGAACCAGGCTTGAATAGATCGCCCAGATGCTTGACCACTGCAGCGCCGGTATTCTCCTGAAAAGAAGTGACGCGCAGATAACCATAGCCCCCCTCGAGGAGTTTCGACTTGACGCTCTGTACCTTGATCACTTCACGCACCAGCGTGATGTCCAGCGGTTTGGCTTCACCCTTGCGGATGATCGACAGCCTGATCTGGGATTTCGGTTTGCCGCGCATGCGCTTGACTGCTTCGCTCAGGGTCAGGCCCTTGACCAGGGTGTCGTCGATCTTGAAAATCAGGTCGCCGGGTTTCACCCCGGCGCGATAGGCAGGGGTGTCCTCGATCGGCGAAATCACCTTGACCAGACCGTCTTCCATGCCCACTTCGATGCCGATGCCGCCGAACTCGCCTTGTGTGCCGACCTGCAGATCCTTGAAGGCGTCGGCGTCCAGATAACTCGAGTGCGGATCGAGGTTGGAGAGCATGCCGCTGATGGCATGCGTAATCAGTTTCTTGTCGTCCACCGGCTCGACATAGCCGGTCTTGATGGCATTGAATACCTCGGCAAACGTACGCAGTTCCTCAACAGGCAGACTGGCGCGCATCTCCTTGTCGGCAATCGCCGAAAACTGCAGGCTGATCAGAACGCCACCCACGACCCCGGCACAAACCAGCCCGGCCTGTTTCAACTTACCCATTTGTCTCACTCCAGTCTGCACCTCATTTCGGGCTAACCCAAACCAGCGGATTGAGCGGTTTCCCTTGGTGACGAAGCTCAAAGTATAAACCGGATTCAGGATTCCCACCGCTGTTGCCCACTGTGGCGATCGCTTCGTCGCTCTGCACCTCGTCGCCGACCTGTTTGCGCAGCGAATCGTTGTTGGCATAGATCGACAGATAACCGCCGCCATGGTCAATGATCAGCAAATTGCCGAAGCCGCGCATCCACTCGGCAAAAACCACCCGCCCGGCCGCGATGCTCCGGACCTCACTGCCGGCGCTGGCCAGGATGAACAGACCTTTCCAGGTGCTGCCCTCCTGTCGCGGAGCGCCAAATCGATTGCTGATCGAGCCGCGCGTCGGCAGTCGCAGTTGCCCTTTCATGCTGGCCAGCCTGTCGGCGACCAGCGGTGGATTCTCGGCGCGGACCGCCGGCGCCGCTGCGCCGCCTGCCGGATCTTCCTCGGCGGGCGGCCCGGCACGCGCAGACCCCTCCGGGTCGGCGGGCGGTGTTCGCAACAGCTTCTCCTGGGGCGCCCCCTGCCGCGGCGGCTCGCGCCGATGCGCTGCCCGTAGTGCCTCCCGGCGAGCCTCCCGCGCTTCGGCGGCCCTGGCGGCGATGATTTTCGACAGTCGGTCAACGAGTTCCGTCAGGCGCTTTTCGTCGCGTTGCAGATTGCCGATCTCGCGTCGCTGTCCCGCGATCTGCGTCGATATCTTGTCCAGCATCGCCTGGCGCTGCTGGCGCTGGGCGAGCAGTCTGGCATGTTCTTCCTTCTGCCGGGCCTCGATGGCGGATAATAGCGCGGTCTGTTGGCGGGTCTCGGAAACGATCGCCTGCTTGCGCTGCAGGGTAGCCTCGACCTCGCGCAGAATCTGTCCGCGCGCCCGGCCGATGGCCTCGAGATAGTGGAAATCGCGAGCCAGCTGGTTGGGGTCGTCACCGTTGAGAAACAGTCGCAATGGGTCCGGGGTGCCGCGCAGGTACTGCCGGTAGAGCAGCTTTTCCAGTTGCGTCTGCTGTATGCTCAGCGTCCTTTCGAGTTCGCGCGCCTGGCTACCGAGATCCTGCAACCTGGCCTGCAGCTTGTCGATCTGTGTCGTCAGCCCGTGCAGTTCGCGCTGGGTGGACGAGATGGCCTGCTCGACATCCTGCAACTGATCGATGGCCTCTCGGCGCGAACCTTCGGCGCTGGCCATTTCCTTGCGCAGCGCATCGATCTGGGAACGCAGCGATTTCAGGTCGTCCTGACGTTCGGCGACCTCGCTCAGCGACGCCGCGGCCGTCTCCCGGACGTTCTGGCTGCTGCGGGCGGTCCCGCCGAACGCCAGCAGTGCAGACATGATCAGCAGTGCGACAGGCCAGCAGCGCCAGGGATGCATTGCGGTCCGCCCGGCATCGGCCGCGACGGCGGTCGATCCTGTTCGACCGTGAGCGGTGGTGCATGAGGGAAAAGAATGCTTTCTCGTCAATGAGCGGCACATCCCTTGCTGAAACCCGGGTCGGTTTGCAAAAACCTTCCGCTGCCCAGGATTGGCGGTGTTCTCCTGCAGTCAGGGTTTTGCTCTATAATGGCCGATTATATGATAATTGAAGAGTCGGTCATATCGTCGTGCCTATCCGGACCAGTATCATCGACAAGCAGGAACATATCGAGCAGGCGGCACGTGCGCTGAAGTCGATATCGCATCCATTGCGCCTCAAGATACTGTGCGTGATTGGCGATCAGGATGTTTGTGTGCAAGAGATCGTCGAAACGGTAGGCACTTCGCAAAGCAACATTTCCCAGCACCTTGCAATCCTTCGCGAAAAGGGCGTTCTGCTCGCGCGCAAGGACGCCAATCGGGTTTACTATCGTGTCGGTGACGCCCGCACGCTGCAGTTGATTGGCATGATGCGCGAGGTTTTTTGCGGAGATTGAGGCAAAAGTCGCATCAGCGACGCACGCCCATGCTTGTCCTGCCGCCTTTTTGGACCTGTCAGTTTCTGGAGTTTCAGTTGGAATTCATTCAACAAAACATTTTGCTGGTGGCCGTTGCCGTGGTCAGTGGCGCGATGCTGCTGGCGCTTTCGGTGCGCCGTCCTGGGGGTGCCCACTCGCTCACGCCGACGCAGGCGACCCTGCTGATCAACCGCGAAAATGCGCAGCTGATCGACATTCGCGAGCCCAATGAGTACGTTTCCGGGCACCTCTGCGACTCGCGCAACATTCCCTCGGAATCACTCGCGGAACGTGCCGGCGAGCTGGCGCAGTTCAAGGACACGCCGCTGATCCTGGTCTGCCAGTCCGGCGCCCGTGCTTCCTCTGCCTGCTCGACACTGGCCAAGCTCGGTTTCTCCAAGGTGCACTCGCTCGAAGGCGGTACGGTGGCGTGGGTCGAGGCCGGTCTGCCGCTCAAGAAAGGAACTCGCAAATGACCGCCATGCCGCGTGTGCTGATGTACTCGACAGCCGTTTGTCCCTACTGCATTCGCGCCGAACAACTGTTGCGTGCCCGTGGCGTCGTGGACATCGAGAAAGTGCGTATCGATCTCGATCCCGAGCGCCGTGCCGAAATGCTGGAAAGGACGGCCAGGCGCACCGTTCCACAGATTTACATCGGCGATACGCATGTCGGAGGTTCCGACGAACTCGTTGCACTCGACCGTGCGGGCAAATTGATGCCCCTGCTTGCGGTTGAAGGCATCTGACACCCGCATCTGACACCCATTTCCCGAGCTTTACCCACCCATCTACAACAAAGGTTAGAGAATTACCATGAGCGAACAGGAAACCCCCGCGCAAGACAACCCGGTCTTTGCGATCGAAAAGCTCTACATCAAGGATTTGTCGGTTGAAGTACCCAATGCGCCACAGATTTTTCTCGAGCGCGAAGCTCCCAAGGTCAGCATCCAGTTGCAGACCAATGCCCAGGGTATCGGCGAGGGCGTCTTCGAAGTGACCTTGACGACCACCGTGACCTCCAAGATCGAAGAGAAGACGGTGTTTCTGGTCGAGGTGGGTCAGGCCGGCATCTTCCGCATCCAGAACGTTCCCGACGAGAACATGGAACCCCTGCTGTCGATTGCCTGCCCCAACATTCTCTTCCCCTACGCTCGCGAAGTCGTTTCCGATGCCGTGATCCGCGCCGGTTTCCCGCCGGTCCTGTTGCAGCCGGTCAATTTCGAGGCTCTGTACATGTCTCGTTTGCAGCAACAGGAAGCGGCGAAGGATGCAGCGAGCGCGGCCACGATCCAGTAAGGCGCGTCGATGAAGCGGCTGCTGGGCTTGCTGCTGGGCGCAGGACTTGCCGTGCCGGCGCTGGCAATTGAATATCGCACCGTCAACATTGCGACGGTGCTCTACGATGCGCCATCGCTCAGAGGCAGCAAGCTTTTCGTGATCAGACGAGGCACGCCGGTCGAGTTGGTGGTCAACCTCGAGGGATGGTCGAAGGTACGCGATGCCGACGGCGGGTTGGCGTGGATCGAGGCGGCGGCGCTCGTCAAGCGGCGTTCGGTCATCGTCACGGTTGCGCGCGCCCAGGTCCGGCAAAACGCCGACGAGGCCGCAGCCCTCGTCTTCGAAGCGGAAAAGAACGTTTCTCTCGAGTATCTCGAAACTTCTCCCGGCGGCTGGGTCAAGGTGCGCCATCGCGAGGGACAGACAGGCTTTGTCCGCATCAACCAGATCTGGGGTTTCTGAAGCGCCGCCCGCATTGTCGTAGGACAAGTTGCGGAGCCCGCGCACCCGGCGTCACCTTCAGTACCCGACGCTGCAGGAGGAAGCGCACAGCGAACGCCGAGTATTGGCGGGCGGCGTATGCTGCACGCGGTCGTCCGCCGGACCGCCCTCAATCGCCGATCACCAGGACGGTATCGCCCTTGCGATTCGAGAACCGGCTCAGCACCTGCTTGTGTTGCTGCGCCATCCAGCGTTGCAGCGCGGCGTCTCCAGGCTTGTCGATGAGGACGAAATAGCGGAAGTTCGGTGCCTGCTCGGCACTCATCGCCTGTTCGCGATCGAACGGCATGTAGGGATAGCCCCGGCCCGCGTAATAGGCCAGTCGTGAGTCCTCATAGAATATCGCGTCGGCAGGATGGGTGTGTTGCGATAACCAGGCGCCAGCTTCGAGGTAATGCGTTTTCTTCGGGGCAAACGAGACGACGTTCTGCAGCATCACCAACAGGGACACGGTCACGAGGATTTTCGCAAGGCGTGGGAAATCCCTGGCAAAAGACATCACGAACACGGTCAGCAACGGAACGGCCAGCAGATTCAGGAAGCTGACGTAACGCGAGTTGATGAATCGCTCCTGTACGAAGAAAATCAGCAACAGGCCAAAATAAATGAGCCAGGCCCAGGCCATCGGCCTGAGCTTGTGCCAGAACTCAGCGACGCCACGCCAGCCGGGACGATACAGCAGGGTCAGGGCGAAAGGCCCGCAGAGCGCGACAAACTTGCTGATCAAAGTCAGCAACAAACCGAAGAAGACGATGCGCCGGGCATCATCTGCAGAGTACTTCGCCAGCGCCACTTCGGCAAACCTGCTGGCCATCAGATCGAAGCGCGCCAGGAAATTCTGCGGACTCACCAGAGACAGGACGTAGTCGACACGTTCCTGCGCAAGCGCATGCCCGGAAAGCAGCCAGACCACCGCGACCAGCAGTCCGGCCAGCGGCAGGAGACTGATCTGCAGCAGCCGTATCCAGGCCTGGCGTGTTTTCAGATCGGCCAGCAGGCAAAGCGCCAGCGCCGGATAAAGGAGAACCGCCTCGATGCGAAACAGCACCGCGGCGACGATGGCCAGTTGCAGCAGCAGCGCGCGCAGCCAGCCGGCACGTTCCAGCCAGCGCAGCGCCAGCCACAGCGCCAGGGTACAGAAAAACCAGAATCCGAACTCCCGGATGATGTCGTAGCGCAAGTGGTTGAAGGCAGGAATCGACAACACCACCAGGCAAGCCCAATAGCCGCTGCCGATCACGAAGCGTTGCGTGATCGCCACCAGCAGGGCGCAGGTTCCCGCCATCAGGAAAGCACACCACAGGTAGGCCGCGAGTTCCAGCGAAATGCCCAGGAGCCGCTGCGTCGCCGCCAGCAACAGTGAAAACCAGGGCCAGCTGAACAGCTCGAAGGCCACTCGCGGGCCCTGCTCGACAATCTGCTGGCTGACGTACAGGTAACGCGCAGCATCCTTGGCAAGGGTCACCGTGCCGGCAACAGCAAGCAGCGAAAGCAGCAAGCTGCCGAGAAACGCGAGCCGCGCTGGCGAAACCCGCGGCAGCGCGGTCACCCCATCAGCTCTCAATAACCACATCCAGGCCTCCTCACAGCCCTGCCAGCAAGCGAAGGGCCTTGCGCAGGTGGCGCCCCCGCAAGGCCTGCCAGGGACTCAGGCGAAAGGCATCACGATAATAGTGCCTGGCCGTCGAGCGCTCGCCAGCCAGCAGGGCGGTACGAAACAGGGACAGATAGCGCTGCGCCTGGTAGCGTCGGCGCAGCGATTGACATTCGGGAGGCAGCCCGGCAAAGACTTCGGAGACCATTGCACGCGCGCGCGCTTCTTCCCCATCGCGCTGGTGGCGCAGGCTGTCCGGATGTTTGTGGATGCGCGCCAGCGGTTCACAGGTGACGACGACCGGGGCGCTGACCAGGAGATGCGCAAAAACCGCCACGTCTTCACCGCCGCGCAGGTTTTCCGGGTAGGGTCTTTGCAGGAGCAGATCGCGGCGAAACAGCGAACAGCCATGCGAAATCGACACGCGCTTTTCGAGCAGGTAGCGTTTGGCCAGTTCACATGCGGAAGCAGGCGGCACCGGCTTCGGCAGGCGCAGGCGCTGGCGACCGTCCGGGTAAACCGAAACCTGCGCACCGAGCAGCATGCCCGCCGCCGGATGCTCTGCCAGCAGCGTGCGCAGACACGCCAGCGCACCCGGCAGCAACTCGTCGTCCGCGTCGAGCAGCAGCGCATAACGACCGCGTGCCGCACGAATCCCGTGATTGCGTGCCGCTGCGGCACCGGCATTGACCTGCGCGAGGAGCTGCAACCGCGGGTAGCGCGCGGCATGGCTTGCCAGAACCTCGGGGGTGGCATCGGTCGAGCCGTCATCGACGACGATCAGTTCGACATCGTCAGCCATCTGCACGAACACCGAAGCGAGCGCTCGCGGCAGCAGATGCGCGTAGTTATAGGTCGGAATGATGACGCTGATCAGCGTTTCACCGGCCTGGGTCGGGGGATTGGCCTCCTGTTCGGGCTGCAGGCGTCTGTCCTCTTCGACACGACCGGATGGATTTGTTGCAGGCAAGATCTGCCACCTCACTGATGGGGGAGCCTGCCGAACAGGGTCGGTGGCGACCCCGGCATTTTCCGCGATCTGCGCCGGGATGCAAGCCCGCGCGCGCACAGGGGGTGATTCAGATTGAAATACTGTCCCCGTAGTTGCAGAAAAAATCACCGGCCGGGTCACGCGTCCCGCGTGACCCGGCTTGCCTCAGGCAGGCGCTCCGCGCCTGCCTCCTGTTCCTGACTGGTGGACCTCAGGGCAAAGCGGAACCCCAGGGCGATGAGGAACACGTCGCGGAGGTCGCGGTGCCTCACGCTGCGGTAAGCGGAGCGACGCCACCTGGCCTCGCCGTCCCACGAGCCGCCGCGCACGACGCGGGGGGCAGACCCCTCGGGGCCACGCGGATCCTCCTGGTCGTTGCCGTCGTAAGTCCGCATTCCGTCGGCACACCACTCCCAGACGTTGCCGTGCATCTCGTAGAGACCCCAGCCGTTCGGCGCAAACGACTTCACTGGCATGGTCTTCTTCCGGTATTCGCCTTTCTCGCCTCCGGCATAGAGGGAGTTGCCATCATAGTTGGCCTGCTGCGTGCTGATCGTCGCGCCGAAACTGAACGGCGTCTCGCTCCCCGCCCGGCACGCGTACTCCCACTCGGCCTCGGTCGGCAATTCCGCAACCACACCCGGCAACCGCGCCCCGACACGCTGCAGGAAACCGTTGGTGTCACTCACGTCATCCCACGACACGTTCTCGACCGGGTTGCGCACGTCTTCCTGGAAACGGCCCGGATTTTCCCCGCCCATCACCGCCCTCCACAGCGCCTGTGTGCAGGCAGTGTCGGCAAGCCAGAACCCCTTGGTCAAGCGCACGCGATGACGCGGCCCTTCGTCGTCAAATCGTTGGACTTCGTCTGCCGGCGAGCCCATCATGAATTCGCCGGGCTCGATCCAGCGAAAACGCTGCACGACGCCAGCCAGGTCGACATCGATCCACAGCCCGTAGGCGTCGTCACCCCAGGCGATCGCGCCGGCGGGCGGCAGCTCTGGCGGCCGCCGCTCGTCTTCGGACGGAAAAGGCGTGCCGGCAGCGGGAGCGTCGCGCTTCATCGGGCAGCCGGACGGTACGCGGAGTCGGCGACCCGGGGGGCTGTCGGCGCCGGCATCCGCCGTGGTCGCCTACCGGCGCCCCGGGCGCCTTGCGGTTCGCCGGCACGACAAACCGTGCCGGCAGGACGTCGCGTCTGGTCCATGGTTTTCGGCAAGTCCATGCCGTTGGCTCCATCCCATGTGGCGTGTAGGTTGGGCTGAGCCTGCGAAGCCCAACAATCAGCGCATCCTTCTGTTCCCATCCTCCTCGCTCCGGGTTTGCAGTGTTGGGCTTCGCAAGCTCAGCCCAACCTACGGCACTACACCAGCGGCGCGGTCGAGGACGACTCCGTCGTCCTCGACCGCCGGGTTGTCGGCTCCGCCGCCAACCCCTTCCCAGTCACCGGCTCCGCCGGTGACCGAACCTGCTCGCCTGGACCTAGGGCGAGCCGGAACCCGA
>DIME01000049.1:32617-35287 GCA_002425405.1 Candidatus Accumulibacter vicinus
GGCGAGCCGGAACCCGATGTTGAAGCTGAGCCTGCCTGGCTCGAGCCAGTAGCGGCAGGCAGAACGCACGCTCCTGCCGTTGAAGATCCACGAGCCGCCGCGCAACACGCGGGCGTCGCCAGTCCGGGGACCTTGTGGATCGACCTGTGGTCCCGTCGGATAGTCTCCAAACCAGTCGGCGCACCATTCCCAAACGTTGCCGTGCATCTCGTACAAGCCCCAGGAATTTGCAGGCAGGGAAGCCACCGGCACGGTCTGCCCGCGATATCGTCCCTTCTTGCCACCGGCGTAGGGGTGGTTGCCGTCGTAGTTGACCCGGTCCGGGGTGATCTGGTCGCCGAACGAGAACGGCGTCGTCGTCCCGGCCCGGCAGGCGTACTCCCATTCCGCCTCGGTCGGCAGCCGCACGGGTAATCCCGGCAGTCGCCGCCGGAGTTTGCCGATGAAGGTCTGGACATCATCCCAACTGACCTGCTCGACCGGATTGCGTGGGTCGTCCTGAAAACGGCTCGGGTTGTTGCCCGTCACCGCCTGCCATAAAGCCTGGGTGCAGGCCGTGTCGGCGAGCCAGAAACCGCGGCTCAGCGTCACTGGGTGCGGCACCTCGGCCCCCCAACGCTCGGGCTCGTCAGGCGGCGAACCCATCATGAACTCGCCGGGTTCGATCCAGCGGAAACGCTGCACGACACCATTGCAGTCGACGTCGAGATAGAGGCCATGCCCGTCGCGCGCCAGCTCTTTCGCCCACGGCGGGCGCTGCAGACGAGCCAGTCGATAATGACGGCGGCCGCTGTGGATGGCGACCTCCGAGAGTTTGGCTGCGTGTGCGAACGGCAGTGTCAGCGGCGCCGCGCGCGGCTCGAGCCATCGCTGCCGCCAGCCGGCATCGGTGCGCAGGCCGCAGAAAACGCCGCCCTCGAGAATCAGCGTCGGCCAGCGACCCGCTTCGCCGCGATCGGGCAGCAGAACGAAGCGGTCGTTCTGCTGCTGCAATCGCCACCTGCTGGCGACTGCAGCACCGCGCTGGCGGGCAGCGGCGACGTCGGCCGGCTGCAGTCCGGCGGGGATGTCGTCGACACCGGCCAGCGCCCAGATCGGCGCCAGCAGCGACGAGTTCGCCGCGATCCAGGCGCGGTCGCCACCGTGGCGGTGGAAGAGATCGCCGGCGTAGCCGGCGGCATCGCCGACCGCCGATCTGCCGCCGGCGCCGAAACGCGCGAACCAGTCGCGCGCCTCGTCGATCCGGGCGACGAATTCGTCGCTGGCCGCTGCCGGCCTGGAATGTGCTTGCCAGATCAGCAGTTCGGCGCTTTCGGTCGAGCGACCGCGCCAGGCGTGCGCGTCGAGCATCCGGCGCAGGATTTCCTGCTGCTCGGCGGCGGCAAGCGCGAAGAAGCGATCGCGGTAATCGGCGACGTAGGCCGGAGTGATTTCGCAGAAGCGGCTGCCGGCAGCGACCACCGGCGCGTACGACCAGACGATCGCCTCGAGGCCGGGCTCGGCGGCCGTGTCGGCGGCGAGGCGGCGCAAGGCGCGCAGCAATCCGGGTTCGACGCGAACGCAGCAGGCCAGCCGCGTCAGCAACACCGGCAGCAGCGGGTGTGGCGCCGCCACGCCCGCCGGCGGCGATTCGGCCGCTGGCACCGCCGCCGTGCCGGCGTTGCGCGCGCGCAGGGCACGCAGCCCGTGCGCGCCGTCGAGGCAATGCACCTCGGTGTAACGCAGCGCTTCGGCCGGCACCAGCGCCGGCGACATCGGCAGCCAGGCGACCGGCAGCGCGCCGTGTTCGGCGAGGCGGCGCGTGAACTCCTGCCACGCCGCGGCGCGCGCCGGGTCGCCGGCGAGCAGGCCGAGGTCGCCGAGAATCAGCACCCGCGTCGCCGGCGGCGGCAAGGGAATCGGCCCGGCGACGGGCAGGGTCGCGCGGCCCCGCGCAACGACCGCGCGCGCGGCGAATGGCGAGTCATCGACGACCCACAGCCGCAGCCCGCCCTGGCCGTGCCGCCGGCGCACTTCATCCAGCAACTGGCGATAGTCGGCGTCGTAAGGAACGAGCCGGTGCGCGAGATCGACGACAACGTCCATCTCGCCCCCCCAGCGGCGCAGCAGCCGCCGTGGCAGGCGCTGCGGCGAGCGCCAAAGCGACAGCTCGCCGACCAATGCCGGCACGTCGAGCGGGCCGCGCCGTGGCGACGCCAGCGCGCGCTGCAACGCCGGCCACAGGCGCGTGCGGCCGACCAGCGGCGAGTGCGGCGCGTTGCCGGATCGCCGCGGCTGGCAGTCGAGACGCGTCAGCGGCAGCAACGGCTCGTTGTTGGGCGGGGCCTCCGCGGCATCGACGGCGTACTCGACGAGCGCGAAATGCGCCGCCGAAAGGGGCGGCCGGCGCCCGACGTTGGCGGCGGAAGTCTGACGCGGCCCGGTGCTGCCGGCGTCGGCTGCTGGCTGTTGCCGCTCGCCGGCCGGCAGATCGCTTCGTTGCTCCGGCTCCGGCTGCGGATGCAGGTCGAGGAGGCGGGCGAGCGGCGCCAGGGCGGTTTGGATCGTCTCCTTGCTGCCGGGCGGTTGCGCACCATGGGCGGCGACGGCCGCGCGCAGCAGGTCGGCGCGGCCGGCGAAGCCGCGACTAACGGTCATGACTTTGCAAAACACCCCTGATCATGAAAGTCA
>DIME01000049.1:35597-38484 GCA_002425405.1 Candidatus Accumulibacter vicinus
TCTCCCCCGACCCCTCCCCCACAACTGGGGAGGGGAGATTCGTGGACGCGACTTTCACATTAATCATTCAGCCGCGCTCCGCCGGCGGCTCGGCGAGGCCGTCGATCGGCGCTCGCGTCTGCGACACGCCGGACTGGCCGGCAACGACTCCGTGCTTGAGATAGCCGTACGCCGAGAGGCGGCCGAGCCACTGCTGCTGCGCGCCGGTCTGGCCTGGAAAGAGTTCGTGCAGCGCGTAGAGCAGGTCGAGGTATTCGGCGAGGCCGGGTGGTGGCAGGTTGAGCTGGCTGACCTGCTGCCGGTCGCTGACCAGTTGCTCGGCCGCTTTCTCGAGGATCACGGCCGCGATCAGCTCGGCGCGTCGCGGACTGGCCGTGGGCGAGGTCGCGGGCAATTCCGCGAAATGCGCCGCGCCGCGTCTGACGAGCCAGTCGCGATAGCTCATTCCCGGGTCCGGCTGCTGCGTCAGGACGATGCAGCGGCGCAGGAAGGCCGCCGGCAGTTCGCGCTCCTCGTTGGTGGTGATGACGATCAGCGGCGGCTGCACCTGCGGGCCGCCGATCGGCTGCGCCAGGGGTTCGACGCGGAAGCTGCGCTGCGCCAGGACTTCGAGCAGGCTGTTCGGCAGGTCGCTGTCGGCCTTGTCGATCTCGTCGATCAGGACGACGTGCCCGGCCGGCACCGCCGGATCGACGCTGCGCTCGTCGGCGGCCAGGAAGGGCTGCGCCGACTCCCAGCCGAAGGCTTTCCAGAGCACGCCGGGCCGCCAGTAACGCGTCGGGTCGGCGAGTTTCTCTTCGGCGCTTGCGCCCGCCTGCGCGTCGGCGAGCCGGCGAACGGCGTCGAAACGCGCCAGCAGCTCGGGCGGCTCGAAGCGCGGATGGATCGTTTCGGTGTGCAGGCGCCAGCCGAGGGCGTCGGCCGCCGCACGCGCGAGCTGCGTCTTGCCGGTACCCGGCTCGCCCCGCACGAGCAGCGGCCGGCGCGCCGCGTAGGCCAGCGTCAGCGCGTCGATTTCGGCCGCCGACCACTGGTGCCAGGCACGCGCCTGGCCGGGAGATTCCCGAAGCTCCTGGACGGCGCCGGACTGCAGCTTGTTGAACGGAGAATTGGGGAGGGCGGTCGAGGTCATCGGGGGGCCTGTTGGTCAGTTTTTTCGGGCATACTTTCCTCCTTGGTTTTCGCGTTCTCGAGCGAAATGGCAAAAATCGGGCCGAGCGCGTGCAGCAAAGTATCCTGCATTTCCTTTGCCCAACGCGGCATTGTCTCGTGCGCTCGCTGGTGGAAGAAAGTCTGGAGTTCGAACTTGTCTTTCAAGTATTGAAGAAGTTCGGCTCGCCTGTCGGCGCTCTGCAAGCGGCCTTCGGCATCGGCGCTCACCACCAGCCCCGTTTGCAGTTTCTTGGCGCGTTTCTTAATGATGGTTTTCACGTAGTTCCGGTCGAAATCCCTGCCTGTCTGCAACTCGCCCCGCTCGAGTGTTGCCAGCAGTTCAGCCGCCGAGAGCGCCTCGCCTTCTTCGCCCGACACGCCAGGTTCAGGAACCGGATGGACGAGGCGGAAGACGTTCTCGGGCTGCGGGTTCCCGGCAGAGAAACACAATCCAAACCCCAAGCGCATAGCAGCCTCGATGCAGGCCACCAGATGATCGGAGCTCCTCACAGGGTCGTGGTCCGGGCGATGCCTATCGGCACCTTCCTCGACCTTACCAACGACGTAGCGCTCGGCGGCGACCAGTGCATAGCGGACGATGGCGCCGCAGACGATGCCGTCGGCTTCTGAAACCGACGCCGCAGCAGAGAGACCTCGCGCGGATCGGGCTTTGAAGAATTCTCGGGCATCCACCAGAACGTCGAGAGGGTGTTTGTCGCAGGCGATGGCGAAGGCGCGCTCGGGGCCGAGTGGCACCGCCGCCTGCTCCAGGCCCTGGAACAGATCCGCGCGCGTGAAAGACTGCTGCGTGCGCAACGTCGGCCAGCTTTCCTGCAGGTAAGTCAGAAGCAGTTTCTGCAGTTCGGTCGTCGGCGGCGGCGGCGGCGGCGGGTCGATCGATTCCTCAGACGCCCCCGTTCCCCGCGCCTGCCGCGGCAGCGCCCTGAGAACCTTCACCTTCAGATCCTCGGCGGTGGTGAACAGCGCTGCCCGCGGGATATTGTTCGCTCCGGACAACAGGCGCTCGCGAAACGCCTTGATCAGCGCAGGATCGTTCTCCTGCGTGTAGAGGTCGGTAAGGGAGGCCGGGATAGCGGCAGCTTCCTTGACGAAGACGAAGCAAGGCCTACCCGCCGCCAGCGCCGCGTCGAACTCGAGTTCGGTGATCGACTTGCCCTGCCCCGGCGGAACGAATCCATAGCGCAGGCCGACGATGCCGATGTAGATCGCGCACGAGGCGACGTCGGCGACACAGCTTTGCCAGAGCGGTCGTGGGTCGGCCTCGTAGCTCTCGACGACCGTGTAGTCGCCGCTGAGGACTTCCTTGACCGCCCGCCGTTCGTCCTGCAGGTCGGACAGCGTCGAAGACAGATAGAGTCGCATGCCTTGCTGCTCCCATGGTAAGCGTCCAGTCCGGGTGCGCTGCATCGGGTCAGGATTCGTCGAGGCCCTTGCCGGAAGATATGGACCTGAAATCGTCGGGCCGCTCGCCCGCTGCGAGCCCGCATCCTGCCCGACCGCCTCGGGAACTCCCGCAAGCCCCTGAGCGAGTCGCCCAGGAATCGTACTGGCGGCAGGGGTTTCCAATGTACCGGCCTGGAGGTAGGCGTGCAAGCCCCCAGCCGCGCAAAGCGCTGCAGCATCCCCGGCCGATTGATGGGATACTTGTCGTACTCGGAGATGCCGCTCGGTCGAGTACCACGCCTGGCGACTTCTCGATCGCTCACCCGTTCTT
>DIME01000049.1:38766-41465 GCA_002425405.1 Candidatus Accumulibacter vicinus
GCAGCCGGCATGGCAGCGGCTGGACAGACTCTTGCAGGCGGCCGTTGCGGCAGCCCAGTCTTGTCTACCCGGATTCATCCTCGTTGAGTGGCTCTGGATGGTTGTTCTCGATGCCAAGGAAAATACATGACTGACCGCTATGCAGTAATCGGAAACCCGATCACCCAAACCAAGTCACCCTTGATACATGCCGCCTTTGCTCGACAATGCGGCCAGGACATGAGCTACGCAGCCATTTCTGCACCCATCGGTGGTTTTGCGGAAGCCGTGGCCGAATTCTGCAGGGAGGGCGGCAAAGGGTTGAACGTCACGATTCCCTTCAAGGTCGACGCGGTGATGATCGCCGATCACCTGACCGAGCGGGCACAGTTGGCGCAGGCGGTCAATACGCTCAAGTTTGACGAGAGCGGTGTGCTTGGTGATAACACCGATGGCATCGGCCTGGTACACGACATTCAGGTCCGCCTGGGAATTTCGCTACGTCACAAACGGGTTCTTCTGATAGGTGCCGGCGGGGTTGCGCGCGGCGTCTTGCTCCCCCTGCTCGAAGAAGGCCCTGCCCAACTGCGGGTGGTCAACCGCACACCTGGCAAGGCGGAAGCGCTGATCGCCAGGTTTGCCGATCGTGGTCATCTTGCCGCCGGCGGCTTTGCGGACATGGCCGATCAGCAGTTCGATGTGCTCATCAACGCCACCTCGGCAAGTTTCGGTGGCGAGCGCCTGCCACTACCCGCCGACTGTTTTGCACCGGATTCGCTGGCTTATGACATGGCATACGGTCGGGGAAATACCCCCTTCATGACGCAGGCGCTGGCCAGCGGCGCCGGGTTCGTCACCGACGGCCTGGGCATGCTGGTTGCACAGGCCGCCGAATCGTTTTTTCTGTGGCGCGGCGTCCGACCGGATGTACTGCCAGTGATCGAAATGCTCGTCGCCGCACAGCGGCAATGAGCGACAAAATTCCTCCTGGGCAGTTTCTCACTGGCGCATGTTTCATTGCGCAGGGTCAGGCGCATGCGCACGACCTGCATTGACCGGAATTTCCAGAGGCATCATCCGGCATTGAGCACCCTGTGGAAATCCAGCCACTCGCTTTCGCCAGCAATGCGCTGCAGGCATCGGAGATTGCGCGCGCGCTTGTGCTTCCCCAGGCGACTGCCGCCGATCCGCGCATCCGCAATGTCGATCAGGCCCAGGCGCCGATCGGGCAGGCAGACTACGTTACCCAGGTGCAGCGAACGAAAATACACTCCACTCTCATGCAAGCGAATCACGAAACAGGTGAATGCGTTCTTCAGCTCTTGTTCGGTCTCCGGATCCAGGCCTTCGCAGCGCAGCTCGCGCAACGTCTTCCCGGGCAGTGGATGGTAGTGTACGGCGTCGCGCGCAATCGAAGGGATTCGCAAGACATCGATGATCTCCGGCACCGGTACGTCACGTTTACGCAGTGCGACCGCGTTGTCAGCGAAACGCTGGGCATAGGGATACCAGGCTGCGGAGGACAACCAGCGCTTTCGCCGAAAGAGCTTGAGCATCGTACCGTCGGCCAGTCGCAGAACCTTTTCGCCAAATCCATCTGCTTCGATGACCAATGCCCCGGCACGCATTGCAAGATAATCGTGCTGCTCGATTGTTTTCAAGGCCATCTCCTCAACCCAAAATCTGCCTGGCCAGCAATGCCGTGCGCGTCGCGGCTCATCCTGTCTTCGCCATGCCCAGGCGCAAAACCTTTCAATGTGGAAGTCGCGTCAGCGACTCACGAATCTCCCCCGCACCTGCAAGCAGGAAAGAGGTCGGAGGAAAAATCGGGGTTCCTGGGAACGTTATGGCCGTTAGAATGAGGCCTTTGCAACAGGTCATCAGCCCATGAACTTTATCAAAGCTCTCAACTCGGTATGGCGCGAAAACAATACCCTGCTGTGCATCGGTCTCGATCCCGATCCGGCAAGATTCCCCGCCCACTTGCAACACAGACCGGACGCCATTTTCGAGTTTTGTCGCGCCATCGTCGATGCTACGGCAGACCTGGTCTGCTGTTTCAAACCGCAGATCGCTTACTTCGCTGCTCGCCGCGCCGAAGATCAACTCGAAGCACTGATCGAGCACATTCATATCCGGCATCCAGCGACGCCCGTGATCCTCGATGCCAAACGGGGTGACATCGGCAGCACCGCCGAACAATATGCCATCGAAGCTTTCGAGCGCTTCCAGGCCGATGCCGTCACCATCAATCCGTACATGGGGCGGGATTCGATCGAACCCTATCTGGCGTATCGCGACAAGGGCATCATTCTGCTGTGCCGCACGTCGAATCCTGGGGGTAGTGATCTCCAGTTCCTCGATGTCGGCGGTGAAAAACTCTATGAAAGGGTGGCCCGCCTGGTCAGCAAGGAATGGGACGTCAATGGCCAATGCGCGCTCGTGGTCGGCGCGACCTTTCCCAGCGAAATCGCGCGCGTGCGAACGCTGATCGGAGACATGCCGTTGCTCGTTCCTGGCATCGGCGCACAAGGTGGCGATATCGAAACCACGGTACGCGCCGGCTGCACCGCCAGTGGCGTCGGCCTGATCATCAATTCCTCGCGTGCCATCCTCTACGCCGGAAAGGGTGAAGACTACGCCAATACCGCCCGTAGCGTCGCCGAGGCGACCCGTAACGCCATCAATCGCCACCGCTGACTAACGGTCATGACTTTTCC
>DIME01000049.1:41820-93730 GCA_002425405.1 Candidatus Accumulibacter vicinus
ACGCGACTTTCACATTAACGGTCATAAAAATTCCAGGCTCGCCGACCATGATGCACAATGAATTCAAACGTCGATGTTACGTGCGGCCAACGCGTTCGTTTCAATGAAGCTGCGGCGCGGCTCCACCAGTTCGCCCATCAGCGTACTGAAGATCTCATCGGCACCGATCGCATCTTCGATCTGGACCTTGAGTAGACGGCGTACTTTCGGATCCATCGTCGTTTCCCAGAGCTGCGCAGGATTCATTTCACCGAGCCCCTTGTAACGCTGCTTGGTCACGCTACGCTCGACCTCACTGAGCAACCACTGCATCGTTTCAGCAAAACTGCTGACCATTTTCTTCTTTTCACCGCGAGCCACAAAACCGCCTGCAGCAAAAAGGCCGGCGAGTATCTCGGCGGTTTTGCGAAGTTGCGCATAGTCACCACTGACCAGCAAATCTTCGTCAATCACGCCGAGCTTGAGATTGCCATGCAGGATTTTCTCGAGACGTAACTGCCAACGTTCACGAGCGGTATCGTAACGCGCCACGATGTTGATCCCCAAGCTGTTGCCGACCGCTTCCATCAGGGCCTGGGCACTGGCGGTGGCAGATCGCTCATCGGCCAGTTCGATCTTGAGATTGCTGTCGATCAGCGCATGCAGCACTTCCGGGTTGATCAGATGCGAGAGGCGGTTGATGACCGCTTCGGCCAGCAGATATTCTCTTGCCAGGATTTCCAGCGCCGCCCCGGAAATTTCCGGCGCGCCTGCCTGCGGCGTCAATACCGAACCTTCGAGGGCCAGGGTCAGAAGAAACTGTTTCAGAGCCTGATCGTCCTTGATGTAACGCTCGGTCTTGCCGTGCTTGACCTTGTATAGCGGCGGCTGTGCGATATAAACGTGACCGCCCTCGACCAGTTCACGCATCTGCCGGTAAAAGAACGTGAGCAGCAGCGTACGAATGTGCGCGCCGTCCACGTCGGCATCGGTCATGATAATCAGCCGGTGGTAACGCAACTTCTCGGGTTTGTATTCATCCTTGCCGATACCCGTTCCCAGGGCCGTAATCAGGGTCACAATTTCCTGCGAGGAAATCAGTTTGTCGAAACGTGCCTTTTCGACATTCAGGATTTTTCCCTTGAGCGGTAGAATCGCCTGGAACTTTCGGTCCCGGCCCTGTTTTGCGGAGCCTCCGGCGGAATCGCCTTCGACCAGGTAAAGCTCGCAAAGCGCCGGGTCTTTCTCCTGGCAATCCGCAAGCTTGCCCGGCAAACCGACGCCATCGAGCAAACCCTTGCGACGTGTCATTTCCCTGGCCCGGCGAGCAGCGTCACGGGCACGAGCCGCTTCCACAATCTTGCCGGTAATGACTTTGGCATCAACCGGCCTCTCCTGCAGAAACTCGGCAAGTCTCGCGGTGACGACCTCTTCAACCGCTGGACGCGCTTCCGAAGAAACGAGCTTCATCTTCGTCTGCGAAGCAAACTTCGGGTCAGGCATTTTCACCGACAGAACGCAGGCCAGCCCCTCACGCATGTCATCACCGCTGATGTCGACCTTCGCCTTCTTGGCGATCTCGTGCTCTTCAATGTAACGGTTGATGACCCGCGTCATGGCAGCGCGCAAACCGGTCAAATGGGCGCCGCCATCGGCCTGTGGAATATTGTTGGTAAAGCAGAGGACCTGCTCCGCGTAGCTGTCGTTCCACTGCATCGCGACTTCGACGCTGATCAGGCCATTGATACTGAGCGAATCGCCATTGGCATGAAAGATGTTCGGGTGCAGGACCGATTTCGTTCGATTGATGTACTCTACGAAACCCCTGACGCCGCCCAGAAATGCAAAATTCTCTTCCTTGCCGGTGCGCTGGTCGTGCAGGCGAATCTTCACGCCATTATTCAGAAACGAAAGCTCGCGCAGGCGTTTGGCAATGATTTCGTAATGAAACTCGACCTCGCCGAAAATCTCCTCATCCGCCATGAAGTGCAGTTCAGTGCCGCGCTTCTCGGTATTTCCGAGCACCTTGAGTGGCGATACCTCGACCCCCTTCTGGACTTCGACCAAACGATCGACGACAGTTCCTCGGTTGAACTCCACGAAGTGCTTCCGGTGATCACGCCAAATGGTCAGACGGAGCCATCGCGAAAGTGCATTGACACAGGAAACGCCCACCCCATGCAAACCGCCGGACACCTTGTACGAATTCTGGTTGAACTTGCCGCCAGCGTGCAGCACGCACATCACGATTTCGGCGGCAGATCGTTTCGGCTCATGCTTGTCATCGAACTTGATGCCGGTTGGAATACCGCGACCGTTGTCGCTGACCGATATCGAATTATCGGCGTGAATGGTGATCACGATATCGTCACAATGACCTGCCAGTGCTTCGTCGATGGCGTTGTCGACGACTTCAAACACCATGTGGTGCAAACCGGTCCCATCGGAAGTATCACCGATATACATCCCGGGACGCTTGCGAACCGCCTCGAGGCCTTCGAGCTGCTGAATGCTCGATTCATCGTAGGCAAACTGCTCGTTCTCTTGAATCATGCTGAATCCAGTATCCATTTCCTGTTAAGCTGCAGTGGCTGCGGGCGCGCTCAGACCACACTCAGATCCGCATTGGCATGACAACGTACTTAAAGTGCTCGTTGCCGGGGATGGTCAACAAGGCACTTGAATTGGCGTCGTTGAATCCCCATTCGATGGTTTCGTCAGAGGTGTTGTTCAAGACATCAAGAAGGTAGGAAACGTTGAAACCGACATCGAGCGGCTCACCGCTGTAATCGACCTCGATCTCTTCCTGCGCCTCTTCCTGCTCGGCATTGGCGGCCATGATCTTCAAACCACCCTCCGACAGGATGAGCCGCACACCGCGAAATTTTTCGTTGGTCAGAATGGCCGCCCTGATCATCGACTGCAACAGCATCGTGCGATTCACCGTCACCACGTTGCGCAGGGTCGACGGGATGACCCGCTGATAATCCGGGAATTTGCCATCGATCAGCTTGGAGACCAGATTGACCGGACCAAACTGGAAACGTATCTGATTCGACAGTATTTCGATCGAGACGGGCTCGTCGGAGTCGGCCAGCAGACGACTGAGTTCGATCACCGTCTTGCGCGGCAGGATCAGTTCGTGCCGCGCATCAGTCTTATCGGAGGAGGCATCCACCGTATCTTCGAGAGGCATGCTCGCGTAGGCAAGTCGATGGCCATCGGTCGCCACCGCCCGTAACTCACGGGCATCCACAAGCAGCAGAAGTCCGTTCAGATAATAGCGCACGTCCTGGGTAGCCATCGAATACTGGGTCTGCGACAGCAAGTGACGGAACTGCTTCTGACTCACGGTAATCTTCTTGCTCTCCCCTTCCGCAATCGCCATGCAAGGAAAGTCTTCCGCAGGCAGCGTCTGCAGGTTGAAGCGACTCTTGCCCGCCCTGACCTGCATTCGTCGGTCCTCGAGAAGAAGGCTGACTTCCAGACTTTCCGGCAAGGATCGCAGAATCTCCTGCAGCTTTCTCGCAGCAACGGTGACTGCGCCATCGCCATCGCCGCTGGGATCGGAAGTAAACGTGGTGATCTGTATTTCGATGTCCGTCGCCAGAAGTGTCAGCACCCCTCCCCTTTTTTCGAGCAGTACGTTTGAAAGAATCGGCAGTGTGTGACGCCTTTCCACAATTCCTGAAACTGCCTGCAGGGGTCCCAGCAGGATGTCTCGCCGTGTTTTAGTAAAGAGCATATATATAAATCCTATAAAGACTAAGGTCCGGACAAGTCTGTTGAAGCATTCTTATTTTGTATGTAATTCAATATATTGGCTACTAATTAACGGCTGTAGAAAGACGGTATGAGCTTGTGGATGCAAGCGGATAACTTATCCACAGGCCCATTCTGGGCACTTTGTCCACCAGTTGTCAGCCACTTGCCCACGGACTTTTCCTACTGGTCCATCAGCCTTTCAGCACCTGCAGGAGAACGTGCACATCATGGTTGAGCTCATTGTCCTTGGTGCGCAGCTCATCGATGGTGCGTACGGCATGCAGAACGGTCGTGTGATCACGACCACCGAAAGCATCACCGATTGACGGATAGCTCTGCGACGTCAGGTTCTTGGCCAGCCACATGGCAATCTGACGTGGTCGAACGATTACCCGCGTTCTCTTTTTTGAGAAGAGGTCGGCTACTTTCATCTTGAAATACTCTGCTACGGTCTTCTGGATGCTGTCGACGGTGATCTGTCGATTGACCGAACCAATCACATCCTTGAGAGCCTCCTTGGCCAGATCCAGAGTAATCCCCTGCCCGTGAAACGCGGAGTAAGCGAGCACCTTCTTGAGCGCACCTTCAAGTTCCCGAACGTTGGAGCGCAAGTGTTTGGCGACATAGAAAGCCACCTCGTCATCCAACTTCACGCCTTCGACTTCCGCCTTCTTCTTCAGAATTGCTACCCGCATTTCTGTTTCCGGGGGCTCTATCTGGACCGTTAGCCCCCAGTCGAAGCGGGTAATCAGCCGATCCTCAAGTCCCGATATATTCTTCGGATAGGTATCCGAACTGATCACAATCTGCTTCTTTGACTCACTCAAGGCATTGAAAACATAAAAAAATTCTTCCTGCGTCCGGTTCTTGCCATTGAAGAAATGCACATCGTCGAGAAGCAGAACGTCCAATGAACGATAGTAGCGTTTGAAGACGTCGAAAGACTTCTGCTGGTAGGCGCGAACAACATCCGAATAGTAATCTTCGGCATGGACATAACGCACCACCTTTTCCGGGTCAAGCTCCACGATCCGGTTGCCGATCGCGTGGATGAGGTGTGTCTTGCCCAGACCTGCTCCGCCATAGATGAACAGTGGGTTATAAGTGGCTTCCCCAGGACTGATGGCGACTTGCTGGGCAGCCGCCCGTGCGAGGTCGTTGGCTTTGCCAACGACCAGGTTGCCAAAGGTAAAGGTAGCGATCAAGCGAGTTTTTTCATAGCCTGATCTATCCTTATCGACCGGCGAGGAGGTTTTCTTGGCTGTTGTGGTGACTGCCGGCGTGGCCTTGCCTGTTGGCATTGCATTGTCACTGGAATTTGCTGCTGTACGTTCTCCAAGGCTCAGGGTGATGTTCACTGGTGTGGCAAAGTATTCACTTGCCAGTGCTTCGATGCGCGCCAGATAACGCTCCTTGACCCACTTCAGAATGAAACCGTTCGGCGCCAGTAGGCGCAGGCCACGGGCATCATCACCTTCAAGACGAAGAGGGCGGATCCAGGTATTGAATTGCTGGGAAGGCAGTTCCTGTTCGAACTGGCTCAGACAGGAAGACCAGAAGCTACTCATTGAGGAGGCTCATGAAGCGTAATCCTGTAGTGGTCCGGCAGCATCGATAGCTCCCGATGATTGGTGTCTTTTTAGAATCAATAAGATGGATGCATTCTCTGCCGGCAGGACAGTCATGGTTCGCCTGGCCAGTGGGACCTGCTGTTGCTCGGCCCAACCACCAAAGACCTTGTCCAGCTCGCTGAAGGCTAAATTCTAACCGGTTGGACCGAAGTTATCCACAGCTCAAGAAAAAATATGGCCTTGACAAGGCTCTATCGAAAGCTGTCTAATCACATGTTTTTCTTGCTTTGACTTCAAAGGTTTAACCATGAAACGTACCTATCAACCGTCGGTCGTTCGCCGCAAGCGTACACACGGCTTCCTCGTTCGAATGTCTACCCGTGGTGGTCGTGCCGTCATCAAGGCTCGTCGCGCCAAAGGTCGCCACCGCCTGGCAGTTTGAGCGGCGGGCCATCTATCGCCGGTGCCCCTGCAGTATCAGCTACCGCTTTTCCGAAGCAATATCGTTTGATCAAAACGGATGAGTATTCATCCGTTTTTGGTTTCAGAAGGGCGCTGAAGAGCCGGCATTTCCTGCTACATTACCGCCCGCGTAGCGCCGAAGAAGTGCCCGGAGCGCGACTTGGCCTGGTCGTCGCCAAGCGCTTCCTGCGACGCTCGGTCGATCGAAACCTTGTTCGACGATTGGCCAGAGAGCAGTTTCGCCTGATGCGTTCCCGGCTTCGCTCAAGCGATTTTGTGCTTCGCTTGGCGGTCAGACCTTCAATGCTTGACCGGAAAGCCCTGGCGCAGGAAATCCAGGGCTTGTTGAGCAAAGCCACTGCATCCCGACAATGATCCGATGAAACAAATGCTGCTTACGCTGATAAGTTTCTACCGATACGCGGTCAGTCCAATGCTGGGCCGCCGTTGCCGTTTTTTCCCGAGTTGTTCCGCGTACGCAGCCGAAGCTGTGGAAAAATATGGCGCCATCAAAGGCGCGCGCCTCGCCCTGCACCGACTGTTCCGCTGCCATCCATGGAATCCGGGTGGTTTTGACCCTGTACCCTGAATAATAATCGAATCGTATAGGCTTTCATGGATAACCGCCGCCTGCTGCTGCTCATCGTCTTCTCATTTTCTCTGGTCATGCTCTGGGATGCTTGGCAGAAATACAGCCAGCCCAAGGCAGCATCTCCCGCCGCCAGCAGTTTGGCCGAGGCACCCGCGCCAAAGCCTTCTGTAAACCTGCATGCACCGCTGCCCGCACCACCCCCTGCAACGACCGCGGCGGCAAGTGCTGACAAGTCCGAGACAGTCACGGTCAGAACCGACCTGTTTGTCGCCGAGGTCGCCAAGCAAGGCGGCGATCTCGTTCGCCTCGAATTCAACGCCTACAAGGACAGCAATAACAAAGCCAAGAACTTCGCCCTCTTCGAGGCCAGACACCAGTACCTTGCCCAGAGTGGTCTGATCGGCGAGGGCCTGCCAAACCACAAAACGCTCTTCTCGGTCACCTCCGGAAACCGGGAATTGGCCGGTGATGCGAGGACCGTTGAACTGCGCCTCGAAGCACCGGTCAGCAACGGCGTCAAGGTGACAAAAATCTACACTTTCACACGGGACAGTTATCTGATCGACGTTACCCATGAGATTGCAAATGGTGGCGAGAAGGAAGTCGCCGCGCACGTGTATTACCAGTTGCAGCGTGATATCAACCCTCCCGAAGGCGAGAGTTCGATGGTGTCCACTTTCACCGGTCCGGCGGTCTATACGGATCAGGAAAAATTCCAGAAAGTCGATTTTGCCGACATTGAAAAGGGCAAGGCCAGGTTCGCCAGCAAGGCCGACAATGGCTGGATTGCGATGGTTCAGCACTATTTTGTCGCCGCCTGGATTCCTGAAGCAGGGCTGCCGCGCGAGTTCTACATGCGCAAACTCGAAAGCAGTACCCAGCCGGTGGTGTCGGCAGGTGTCATCGTACCGGCACCCGTCGCGGCGCCGGGTTCTAAGGTGGCGATCTCGGTACCGATTTATGCCGGCCCGCAGATTCAGGTCATTCTCGAGCAACTGGCCAAGCCCAAGGCCGAAGGCGGCATGGGTGCGCAAGGTTTGCCGCTGGTGGTCGACTACGGTTGGTTGACGGTCATTGCCGCACCCATCTTCTGGTGTCTGGAAGCCATCAACAAGATGGTTGGCAATTGGGGCTGGTCGATTGTTCTGCTCACCATTGCCATCAAGCTGCTGTTTTTTCCGCTCTCGGCAGCCAGTTACAAGTCAATGGCCAAAATGCGAACCGTCACGCCCCGCCTGGTGGCTCTCAAGGAGCGTTACGGGGATGACCGCCAGAAGCTCAACCAGGAGATGATGGCACTCTACAAGCGTGAAAAAATCAACCCGCTGGGAGGATGTCTGCCGATCGCGGTGCAGATTCCCGTGTTCATCGCGCTGTACTGGGCCTTGCTTGGTGCCGTCGAAATTCGTGATGCGCCCTGGATTCTTTGGATCAGTGACTTGTCGGCTGCCGACCCCTACTATGTGCTGCCAGTGATCATGGTAGTCACGATGCTGGTCCAGACCAAGCTCAATCCCACTCCGCCCGATCCTATCCAGGCCAAAGTGATGATGATGATGCCGTTCATTTTTGGTGCGATGTTCTTTTTCTTCCCGGCAGGTCTGGTGCTCTATTGGGTGGTCAACAATCTCCTGTCGATTGCCCAGCAATGGCAGATCACAAGGATGATCGAAAGTGGCGGAAAAGCCGCCAACGACAGCAAGATCTGAGCCGGGCAAGGCGCCGATAGCCGCCATCGCGACTGCTGCTGGTCGCGGTGGTATCGGTATCATCCGCGTCTCGGGCGCAGGCCTCATCGATTTCGCCGGGGCATTGAGCGGCAAACGACCAGCCGCTCGGTTTGCCACCCTCAGCGACTTCAAGGCTGATGATGGCAGCATCATCGATAGCGGGCTGCTCCTGTATTTCCCTGCGCCGCATTCGTTTACCGGCGAGGACGTCCTCGAAGTGCACGCGCATGGTGGCCCGGTAGTCATGCAGATGCTGCTCATGCGCTGCCTCGAACTCGGCGCTCGCCTGGCCGAACCCGGCGAATTCACCCGCCTTGCTTACCTCAACGGCAAACTCGATCTGGCACAAGCCGAGGCGGTCATCGACCTGATCGACGCCGCGACAAGCAGCGCTGCCCGCAGCGCCGTACGCTCCTTGCAGGGTGAGTTCTCGAAGGAAGTGAATTACCTCCTTGGGCAGTTGATCGAACTGCGTGCGCTGGTCGAAGCCACCCTTGATTTCCCTGACGAGGAGCTTGACTTTCTCGAAGCAACCGATGCCTTTGGGCGCCTTGAGCGCTTGCAGCAGCACCTGACCAAGGTCTTCGACCGAGCACAACAGGGCCGCCTGTTGCAGGGGGGATTGCATGTCGTGCTTGCTGGTCAGCCAAATGTCGGCAAGTCCAGCCTCCTCAATCGCCTCGCCGGCGACGAGCTGGCGATCGTCACCCCACTTCCCGGAACCACCCGTGACCTGGTCCGCAGCACGTTGCAGGTTGAAGGCATTCCGTTGCACGTGATCGACACAGCGGGCCTGCGGGAAACCGAAGACCAGATCGAGAAGATCGGCATTGAACGCAGCTGGCGCGAGATCGAGCGCGCCGATGTCGTCGTCCTGTTAGTTGACGCCCGCACCGGTGTCAGCGAAGCTGAACAAGCGATTGTCGCTCAACTCCCTCCCCACCTTGCCCGGCTGACCGTGTACAACAAGATCGATTTGACGTCGCGCGCGGCCGCACGTCATCAAGAAGCCGACGCCGTGGCGATTGCACTGTGTGCCAAAACCGGCGAGGGCGTCGAGCTGTTACGTCAGGAATTGTTGCGCATCGTCGGCTGGCATCCTGCCGAAGATGTCTTCATCGCCCGCGAACGCCATCTGCATGCGCTCACCGAAACTCGCCGCCATATTGAATTGGCATATCAGCAGCTGCCACGGCTGGAACTTTTCGCCGAAGAACTCAGGCTGGCGCAGTTGACGCTAAGCACGATTACCGGCGAGTTCAGTGCTGATGATCTGCTTGGAGAGATATTTGGGCGATTCTGTATTGGAAAGTAGCGAGGCTTCCGGCGTAATCCGAAGCCTTCCACAAAACACCCCGTAACCCTGCGTAACTGCGGGCTTTTTGTTCCGCTGCCGGGCTGCATGTTCTGTACAAATCCGCATCAAATGTGCCCATGTGATCAGGGGCCCTTAATGTGAAAGTCGCGTCAGCGATTCACGAAGCAGGGGAAGGAGGGGGTGTCTGGAAAAGTCATGGCCCTTAGCCCAAACGTGACAGCAGGCTGAGAAATTCCTCGGCGTTCTGGAATCCGACGACGCGCACGTCTTCGATCTCCCGGCCATTCCGGTCGAAAAAGATCAGTCCAGGCGGACCGTAGAGCTTGAAGCGTTGCAGTAGTGCCTGGTCGGCCTCGGAGTTGGCCGTCACATCGACCTGCAGCAAGGTCCAGCCCGCGAGTTTGGCCTGAACGCGCGCATCGGCAAAGGTGAAACGTTCCATCTCCTTGCAAGATACGCACCAGTCGGCATAGAAGTCGAGCAGCACCGGTTTGCCTGCCGCCGCAATACGGGTTTCGAGTTCGGCCAGTGAGCGCACGCGCGTGAATGCCAATGGCCTGGTTTCGCCACTTGCCGAGTTGCTGCGCAATACAGACAATGGCTGCAGCGGGTCGCGCGAGCCGGCCAAGATGCCGAGCAGCATCGCCGCACCGAACAGCAGCATGACGATGCCCATGCCTTTCCAGAAACGCTGCCAGCCTTTGGCGTGCGGTGGCAGTGGATCGAGCGCGTGCAGGTAGACCGCCGGAACGATCAGCAGCAGGGCCCAGGCCAGCATCTGCACGACCACCGGAAGCACCGGCGAAACGAGCCAGACTGCGGTGGCCAGCAGAATCACGCCAAAGGTTTTCTTGATCGCTTCCATCCACGCGCCGGACTTCGGCAGCAGCGTACCTGCCGACATGCCGACGACGAGCAGCGGCATGCCCATGCCGAGACCCATCGCGAACAGCGCCGCGCCGCCGAGCGCGGCGTCACCGGTCTGGCCGATATACAGCAGGGCGCCAGCCAGCGGTGCGGCAACGCAGGGGCCGACGATGATTGCCGACAGCGCGCCCATCGCTGCGACGCCGGGCAGCGAGCCGCTACGCAGGTGTCTGGCTTCTTCCGAGACCTTGCTTTGCAAAACGCTGGGCAGTTGGATCTCGTAGAAACCGAACATCGACAGCGACAGCAGCACGAAGATCGCGGCAAAGCCGCCCAGCACCCAGGGGGTCTGCAGCGCCGCCGCCAGCAGTGTGCCGGTCAGCCCGGCAGCGGCCCCGGCGGCCGCGTAGCTGACCGCCATGCCGATAACGTAGGCCAGCGAGAGCAGGAAAGCACGCATGTGCGACACGCCATGCCCGTCGCGACCGGAGCCGACGATGATCCCTGAAAGAATCGGAATCATCGGGAAGACGCAGGGGGTCAGCGACAGCAGCAGCCCAAAGCCGAAAAAGCTGCCTAACAGCACCCAGAAGCCGGCGTGCTTGAACAACTGCGCGATGCGTCCCGACTCGTCGGTGGTCGGGCCCTGGCCCGGGGGGGGTGCCGGCGCAGTTGCCTGATCGGGCAGTTGCAGGCTGAGCTGCTGCTGTTGCGGCGGATAGCAGATGCCGGCATCGGCACAGCCCTGCGAAGTCACCTTGAGGATCAGCGGCAGCGGCCCCGAACGGTTGCGCTCGACCGGCAGGCGAATGACCGCCTGATCGTAATACACCTCGACCTTGCCGAAGGTCTCGTCGTGCTTCTCCTTGCCCGGCGGCAGAATCGCGGTGCCGAGTTGCACTGTCGATGGCTCGGCAATGAAACGGAACTTGTCGCGGTAGAGGTAGTAGTTCTTGGCAATTTCGAAGCGCACTTCGATGTTTTGTCCGTCGATCGCGCGTGCGCTGGGCTGGAAGGCGACAGCCGGGTCGAGAAACTCGTCGGCGACGGCCAGCGTGCTCAACAGAAAGGCGAGCACGAAGAAGAACGGTGAGAAGAGCAGCCTGCGGGTCATGGCGGGAGTCTTGCAGAGGTCAGTCGGGGCCGCGCGTTTCGCTGTCTACCCAGGCGAGGTACGCCGGCAGCCCCTGCACCACTGGCAGCGCGATCACTTCCGGCAGCGTGTAGGGGTGGTGGCTGCGAATTGCGGTTTCGAGTGCGGGGTAGCGTTCGCTACTGGTTTTGATCAGCAGCGGCACTTCGTCGGCCGCCTCGATTGCTCCCTGCCAGCGATAGACTGACCGGCACGGCGCCAGAATATTCACGCAGGCCGCCAGCCGCGCCTCGACGAGAGCGCTTGCCAACGCTTCGGCAGCAGGTCGGTCGGGCAGGTTGGTCAGGACGAGCAGAGTGGTCACGGAGCGAATTCTACTCCTATCAGGCCACCGGCACGTTCGGCGTTGCGCCTGTCGGGTCGAAGAAAAAACGGGTCGGGTTGCGCTGCGTTTAACCCGACCCGGGAGTCTTGGGCGGTCTGGAAGACGTGGGTTTCGTTGGCCGCGGTCACTCATGCGGGTGAGTGATGATCCTTATGCCACCCTGATCTCCACTTTGCGCGGCTGTGCGTGCTCTGCTTTGGGGATCGAGAGCTTCAGCACGCCATTCTTGAACTCGGCGCTGACCTTGTTAGGGTCAAGTTCCTTGGAGAGGGTGAACACCCGCCGGTAGCGAGACAGGCTGACTTCGGCGTGGCTGGCTTCGATGCCGCCGGGCATTTCCAGGTCGATCCCGCCTTCAATCGTCAGGGTATCGGCTTCCACCTGCAGATGGAGCTTGTCCTTGGGCACTCCAGGCAGATCGGCATACAGGGTGATTCCCGAAGCGTCCTCGATGACGTCGACCGGTGGGAGCAGGGTCCCTTCATCGTTGGGGTTCGGTTTCGTGACTTGGCTGTTGTCGGACATCTTTGATTCTCCTTATTGAATGGTGATCCGGCGTGGTAGCGCAGACTGCTTGCGGGCGACGCTGATGCGCAGCACACCGTCGGTGTACTTCGCGTCGACGAGGTTGGGATCGATGTCGTCGGGTAGCGTCACCACGCGCCGGAATCGGCCCTCGAAACGCTCGTCGATATGCACCGTGGCGTCTGTACCGGGAGCCTGCCGCTGGCGCTCGCCGGCAATGATGAGCATGCCTTTCTCGATCTGAACGTCGAGACTGGACGCGTCGATGCCGGGTGCGAAGGCATAGATTTCAACGGATTGCGGTGTACCCCCGACGTTCATCGCCGGAAAACCGCCGCGGGCGATGCCGCGAATGCTTGGAGAAAGACGAAAACCCTGCTGCATCTCACGCTGCAGCCGATCCAGTTCCGCAAACACGTCGCGGGGAAACAGAGAGCGATAGATCATGTTGAATCCTCCATATAATGAATGGGCGAGAGCGCCACGACTGGCACTGCAATGCACAATTGGGGGCGGTTCGACAGACTTCAATATCGATGTACCGTTTCCCGGTTCGCCGCGTTTCGGCAGGATGGGTCGTTGTTGTACGATCACCCTTATCGATTGAGGATCATGTATGGAATTCAAGGACTACTACCAGATTCTCGGGGTTCCTCGCAACGCCACCGCGGAGGAGATCAAGAAGGCCTTCCGAAAACTGGCGCGCAAGTATCACCCGGACGTTTCCAAGGAAGTGAATGCCGAAGCACGCATGCAGGAGCTCAACGAGGCAAATGCGGTGCTCTCGGATCCGGAAAAACGTGCCGCCTACGATCAGTTGGGACGTGGCTACCAGTCGGGCCAGGAGTTTCAGCCGCCACCCGATTGGGATGCCGGCTTCGAGTTTTCGGGACAGGGGTTTTCGCCTGGCGAAGCGGGAGATTTCTCCGATTTCTTCGCCGAACTGTTCGGCCGTACGCGCGCTGCACATGGTTTCAATACTGGCCAGCGTGGGCACTTCCAGGCACGCGGCGAGGATCATCACGCCAAGGTGCTGCTCGATCTCGAAGATGCCTTTTCCGGAGCGACCCGACAGATTTCGCTGCGTGCGCCGCGAATCGACGCACAAGGCCGCGTCGTGCTGGAAAACCGCATGCTGAACGTCAAAATCCCGCAAGGCGTGCACGCCGGTCAGGTGATTCGCCTGGCCGGCCAGGGCGCACCGGGGATCGGTAGCGCACCGGCCGGGGATCTGATGCTGGAAGTGCGCTTCAGGCCGCACCCGCGTTTTCGCGTACAGGGTCGTGACCTGCATTTGACGCTGCCAGTGGCGCCCTGGGAGGCCGCCCTGGGCGCGGTGATAACCGTAGATCTGCCGCAGGGCAGCGTCAAGGTACGCATTCCTGAAGGCGCGCAAAGCGGCCAGCAATTACGGGTGCGTGGCAAGGGCATTCCGGGCGCACAAGCGGGTGACCTGCTCCTCGACATCCAGGTGGTGCTGCCCCCCGCCGGTACGGCCAGGGCGCGCACACTCTACGAAACCATGGCACGGGAACTCGCCTTCGATCCGCGCCAGCAAGGAAGGGACTGAGCCATGCGAGACGAGGAAATCCTGATCGGTAGCCTGATGGACAGTAGCTGGCTGACACTCGAACAACTGGCGGCGGCATGCACCGTCGAACCTGGCTGGCTGCTGCGCCACATCGAGGACGGGCTGTTTCCGCACGCCGAGAGCGTCGCCGGCGTATGGTGTTTTTCCAGCCACAGTCTGCTGCGCGCGCGGCGCATGCGGCAACTCGAACGCGACTTCGATGCTGTTCCCGAACTGGCTGCGCTGATGGCGGACCTCCTTGAGGAACTGGACGAGCTGCGCGCCCGCCTCGGTGTTGCTCGGTGATTTTGCCGGTCATTGTCCACTGGCTGCTGGCCGCCCTCATGGCTGCGCCGGAGTCGTGTTTGCTGCGGACCTGGTTGATCAGGCGGCCTCGGCTTTCGCCGCCGCTTCCGCGGCTGCGCGACCAGCGGCGAAAGCGCGCTGGTTGAGTTCGACGAGTGCCGCTTTCTTGTGCGCAAAACGCTTGAGGATGCAGCCCTCGAGGACCTCGGCCGGAAAGGGCAGATGGTCCGAGATGGCGCCGAGCATGACCGTATTGCCCAGCCGGATGTCGCCGAGTTCCTGGGCAATCCGTGAGGCGTCGAAGGAGAAGACCTGTGTCCCAGCGGCGCGCATTGCCGCCACCGGGTCATCCGGGTAGTCGTAGAGACCAAGTTCGACGATCGGTGGTACCAGACGGCCGGTGTTCATCAGCACCAGACCCTCGGGACGCAGCATGTGACGCCAGCGCATCGCTTCGGCAGCTTCGAAACCCAGCAAGACGTTGGCAGTGCCGGGCGTGATCTGCGGCGACAACACCTTCGCACCAAAGCGCAGGTGCGACGAGACCACACCGCCGCGCTGCGCCATGCCGGCGACTTCGGTTTTCTTGACATCATGGCCGAGCGCGATCGCCGCTTCGGCAAGGATCTCGGTGGCGGTCATCACCCCTTGGCCGCCGGTACCGACGACGAGAATGTTGGTGGTGTCGAAGCGGCCCGTTTCAGACATCTTGGGGGGTCCTCGCCAGCTCGGTGCCCTTCCTGATGACTTTGATCGGCGTCGCCAGGGTCTCGACATGCACGATCGCGTCGGGTGCACAGGGCTTGAGGCATAGGCCGCAGCCGGTACAGGCAGCACTTTCAATGCGCACGAAAGCGAGATCGACTTCGCGCCCGCTGGCCTTCCGGACCCGGTCGCGGCGCGTGACATGGATCGCCGGGCAACCGACATCGACACAGTTGCCGCAACCGGTGCACTTGTCCTCGATCACTTGGTATGGCCTGAGTGCGTGGTAGTCCTTGATCAGTACACAGGGCTGGTTGGTGATGATCACCGAGGGCTCGGGAATTTTCGTCTCTGCACGCAGGAGCCGCAGCAGCACCGGCAATTGGTAGGCGTCAACCACATGCACACGTTCCGCCCGCACTCCGAGGGCCTTGACCAGCGTGGTGAAATCGACGCGCGGAGCTTCCTGGCCATGGATGTCGCGGCCGCTGCCGGGATTGTCCTGCCCGCCGGTCATACCGATGGCGCGGTTGTCGAGTAACAGGACGGTGACGTTGCCACGGTTGTAGACGATGTCCAGCAGGCCCTGCATGCCCATGTGCAGGAAGGTTGAATCGCCGATCACGGCCACGATCTTCTGGTCCTTCTCGACGTCGCTGCGCCCTTTGTCGAGGCCCAGCGCCATACCCATCGAGGCGCCCATCGAGAGGCATACATCGAGTGCGTTCCATGGTTGGCCAAAGCCGAGCGTGTAGCAGCCGATGTCGCCAGAAATGGTGACATTGCGCAACTGCGAAAGCGTGTAGTAGACGCCCAGGTGCGGGCATGCGACGCACATCGTCGGCGGCCGAGGAAAGACCCTCATCGGCACCGCCTGTGCCTGTTCGGAGAGCGGCTCGCCAAGTAGGCGGGCGACTGCCGGCTTGAGTACCTGCGGCGACAGTTCGCCGATGAGCGGCAGAATATCCTTGCCGCTGACCGTCATTCCCTGCGCCTTGAGTTCGGTCTCGATCAAGGGCTCGACCTCTTCGACGACCAGCAGTCGTTCGCACTCACCGGCGAAGCGGCGCAGACGGTCAAAAGGCAGCGGGAAGGTCAAGCCGAGTTTGTAAACCGGCGCATCGGGGAAGCTCTCGCGCACATGCATGTAGGCCGGACCGGAGGTGATGAAGCCGATGCGGCGATCACTGCCCGATTCAATGACGTTGAGCGCGGAGCTCTCGGCCTCGACGCGCAGCCGGCGTTCGCGTTCGAACATCAGCGGCAGGCGCCGACTGGCACCGCTCGGCACCATCACCCAGCGGTTGACGTCCTTGGTGAACCCGGCAACCGCACGTTCGCTGCGCTCACCGACGTTGACCAGTCCCTTGACGTGACAGATGCGGGTCGTCAGACGCAGGATTACGGGGACCTCGAAGCGCTCCGAGAGTTCGAAGGCAGCCAGCGTGTAGTCATGCGCTTCCTGCGAGTCGGCCGGTTCGAGCAGAGGGAGATGCGCAAAACGGCCCCAGTAGCGCGAATCCTGCTCGTTCTGTGACGACGAAAGTCCGACGTCATCGGCGATTGCGATCACCAGACCGGCGGCGACACCGGTCAGCGTCATCGTCATCAGGGCGTCGGAAGCGACGTTCATGCCGACATGCTTCATCGCGCAGAAGCTGCGCGAACCCGCCATCGTGGCGCCGAAGGCCACTTCGAGAGAAACTTTCTCGTTGACCGACCATTCGGTATAGATATCCGGATACGTCGCCACATATTCGAGCATCTCGGTCGCGGGGGTTCCCGGATAGGCTGCAGCCACCCGTACTCCGGCCTCCCACACGGCCCGTGCCACCGCTTCGTTGCCCGACATCAGTAGTCGCCTGACTGCCTGGGGTGGGGGGGGTATTGCTGCTGCGATGCTCATTGCTTCTTTCTCCTTGCACAGAAAACATTCCCGGGAACAGCCTAAACCTTAGCAGTTCAAGGGGCTGTTCGGGGTGACCTAGATCAATTATTACTATGCGCATCGCGATTCCGGGCGCTCTGCAGAGCGCCGCGAGGGGTACGAAATCTCTTTCGATCGGATTGACCGGGCTACCGACTTGTGATGTAATCCGGCTTCCTGTCGATCCGGTAGCCGCTAGCGGAATCTTATCGTCTTGAGTCGTGTGGCAACAGTTGACTCCTGCTGCATCCGGAGTTGTCATGATCTCGCGATGAAGTCATCGCAGCCAGTTGAGACCTTGATCTTGGGCGATTAACTCAGTGGTAGAGTGCCACCTTCACACGGTGGAAGTCAGTGGTTCGAACCCACTATCGCCCACCAGAAAAACCAGAAGCGCGGCTGCATGCAGTGCCCGGATGACGGCCGACCTTCGCGGCTCAGTCCGGTGCTGAGTCGAGCGCGTTGATGATCGGCGTCAATGCGTCGACCGGGTAGCGCAGGGGAACCATGGTGTCGCCGATGCGGGTGAAGACGCCGACCTGATCGGGACTGGCGCTGAACAGCACATGGTGGTTGGCAATTCCATCGACGTCGAGCCACAGGGTGTCCTCACGGTCGATCGGTGTATGGCCAACGATCAAGGGAGTCTCCGGGTTCACTCGCAGGCATTGGCGAAAGCGTTTGACATCACGTCGGTGATAGCCCTGTGGCCGGTTCGGCCGCTGCAGGCGGTTGTTGATCAACTCGATGACCAGCTTCGGATAACGGTAGATTTGCACCAGCATCTCGATGCTGACCTTGCTCGTTGGCGGCGCCGCATGGCAAGCGACGAAATCCTCGGAAGCAACCACGTAAGGCAACAACCGGTAGAACTCTTCCATGGCTTTCAGGTAGGCCGTACCGCGTCGCTCGCCGAGTTCCCTGGCCCACAGCAAGCCCTGTGGAATGCCGTCCTTGGACATGTCTTCGGAAAATGAATCATGGTTGCCGCGAAGATAGAACACCTGTTCCGGAAAGTGCAGCTTGAGCCGGAAAATGAGATCCATCATCAGCATCGAACTCTCCATTTCCCGCAACTGCCCGTCGATTTCGGAATGTACCGCATCGCCGATAATCACCAGTACGGCCGTGCCTTGCTCGAGCGCATCGAGAAAAGTGTTCTGGCTCAGGATTGTCAACAGGTTGTCGATCTGGGCATGCATGTCAGCGACGATAATCGGCGTAAGTTTCGACGGCAGGAGCAGCAATCCACCAGGCAAGCCCCGTTCATCGATCGGACGGTAAATCTCTTTTTGCAGTAGTCGATTGACGTTGTCGATGAGTTGCATCGCCTCATCCCTGGGCAACGGCGCGATCGGACCACCGAAGATCTCGCGCAGTCGCCGCCAGAGTCTCTCGCGAAGCCAGCCGTCTTCTGCAGGTACTGGGCCGATCCTCGTGCCGGCGTCACTCAAATTACGAAAAACCAGTGCGTCGCGGCCATGGATCACGACCAGGTGCTGCTCATCAACGGCCGCCGGGTAATCGAACAACGCTTTCTGGAGCGTGTCCGCCGAACCCAGGGACAACCAACTCTTCGGAGTCAGGCGCAGAAAACCGCTGATCCGGCGACGATGAGCGCTGGGATCGACGATGATGAAGCTGCCCAGCCTGACCGGCTCGCCATGCTGGTCGAGCCGCGTTTCCGGGTAAAGATGCAGGCGTTTGTCGTTGAGCCCAAGCGAGATCTCGATCGGCAGACCATCAAGAGGAACCCGCACTTTGCTGCTGCCGAGTCGGTAAGAGTCGCCCAGCCGGAGGTCATGCCCCCAGCCGAAGCCCAGTCTGGCGACAACCCCCTTTAGCCACGCCAACAAGCTCGACAGCCTGAGCGAGTGCCGCCGGGTAGCCCTTCTCTTCACGGCTGCGAATTCGGATCGAAAAAACGACTCGGGTGGCCATCCGCGCCTTCACGAAGATACACCTTGAAACCCTGGTGGTGCAGAAATTCGGCAACGCTGCGGAAGACGGTGAGCTGAGCAGTACAGATCTCGAGACTGAGTTGGGCATCGACCGGATGGGTGCTGTGGCGAGCCCGCTCGACCCGACGCGCAAACACCAGGTCGGGAGGTGGCAACATGAACTCAAACACATAGCGCCGATACCAGTCGACCGAAAAGAAATAGCGCTTGCGAGGCGGCAAGATGATGCGATCGAAATCCACAGGTGGCAACGGGTCGCGATCGAGGAACTCGGCATCGAAAACTGACACCGCGTTGAGCAGACCCTGAAAAGGTAGTCCCAGATGAATCTCGCGCGGCCGCACCGACAAAATTTCCGAACGCCACCAATGTTTGCGGCCCAGATCGAGATAGCCCTCCTCTGACCAACCGCCAAGACGCACGATCAGGGTGCTTTTACCGGCACCAGGTGGGCCAGTCACGAGCAGCTGGCCAAGGCGGATGTCATCCGGGAAATCGATCCCCTTGAAGTGCTGCAGCGGTTTGATGGGCAGAGTGGGCAATTCCGGCATGGCTGCAGTTTCAATCGATCAGCGAACGGTGCACGGCAGGAGGGATCTGGCGGGAAGATTCGCCCTCATGTTAGGCAAGGACGGCGTTCAGGAGATGGAAGATGATGGCCCCCAGGAGTGCTCCGACCGGAACGGTGATGAACCAGGAGACAACGATGCCGCCGACCACCCGCAGGTTCAGGGCGCCGATACCGCGGGCAATGCCGACACCCATCACCGCACCCACCGCGATGTGCATGGTGGACACCGGCAAGCCCAGGCCGGAAGCAGCTACCGTCACGAAAGCGGTTGCAACCGTGGCGCAATAGGCCCGGGTTGGCGTCAACTCGGTGATCTTGTGGCCCAGGGTGGCCATCACCTTGTGGCCGTAGGTCGCCAGACCGGCCACGATGCCGAAGCTGCCGATCAACAACATGAAGGGCGTGATTGGCGAGCTGGCAGATACCTCCCGGGTCACGAGGATCTGAATCGCCGCCGCCATCGGGCCAATCCCATTGGCCACTTCATTCGAACCATGCGCATAGGCCATCGCAGCGCCGGTGAACACCATTTGCGGAATGAATAGCCTCTCGACGCTGGCGTGTTGGACGGCCCTGTCGACATGATCAGCAAGTTTGATGCGGTTCATCATCAGCCGGGCGGCAAGGGCCAGGATGACGCCGATCACAACCGCAAGGATCTGACCCGAGAGTACGCCGAAATGGATGTCCAGGTGCTTGAGGCCCTGGCTGATGGTGACCAGAGAAACCATCCAGCCGACCAGGAAGACATACATCGGACCCCATTTGCGCGCTCGGGCGATCGGGTTGACCGTGTTGAAAATGAGCTTGCGGATGCTCATGGTCAGCAGCAGGGCGACTGCGCCACCGAGGACTGGCGAGATGAACCAGCTGGCGACGATTTCGCCCATCATCTCCCAATGCACCGCATGCACGCCAAGGGCCGCAACGCCCACACCGCATACCGCACCGACGATCGCATGCGTCGCCGCCACCGGCCAGCCGCGCATGCTGGCGATCATCAGCCAGATTCCTGCCGCCAGTAGCGCCCCGATCATGCCGGACACCAGCAGATGCGGCACTGGCTCGAAGAGTTTACCGTCGATGATGCCTATCGAAATCGTGTCGGCCACCTCTCCGCCAGCCAGAGAAGCTCCGCAGAATTCCATGATCCCCGCCAGGATAACCGCCTGCCTGACGGTAAGCGCACCCGAGCCAACCGAAGTGCCCATGGCACTGGCAACGCCGTTGGCGCCAATTCCCCAGGTCATGTAAAGGCCGCCGGCGAGGGCCAGGACATAAAGCAAGGTTTGATGCTGATCGATGATTTCCATACTACCGCCTTTGCTGGCGGACCCCCATGCGAACGGAGCAACTGGAATCCGGATGGTTGAAGCCGAAAACGGGCCGATCCTCTTTCCGAACGCGTGCTCGTCAGCGGGCGATCAGGAGATGCAGCCGATCGCCGACCTTTTCTGCGTAATCAGCCAGATTGCCCACCCACTGGATCAACTGGTACCAGAATATCACTGACACTGGCTTGAGCCGGTCCTCCTCCGCGAACAAGACACGCGCCAGCGCCATTCCCATCAGATCCGTATCGGATTCCATATTTCCCAGTTCGACCAGCATCTCATCCACCCGGCTGGTTTCGCGACCACGGAAACCTGTTTCATGCAGCTCATCCAGCTTCTCGATGATTGCGTGCGCCTGCCGGCAGGTATCGATGCAACGGATCACGAGTCGCATCAGCGGTTCGGCCATGCTTGGGAGCATCTCCATCCGACGTTCCACCAGCAACCCGGCGATGTCCTGGGCGGTGTTGGCGATGGCATCCTGCGCCGCGAGAAGTGCCAGCAGATCCTGCCGGCCGGTTGCCTGGAGCATGTTTCTCGGCAAATGCTCACAGATCTCGTTCCTCATTGCGTCAGCCTCACGCTCCTTGACGAAGATGTGGTTCTTGCATTCTTCAAGCTGTTCCTGATCGTCGTCAAACAGGGCCTGGAATAGTGGTTGAACTTCTTCGACGCATTCGATCACGATGCGCATGTGTTGCGGCAGCGGTTTGAAAGGCGACTTGCCAAACAATGCGGCCATCGGGTTGCTAGGTAACATGGGCGTTCTCCGCGGAGGCAGGTGAACCAATCCAGAATCAAGGTCACGCCGAGCGGGCCGGGATAGGGGTGACTGCTGTTACAGGCAACCCCTCTGCGCCAGCCTCCGTCGCTACTGCGCGAGCGAATTGTAGTCTGAAGTGCAGTCTGAAGTCCGGTTCACGGGAGATGGCAGCGCTGTGACGGACGGGACGACGAGAAGCCACCCGATTTTCGGAACTTGCCAAACGAAACGCCCCGTTGCCGGGGCGTTGTACGTAGCGAGCAAGCGTATCTAGCGCTCAGGCATTCTGGAGCAGGATCTCTTCGACCATCTGGGCCGACGCCTTGCAACTGCGAAGCACCTTCTCCTGAAGCGAATAGAACTCCCGTAAGGCCAGCGCCCGCAGGGCCGCTTGTTCATCGCCCTCGTTCTGGAACAAGGTCTTGATCGCCCGTTGCATGACCAGGTCAGACTTCTCCTCGATACGTTCGATCTCGATGCAGAGGTTGACGGTTTCCTCGCTACGCTCACTCTTCTTCAGGGCGGCAATCGCACGCGTCAGGCGTGAGCAGGCATCCACGGCCATCGACGCCAGTTCGCGTGACTCGGCATTGGCCGCGCCGATGTGGTAGATGTTGACCGCCTGCGCGACATCCTGCACCGCATTCATGATCCGGTCGATATCCAGCGTCAGTTCGTAGACCTGGTCACGGTTGAGCGGGGTGACGAAGGACTTGTGCAGCATCAGCAGCAGGTCCGCCTTGATCTGGTCGGCGCTGGCCTCGTTCATGTTGACTTCCTGGATCAGCGCAGTAACCTCCGTTGCGCTGACGCCGAGGTCGTTGATCAGGCGCAGCAGCGAATTCGCACCGGCCAGAACCCGCTCGCTGTGTGCCTCGAGGAGCTCAAAAAACTGAGTTCGCTTGGGTAACATATATAACTCCCTTGATAATCATCTGTTGTTCTGCGACGCCCCGTCGCCGGGGCGCTCGTTCCATGCAAGCCACCCGCCCTGGGCTACAGGAACTTGGTCCCGATGTACCAGAAGATTGCGGCGATCAGGCCCGAAGCCGGAATCGTCAGCACCCAGGCGACAAGAAGGTTGGCCGTGATCGCCCAACGCACCGCCTTGACGTCGGTCGCCGCACCGACACCAATGATCGCGCCGGTGATGGTATGCGTCGTCGACACCGGAATGCCGCCGAGCGTTGCCAGCCCGAGCGTGATCGCACCGCCCATTGAGGCGCATGAACCGCTGACCGCATTGAGCTTGGTGATCTTGGTGCCCATCGTCTTGACGATTCGCCAGCCACCCAGATAGGTTCCCCAGGCAATCGCGAAGTAGCACGAGTAGATCACCCAGGTCGGCAGCGTCGCCACGTCCTTGGTTGCCACCCCGGCAGTGATCATCAGCAGCCAGATGATGCCGATCGTTTTCTGTGCGTCGTTACCGCCGTGGCCCAGGCTGTATGCGGCAGCGGCGATCAATTGTCCGCTCTTGAAGTATTTCCCGGCCTGATACGGTGACTTGTTGCGGAAGATCCACGACACCAGCACCATCAGCAAGCCGCCGATGATCACCCCGACCAGCGGCGAAATGATGATGAAGGCGAGGATCTTGCCGAAACCCTCCCAGACGATCGGCGCGCCCGAACCGGCCTTGGCAACCGTTGCACCGACCAAGCCACCGACCAGTGCGTGCGATGACGAGGATGGAATGCCGTAGTACCAGGTGATGATGTTCCAGGCAAGTGCCCCGATCAGCGCCCCGAAGATCACATAATAGTCGACGAAACTCGGGTCGACGGTGCCCTTGCCGATCGTCGCCGCCACCTTGAGCTGGAATACCCACAGTGCGGCGAAGTTGAAGAATGCGGCGAACAGCACCGCCTGTTTCGGTGTCAGGGCACCGGTCGCAACGATCGTCGAGATCGAGTTCGCACCGTCATGAAACCCGTTCATGAAGTCGAACGCCAGCGCCACTGCAATCAGCAGCGCCAGCGTCCAGATGCTCATATTTAGGCCTTCCATTTTGCGCTACCTCTCAGGAGTTCTCGATCAGGATCTCTTCGATCATTTTGGCCGCGTCCTGGCAGCAATCGAGGACGGATTCCTGCAGCGAGTAGAACTCCCGCATCTTCATCGTCTGCCAGACGTTGGCCCCCTCCTGGAACAGCGCGGTGATCGCCTTTTGCTGCACCTTGTCGGCCTTGGTTTCGATTTCCTCGATTTCCTTGCACAGGTTCAGTGTTTCCTCGCCGCGCGCCTTGTCGCCCAGCGCCGCGACTGCACGGTTGAGGCGCATGCAGGCATCGGCGCTCAAGGAAGCCATTTCGCGGGCTTCGACCGTCGACTGCTTGATGCCGTACATGTCAATGGCGTTGGCCACCGATTGCAGGACATTGAGCGTCATGTCGAGATCGCTGATCAGCGAATGGATCTGGTCCCGATTGATCGGCGTGGTGAAGGACTGGTGCAGACGAGCGATCACCTTGGCCTTGATCTCATCGGCACTTTTTTCGTTGAGATTGACCTCCGCGACCAGCGCTGCAGCGTTGCCACTGCCATCGCCCAGTCCATTGATCAGACGCAGGGTTGCATTGGCCCCGGCAGCGACCTTTTCGGAATGCGCCGCGAGAAGTTCAAAAAATTCCCGGCGTTGCGGCATCAGACTACTAAACATACGACCTCCCTTGGTTATCTGCTCGTTCGAGCAGCGCACAGTCAAAACATGCCGACGATGGTCGGCACCACTTCATTTATCCATAAATTCACTCGGGCAATGGCCTACCGGCGCGCAGGTCCGCCACTGCGGGGGAAAGATGCTGCCTCGCTTGATCAGTTCTAGTTCTTCTTCTTGCCTTTTTCGGGAACGCTTACCGCGGCGAGCAAAGCTTTCATCTGCTCGACCTTCTGCTCGGCAAACAGGCGCACTGCGGCGCGCAGGATGTCGGACTTGCTCGCTGCCCAACCCGCGGCCTTCGACAACTCGGTGCGCACGGCCTCGATGGCCGCCTCCTCGCTCTTGAGCAATTCCACCGTGTAGCGGACGAGTTTGTCGCCCTTTTCCTTGGCCGCCTTTTCGATCTTTTCCAGCGCTTCCTCCAGCCCGGCGGTCTTCTTGCCTGTCTCGGCGGCGGCTTCGACCTTGGCCTGCGGCTGCGGCTTGGCCGCGGCGGCTTTCTTGCTGCCCGGCTTGGCCTTTGCAGCCACAGCGATTCCTTTTTCCGATCTGGTTTTTACCGGCGCCGCCTTTTTCGCGGCCTTGCCGGGAGCTTCCACAACGGCTGCCGGCGTCACTTCGTCCGCTGGCTTGGCTGCGGCCTTGCGCACCGGCGCCGTGGCTGCCTGGGCTTCTGGCGCGGCAGCGGCGGGAGCCTCGGGTTCCGGCGGGGCGACCAGCGCAACGTCGGTGGCCACCAGACGCTCGGCGAGCGATTCATCCTCCTTCTTGAGACTGGCGCGCAAAGCAGTCTTGTTGTTGCTGGTAGTACGTGTGGGTGTAGTCATCAGTTTTCTCCCAATTGTTTAAGAACGGCTGCGATCAGCTTGCGAACTTCATCCTGAGCGGCATCGGCCCCAGAGGCCAGTTGAAAAACCGATGCACCGATCACTGCACTTTGCGCATAGGCATTGCGCTGGCAGAGCATGGCATCGAGAATGGGTAAGGTAAATTCATGCAGCAGTTCAAGCACATCCGTAGCCAGCGCGGTATTTTGTACACGGTTGGGGAGAATGCAGCCGTGCAGGCGATGGCTTTGCTCCATGCGATTGAGGATCAGCCGCTCGACTGCCAGCGTCGACCACAGGTCGGTCGGGCTCGGCACGGCCGGTACGATCGCCAGATGCGCCACCGCCAGCGCGGCCAGTGTAGACGGATGGTAGATCGACGGCGGCGTGTCGAGAACCACATAATCGGCCTCGGTCTGCAGTTCCGCGACCTTTTTGATCAGTTCCAGGCCAGACATCTTGCGAACATCGAGTTGCAGGTCCGAGTCGAGCAAGGGCGCCGACTCCGCCCAGCGCAGCGCGCTTTCCTGTGGATCCAGGTCGACCAGCAGCGCCGAAGCGCCGATGGCATGAAACCCTCCTCCGAGTTGTATGGCAACAGTCGTCTTGCCAGCGCCCCCCTTTTGCGAAACCACGGCGATCACCCGACCTAATGATGAAGACATTCATCGTACCTCTGAGAAAACTTTATTATGGGGATCCGCATAACCCACAATTATGCCATCGCGAGAAAAACGGACAAGCCGAAATGGGCCCGCAATGGGCCATGAAATGGGCCATTTTTGACAAATGGCGCATTCACCTTGATCAAGGTCAAGGTGAATGCGCTCACAACCAGCCATGGCCGGCAATCTGCATTTGCAAAACCTGATGACGGCCGTCTGCAGTCTGGCGAGGAAGCGATCAAGCGTCGGCAAGAAGGTTGAGCGTCCGGGCTTTGAAGACGGCTTCGCGACGGCTTGAGGCGCGCAGCTTGCGGTAGATGTTCTGGGTATGCCGCTTGACCGTCGCCCGTGAAATGCACAACTCCTCCGAAATCTCGATGTTGCTCAACCTGACAGCGAGCAGTTTGAGGATCTTCAGTTCACGGCGGGTAAGGTCTGCACCCACCTGCTGGCGTCCTGCATTGACCAGCCAGTCGTCGTTGAACGCGGCGAGAATCTGACCGACATAGCGGACGGCTGTGTTGCCGACAATGCCCTGGCCAGCTTGCAGTCTTTTCAGCGGTGGCACGAGTTCCTGCCCAAGATCGACGAACAGCCGGATGAACCCTCCGGGCTGCGCAAGCACGACGGCACGACCCAGCAGCTCGCAAGCGGCCGTCTCCTCACCCTGAAGATGCCGCAGCAGCGCCTTCAGCGCCAGGACCTCGATCAGGAAACGGACGTTGTGCCTGGCCATCAACTCCGTTTCCAGCAACTGCAGGAGGCGATCCGCCTGCTCGCGGCTCTCGGCACTTCCCTCGACGATCCACACGCGGGCCAGTGTCAGGTGGGGAGCGTTGCAGAAGCGGTAGACAAACTGGACCGGACCAGGATCGAAGTTGCGCGCCCACTCCCGAGCTGCATCAGTTCGCCCCTGGCGAAGCGCCAGGTTGGCCTGACAGGCCTGCGCACGAAACAAGGCGGGCGAATCGCCGCTGCGCTGCAGGTGCTCGCAAACCGTATCGACGATCTCGCGCGCCAGGTCGGTCTGGCCGAGCGCCTGATAGACCGCCGCCAGCACGAAGGAAACTTCGGTCCGGTAGCCGGAGCGCGGCGCCGGCTGCTGGGCGAGTGCCGGTAGCAGTATGGTCTCCGCCAGCGCCAGCTCGTTGCGCTGATACTGGACCAGGCCATGGAAGTAGCGCCAGAGTACCGGGCTGCCTGCGCCGACCAAACGATCCTCGCCGAGCGGGTAGTGCTGGTTGGCCGTCCACTGCAATGCCGACAGGTCGGCAGCCATCCAGTCGATGAAGCACAAGGTCGCCAGCAGCGACGCCTGGGAAACGTTGATCGGACCCGATGCCCGCGCCAGCGCCGCATGCAGACTCTGACGAGCACCGGCCAGATCGCCTTGCATTTGCCGGGATCCGGCGATCACTGCCTGGGCCAGCACACGGGCTTGCGCACAGTCCATCGGCAAGCACTGCTGCGCTTGCTCGGCAGTACGGATGGCCAGGTCCGCTCCCCCTTCGAGGTAGCGCTGTAGACTGCGCAGTGCCAACACGTTGCCACGCAGCGCGGCGGCAGCGGGCAGACCATCGGCAGCGCTTTCGAGCAGCACCTCGATCCGGTCGAGAACCGCCGGGGTCTCGACATGCCTCCCCTGGTAATACATCATCCAGGCCTTGAGCAGCAGCAGTTCGGGGTTTTCCTCGATGGTGTCGGGTGGTAACAGACGCAGACACCGTTCGAGCCGTTGTCGCTGCTCCTGTTGGAGAAGGAGCTGGGCATGGCGTGCCAGCAGCTGTCCTGCCGCGGCTGCGCCGGCTGCGGCCAGCGCTTGCGGAATCGCTTCTTCGAGCAGGCCTTGCGTTTCGAACCAGGCCGCCGCACGTCGATGCAGTTCGGAAATCTCGCTGGCCTGATACTGCAAGACGAGCTGCTGCTGCAGAAACTCCCGGAACAGACGCTGATGACGATACCACTTCAGGCGATCGTCGATGGCGACGCAGAGCAGCGCGCCGCTCGACACCCACTGCATGAAGGAATGCCCATCGCCACCTTCCCCGAGAACGGCGTAGCACAAGGGCGCACAGAAACGCTCGAGGATCGAGGTCCTGAGCAGACCGTCACGCGTGAGCACGCTCTGTTCAGCAAGCACTTCCTCGCAGAAATACTGCTCGACTTCACGCGTACTGCCGCTGAAGTGGTGCTCCAGCACATCGATTGCATCGCGCTGTTGACGCAGCGCCAGTGCCGCCAGACGAATACCAACCGGCCAGCCTTCGCAGCAGGCCTGTAGTCTGTCCAGAACTGCTGCCGATACGGCACGCCCGGTGCAGCGCTCGAGTAGAATCGCCGTTTCTCGCTCACCCAATTGCAGGTCACGCATCCGGATCTCGTTCACCTCCTCGCGGACGCGCAGCGCACCCAGAGACAAAGGGGGGTCGTGCCGAGCGATCACCAGCAGATGCAGAGCACTCGCCGGATGCGTCAGCAGGCGATCGAGCAGGACGTGTATCTGTGGCGAATCGATGCGGTGATAGTCGTCGAGCACCAGTACCAGCGGCATCGGCAGCGCTGTCAGATCGTTGCTCAGACTGCCAGCAAGCACTGCCAACGGCGCTGGTGGCTCGGCATCGAGATGCGCCAGCGTCTCGGCGCAGGCATCGGGAAGCGCTGTGCGTAGCGCGGCAGCAAAGTAGCGGATGAAAACGATCGGATCGCTGTCATCGCGGTCGAGCGAGAGCCAGGCAGCCAGACCGTCACGGCCAGCGAGCCAATGCGCGACGAGCGCCGTCTTGCCGTAACCCGCCGGCGCCACCAGCAAGGTCAGCGGCCGGCTGCTGCCCGCCTCGAGCAACGCCAACAACTCGCTGCGCGCAACGAAGTCGCCGCTCTTTTGGGGACGCTGCAGCTTGCTACGGACGATCTGGAGCGATGGCATCTCTGACCTGAGGCAAAAGAATAGAATACGATGATACGTCAGGCGATCGGTACTGCGGGAATTGGGCACTCATTTCGGAGCCAACGCGGGCGGCAGCCGCGGCCTAATGCGTGCGATGCCATGGGCAGGGCCGCGGTCAGTGGCCGGCGAACAGTCTTTCGATCTGTGCGTCCTTATCCTGCCAGATCTGCTGTATCCACTGCTGAAAGGCCTCGCGAATCGCCGGGTCATTGGCGTAGTCTCCGGTCGCCAGATGCCTTGGCACCGCGAGCTTTTGCACGCGAACCCGCACGCGCGGCATTTTGCCGCAGAGGAACTCCCAGAAATTCGGAGCCCCCTCAGGATAAACGATGGTCACATCGAGAATTGCGCGGAACTTGTCGCCCATCACATTCAAGGCCAGCGCAATTCCTCCGGCTTTCGGCTTCAGCAGGTGACGATACGGCGACTGCTGCCGCTGATGTTTGTCCCGCGTGAAGCGCGTTCCCTCGCAGAAATTCATCACGCTGGTCGGGATCAGCGAAAACTTCTCGCAGGCCAGGCGGGTCGTCTCCTGGTCCCTGGCGCGCAATTCCGGGTGCGCCTTGAGGGCTTCTTCCCCATGGCGGCGCATGAACGGAAAATCGAGTGCCCACCAGGCCAGGCCCATTATTGGCACCCAGAGCAGTTGCTGTTTGAGGAAGAATTTGAGCAAGGGAATGCGTCGCGTCAACAAATGTTGCAGGACGAGGATGTCGGCCCACGATTGATGATTGCAGTTGACCAGGTACCAGCCGCGCGGGTCGAGCCCTTCGATCCCCTGCACATCCCAGTGCGCTTTCTGGGTCAGCGCCATCCAGCCACTGTTGCATACGATCCAGGCTTCGGCAATACGCACCAGCACCGGGTCGAGGCGCAGGCGAACCGCCCGGAACGGCAGGAGCAGCTTGACGACGGCCAGGAACAACAGGATCGGCACCCAGAAGAACGAGTTGATTGCCAGCAGCGAGAAGGCAATCAGGCCGATCAACGGCGCCGGGAGGAAATTCAGCATCGCTCAAGCTGACGCGGCCGGCAACCCGTTGTCCGGCGCCGGCTGGGGGATCGCCGTCTGAGCCGGTGCAGCCGCCAGCATGGCGCTGCGTGTCGCCGGGGTCTCCAGGCTGATGCGGCCGAGCAGACCGTCCCGATAATCCTGCAGCAGCGTCTTCGCCGCCCTCTCGAGATCGGCTTCGCCGCCACGGACGCGCAGACCGCGGCGTCTGGCGATCTCGGCGATGACCGTCACGGCATCGAGGTGCTCGCTCGCATCGACCGGAAAACCGTAGCGCTTCGCCAGCAAGGCCGGGTAACGCGCCAGCAATAGCCCGGAGAGAAAGGTTGCCACTTCCTCGTCGATCATTGCATTGCGACCGACGGCATGGCTCGCGGCGAGCATCAGTCCATCGCTTGGATATTCGATTTTCGGCCACAGCAGTCCGGGCGTATCGGTAATCGAGTGCCGTACATCGAGCAGCGAGGTCTGCTGCGCGCGGGTCACTGCCGGTTCGTCGCCAACCTTGGCCAGTTTGCGCTTGAGAACGACATTCATCAGCGTCGATTTGCCGACATTCGGGATGCCCATGATCATCATCCGCAGCGGCTTGGTGTTTTCGCTGCGATGTGGTGCCAGTGCCTCGCACAGGCCGGGAAGTCGGGCCACTTCGCCGGGCTTCTTGCACGACAGCGCCACCGCACGCACGCCCTCCTGCCGATTATAATAGGCGATCCATGCCTGCGTCACCTGCGGGTCGGCAAGGTCGGCCTTGTTCAGGACCTTCAGGCACGGACGCTGGCGATGCAGGCGAAGCTCGCGGACCACTGGATTGGTGCTCGCCTCGGGCAGGCGCGCGTCGACCACCTCGATGACCACGTCGATCGACGCCATCGTTTCGGCCGCTTTCTTGCGCGCCGAGGTCATGTGACCGGGATACCACTGGATGGCCATGCGGGGTCCGATGATCTGAAAGATGGCCATTATCCCACCTGTTCGGCCAAGCTCGGCGCTGGTAGCAGCGTAAAGCGCTAAAATGCGGTTCTTTCCCATCCGGCGTCAGGAAACCGCTTGTCGGCGATCCCCGAAATCAGGCCCGGGCAGTCGATCGAACTGCTCAAGGCGTTGCACATCCTGACGCGCGACGGCAAACTCAACCAGGACAGCCGGCGCAAGCTCAAGCAGGTCCATCATCTCTGCCATTTCATCGAACCGCTGCTCGCCGAGATTGCCGCCAGTGGCAGCAGCCTGACGCTGGTCGATCACGGCGCAGGCAAATCCTACCTCGGCTTCCTCCTCTACGATCTGTTCTTCAGTCACCGCGACCAGGGTCACATTTACGGTGTCGAGTCCCGTGCAGAACTCGTCGAGCACGCGCGCAGTCTTGCCGGCCGACTTGCTTTCACGCGCATGTCCTTCCTGAACCTGCGCGTCGAGAACGCCATCGAGTCGCCTGATCTGCCCGCGCGGGTGGACATCGTCACCGCTCTGCACGCCTGCGATACCGCCACGGACGACGCGATCCGCTTCGCCCTCCACAAGCAGGCAAAGTTCATCGTTCTCGTTCCCTGCTGTCAGGCCGAAGTCGCCAGCGTGCTGCGCCGCAGGAAAGGCGAATCCCTGGCGCAGACGCCATTGTCGGAACTCTGGCGGCATCCCATCCACACCCGCGAATTCGGCAGCCAGCTGACCAACGCCCTGCGTTGCCTGCAGCTTGAAGCGCAGGGCTATCAGCTGACGGTGACTGAGCTCGTCGGCTGGGAACACTCGCTGAAGAACGAACTGATCATCGCCAGGCACACCGGTGTCACGCGCAGCAACGCCACGACGCGACTCGAACAGATCCTGCAGCAACTGAACCTCGACGAGTTGCGTGCGCGTTTCATCTACTGAGGAAAACAAACCGGCAGACAAGCGGCTACACGCCACGGCCACCACGCAAGGACTGTCAATGGAAAAATGGATCATCCGCAGCGTTGCCGCGATCTGCGCCGCCGGAAGTACCGCTCTGTTCTGGACTTTCGGCATCTTCCTCTCCGTACCCTGGCGGGAAAGCCGGATGCTCTCGCTCAACAGGGTCGAATTGCAGGTACTTGCGATCCCGCTGATCGTCGGCCTGGCCGTCGCCTGGGGTGCCCTGCATATTCTCGCGATGGCCGACCGTACCGGCAGCCCCAGACTGTACCGCGCGTTCTGCGTGACCCTGCTGATCGTGTCGCTGCTGGCGGTGTCCGGCGGCATGTCGTGGACCGCCGCGCGCGTCCCCTGACCCAGGCTGGCCGCTTCGCCCACGGCGACTGGCCTGCAGGGGAAAGAAATTCGATCAGTGTTCGGGGAAAAGGGCAGCATCCGGGGGGGTGAAAACGATAAAATGATGCGCTAACCATACCCAACCGGAGTTCATCATGACTAGGCTGGAAGTCGATTTGGTGGTACAGAAAGCGGTATTCCCGGTCGCGGGTCTCGGCACGCGCTTCCTGCCGGCCACCAAGGCCAGCCCAAAGGAAATGCTCGCTGTGGTGGACAAGCCACTGATTCAGTACGCGGTCGAAGAAGCCTACATGGCAGGGATTCGGCAAATGATCTTCGTCACCGGTCGCAACAAGCGCTCGATCGAGGACCACTTTGATACCGCCTACGAGCTGGAGGCAGAACTTGCCGCCACGGGCAAGGATGAGCTGATGGCGCTGGTGCACTCGATCAAGCCGGACGACATGGATTGTGTTTATGTGCGCCAGCCCCGGGCGTTGGGCCTGGGGCACGCGATACTCTGCGCCGAGCGCCTGGTGCAGGGGGAGGCCTTTGCCGTTCTGCTGGCCGATGACCTGATGATCGGCACGCCACCGATCATGCGACAGATGACCGAATTGTTCGCCGAACGCCAGTGCAGCATCCTCGCCGTGCAGGAGGTGCCTGAGGATCAGACCAACCGCTACGGGATCGTCAAGGGCGAACCCCTGTCGCCCGATCTGGTGAATATCAAGGGCCTGATCGAGAAACCGCACCCAAGCGCTGCCCCTTCCAATCTCGCGGTCGCGGGCCGATACATCCTGACCCCGGCGGTTTTTGACCTGATTCGCACGCAGCCACGTGGTGCGGGTGGCGAAATTCAGTTGACCGATGGTATTGCCGCACTGCTGTCCAGCGAGCAGGTACTGGCCTACCGCTACCACGGCCAGCGCTACGACTGTGGCAGCAAACTCGGCCTGATGCAGGCCAGCGTCGTTCTCGGGGAAACTCACCCGGAGCTCGGGCGTGAGTTCTCGGCCTGGCTGAAGAACCGGCAGCAATCGGCACCACTGCCGACGTTCTGAACCGAGGCCGCCTGGCTTGTCGTCGTATTTTCCCGTGCTATAGTTGCAGCCCTTGTTGGCAGGACAGACTCTCTTGGCGCTTCGCTTCGACGTTCTCATCATTGGCAGTGGTCTGGCTGGACAAGCTGCAGCACTCCGGCTGGCAGCGACCCACAGGGTCGCCCTGGTCAGCAAGCGCAGCCTCGAAGACAGCGCGTCGAGCTGGGCGCAGGGCGGCATTGCGGCCGTGCTCGATAACCGCGATTCGATCGAGGCGCACATTCGCGACACGATCACCGCCGGCGCCTTTCTCAATGACCCGCGAGCAACTCGCTTCGTCATCGAAAACGGTCGTCGCGCCGTCGACTGGCTGATTGCACAGGGCGTTCCCTTTACACGTGGTGATGACGGCTACCACCTGACTCGCGAGGGAGGTCATAGCGCACGGCGCGTGATTCACGTCGCTGACGCGACCGGCCTCGCGGTTCAGAATACGCTGACCAGCTTGCTTCGCCAGCAACCGAACATTACCGTTCTCGAACAGCACATCGCCATCGACCTGATTACCGGTGACAAGCTGCGACTCGGGGACCAGCGCTGCCATGGCGCCTATGTACTCGACAATGCCAGCGGTGAAGTCCTGACGCTGGGCGCAAGACACACCTTGATCGCTGCCGGTGGTGCCGGCAAAGTCTATCTCTACACGACCAATCCGGACACTTCGACCGGCGACGGCATCGCCATGGCCTGGCGTGCCGGCTGCCGTATCGCGAACATGGAGTTCATCCAGTTTCATCCCACCTGCCTCTACCATCCACAGGCCAAGTCCTTCCTGATCTCCGAGGCAGTGCGCGGCGAAGGCGGACGCCTGTTGCTGCCCGACGGCACCCGGTTCATGCCCTGGCACGATGCGCGCGCCGAACTTGCGCCCCGTGATGTGGTGGCCAGAGCGATCGATTTCGAGATGAAGAAGCGCGGCCTGGACTGCGTCTATCTGGACATCTCGCACAAATCAGCCGATTTTCTCGGCGAGCATTTCCCGAACATTCTGGCGCGCTGCCTTGACCTGGGAATCGACATTACCCGTCAGGCGATTCCGGTCGTTCCCGCCGCGCACTACACCTGTGGTGGCGTCGTCACCGATCTGCGGGCGCGCACCGACATCCCGGGCCTTTACGTCGCTGGCGAAGCTTCGTACTCCGGCCTGCACGGCGCCAATCGTCTGGCCAGCAATTCGCTGCTCGAATGCCTGGTATTTGCCGAAGCCGCGGCCAACGACATTCTCAAACAGCCTGCAAGAGATTTCCCGCCGCTTCCGCCCTGGGATGCCAGCCGCGTCAGCGATCCGGATGAAGAGATCGTGATTTCTCACAACTGGGATGAACTGCGCCGCTTCATGTGGGACTACGTCGGCATCGTCCGCACCACCAAGCGATTGCAGCGCGCACAGAACCGGATCCGCCTGCTGATGCGTGAAATCGACGATTTCTACTCGCACTTCCGGGTCAGTCACGATTTGATTGAACTGCGCAACCTCGTGGTCACCGCAGACCTGATCATCCGCTGCGCGCTGCGGCGCCACGAAAGCCGGGGGCTGCACTTCAGTCGCAATTATCCGGAGACACTGCCGCACGCGCGCAACACCGTGATCAGACGTCGCCTGCGGTCTGATCGCCAGGATTGACACGGACACGCCAACGCAACCACAAGCGCAGCAGGCGGAATTGCTCTGCCGGCATGCTGTCGGGCAGCAGGACCAAGCTAGGCAACCGACCGCGATCGTCATTCCGTATGCGCACGACGATCAACTGGCTGAACACGGTGGTGTCGGCTTGCGGCGAGACGAACATGGAATCGCCGTCGCCGGACAGTAGGGTCAGTGCACCGTCCTCACCGAGGCGCAAGCCGACGATTCTCGACGGTCGCAGCGCGTGCCATAGCGACAGCGCAATGATCAGCAGCAGCCAGTGGCGTGTTGTCGCCGCTGGCCAGGGCAGAACCCACAGACAAGCGCCTGCCAGAGCATGCAGCAAGACCATCAGAAAGGACAGGAAACGCGAGCGGCGCAGCTCGATATTGATCGGGAATTGCACGCTATCGCAGCAGCACGACCGCCCTATCCTGGGTGCCGCCCCGGGAGCGGTACCCAGGATCTAGAGGCGTTTGAAAGCAACGGTAGCGTTGGTACCACCAAATCCGAAGGAGTTCGAGATCCCGACGTCGATCTTCATCTGACGCGCCGTGTTGGCACAGTAATCCAGGTCGCAGGACTCATCCTGGTTGAAAATATTGATCGTCGGTGGCGAAACCTGATGGTAGATCGCCAGGATGGTAAACAGGGCCTCGATACCGCCTGCGGCACCCAACAGATGGCCAGTCATCGACTTGGTCGAATTGACTACCAACTTGCGCGCATGCTCGCCGAAAGCCCGCTTGACGGCAACGGTCTCGGCCTTGTCGCCGAGCGGTGTCGAAGTCCCGTGTGCATTGATATACTGCACTTGATCCACATTCAGTCCGGCATTTTGCAAGGTGTTTACCATGCAACGCGCTGCACCTTCTCCGTCTTCGCAGGGTGCGGTCATGTGGTGGGCATCTGAACTCATGCCGAAGCCCGCGAGTTCACAGTAAATCCGGGCGCCACGCGCTTTTGCATGCGCATACTCCTCGAGAACCACGACGCCGGCCCCTTCACCGAGCACAAAGCCGTCGCGGTCCCTGTCCCACGGCCGGCTTGCCGTCTGCGGATCGTCGTTGCGCGTCGAAAGGGCGCGCGGTGCACAGAAACCGCCCAAGCCGAGTTTCGAGATACAGCCTTCGGACCCGCCGGCAATCATGATGTCCGCATCACCGTATTCGATCAGACGACCAGCATCACCGATGCTGTGCGTGCCCGTCGCACAGGCACTGACCAGCGAGATGTTGGGGCCTTTGTAACCACACATGATCGACAGGTTACCGGAGATCATGTTGATGATCGAACCGGGAACAAAAAACGGCGAAATCTTGCGCACGCCGCCTGCAGCAAAGTCGTCACAGGTGTTTTCGATCATCGGCAGGCCGCCAATCCCCGAACCAATCGACACCCCAACCCGCTCCGGCGCCACAGGCTGCGCATCGAGGCCGGCATCCCGTATGGCTTGCAGTCCCGCCGCCATTCCATAATGGATGAAGACGTCCATCCGGCGCGCTTCTTTTGGCGAGAGATACTGGCCAACATCAAAATCACGCACCTCACCAGCAATGTGCACGGGGAAGCCGGTTACATCGAAACGGGTTACCCGGCCAATTCCCGAGCGTCCCGCAAGAATGTTCTGCCAGGCTTCTGCGACGGAATTACCAACCGGAGAAATGATGCCTAGGCCTGTGATGACGACTCTGCGACGTGCCAACTTGGACTCCGACGATCGATACATGTGGAAAAGGGGATTCCCTCTTCACTCATCCACCCTGCCGGACGCTGCCACTACAGGGAGCTGTCCGCAGGGATCCTGGTCGATTACTTCTTGTGAGCGGTCACATAGTCGATGGCCTGCTGCACAGTGGTGATTTTTTCAGCTTCATCGTCCGGAATCTCGCACTCGAACTCCTCTTCCAGCGCCATCACCAGTTCCACCGTGTCCAGCGAATCAGCACCAAGATCATCGACAAACGAAGATTCGTTCTTGATGTCCGCTTCATTGACACCGAGTTGTTCTGCGACGATCTTTTTGACACGCTGCTCAATATTTTCCATCAAAGTCTTCCTTCTCAAGGTTCAAATGTAAAACAAAACACACCATTCTAACAAAACGGCTGCAAGTTACCAATTACCAATGATCACGCCTAGGTCGCCCAGGGTTACTCAACCCATGAACATGCCACCGTTAACGTGCATGGTTGTACCGGTGACATAAGCCGCCCCCGCTGACGCCAGAAAAGCCACCGCTGCGGCTACTTCATGGGCCGCTCCGAAGCGACCGAGCGGAACATTCACGAGCAGTGCTGCCCTCTGCTTGTCGTCGAGTGCCCTCGTCATATCCGTATCGATCAGCCCGGGCGCCACGCAATTGACGGTAATATTGCGACTGGCGAGCTCTCGCGCCAGTGCCCGGCTCATGCCGGCGACGCCAGCCTTGGCGGCGCAGTAATTCGCCTGACCGGAATTGCCGGCATGACCGACGACCGAGGTGACGTTGATGATCCGCCCGTACCTGGCCTTGATCATGCCACGCATGACCGCCCTGGAAAGCCGGAAAACGGCTTTCAGGTCAGTCTCGAGGACGGTGTCCCACTCGTCGTCCTTGAGACGCAACGCGAGGTTGTCGCGAGTAATACCGGCGTTGTTGATCAGGATCGATACCGGGCCATAGGTCTTCTCGATATGGCCGACCAGGGCATCAACCTGTCCGGCATCGCGCACCTCCAGGAGCGCTCCCTCACCCTGGTGGCCGGCGTCGTTCAGGCATGCTGCGATTCTTGCCGCGCCTTCGGGGCTGGTTGCCGTCCCGATCACGGTCGCTCCCAGGCGACCCAGTTCCAGTGCGATTGCCTGACCGATACCCCGTGACGCGCCGGTCACCAGGGCCACTTGTCCTTCGAGCATGGTGCTTACTCCAGGTTGGTGACGGCAGCTTCCATCGCTGCCCGATCAGCCAGTGCGATACTCGTCAACTGGTCTGCACAGCGCTTGCTGAGGCCCGCCAGAACCTTGCCAGGTCCGCACTCGGCGACGGTCCTGATGTCCATGGCGGCCATTTTTCGGATCGTTTCGACCCAGCGCACCGGTGAGTACGCCTGCCGAACCAGAGCATCCTTGATCCGGTCGGGGTCCGATTCGATCGCCACATCCACATTGTTGATGACCGGGATCTGTGCTGTGGCGAAGTTCAACTCGGCCAGCCGGGTGGCCAGCCTGGCAGCTGCCGGCCGCATCAGCGAGGAGTGAAAGGGCGCGGAAACCGGCAGCAGCAGCGCGCGCTTGGCGCCACGCGCCTTGCATTCGGCGCAGGCACGTTCCACTGCCGCTTTGCTGCCGGCAATGACGGTCTGCCCGGGCCCATTGTAATTGACCGGTTCAACCACCTCGGCAGCGCTGCCTGCTGCCCTGGCTTCGGCACAGGCTTCGGCAATCTTGTCGTCATCGAGGCCAAGAACGGCGGCCATGGCCCCCTCGCCTGCAGGGACCGCTTCCTGCATTGCCGTTGCACGCAGGCGAACCAGGGGCACGGCATCCTTGAAGGCGATCACACCGGCAACCACCAGCGCGGTGTATTCGCCGAGGCTGTGCCCGGCAACGACTGTCGGCAGCTTGCCGCCCATGTCGAGCCACAGGCGATAGACCGCCACGCCGGCGCTCAGCATCACGGGCTGCGTATTAATGGTCTGGGCCAGGGCTTCTGCCGGGCCTTCGGCAAGCAATTGCCAGAGATCCTGGTCAAGCGCCGCCGATGCCTCGGCGAAAGTGGCACGTACCACCGCAGAGTCGCCATAGGCTGCCATCATTGCCACTGCCTGCGACCCCTGACCGGGAAAAACCAACGCGAAAGTCATGCAATACTTCCTTTAATTTGAAAGTCGCGTCAGCGACTCACGAATCTCCCCTCCCCACTTGCGGAGGAGGAGTCGGGGGAGAGGGAAAAGGTCATGACTTTCATGATCGGGGGTGCCTGGACAAGTCATGACCGTCAGAGTTCAAGCAGAACTGCGCCCCAGGTAAAGCCACCGCCCACCCCTTCGAGCATGATCTTCTGTCCGGCCTCTATGCGTCGATCACGAATGGCTACATCCAGAGCCAGAGGAACCGAGGCGGCCGAGGTATTGCCATGCCGGTCAACGGTGACAATGACCTTGCTCATCGGCATTTTCATTCTTTTGGCCGTGGCTTCAAGGATGCGAATATTGGCCTGGTGCGGAATCAGCCAGTCGATCTCTGGCGAGGCAATGCCTGCCGCCTGACAGCACTCCTCGCCAACTTCCGCAAGGACACGCACGGCAAACTTGAACACCGCCTGCCCATCCATCCGCAGGAAAGGATCGCCCGTGACCCGGCCGCCGCTGACGCTACCCGGAACCGACAGGATGCCGTGGTGCGCGCCGTCGGCATGCAGGGCGGTTGCCAGGATTCCTGCTCGATCAGATGCCTCCAGTACCACTGCGCCGGCACCATCGCCGAATAACACGCAGGTGGTGCGATCAGACCAGTCGAGAATGTGCGAGAAGACCTCGGCTCCGACCACCAAAGCCCGTTGATGACTGCCTGAACGGATGAACTTGTCGGCAATCGCCAGCGCGTAGACGAAGCCGCTGCAAACCGCTTGCACGTCAAACGTCGTAGCACCATGGTTCCCCAGTTTGCCCTGTAGCAAGCAAGCGGTACTCGGAAAAATATAATCCGGGGTCGAGGTCGCCACAATGATCAGGTCCAGATCGGAGGCCTCAAGGCCTGCGGCAGTCAGCGCCCGATGGCTCGCCTCCAGGCCCAGATCACTGGAGGTCTCGCCGTTGTCCGCGAGATGACGGTACCGTATCCCGGTGCGACTGGTAATCCAGTCATCGTTGGTTTCGATGCCACGGCGCACGAGATCGTCGTTGCTGATGGGGAGGCCGGGCAGAAAACTGCCAGTCCCGGTAATGCGGGAGAACATGTTAGGCGGTCTCCTGAAGCGGTTGTTGCTGCGCAATGCGTTCGCTGATGCGAGCCAGAACGCCACTGCTGGCCTCTTCTGCGGCACGCTGCAGCGCACGCGTAAAAGCCAGGACATCAGCCGATCCATGGCTCTTGACGACGATACCCTTCAAGCCGAGCAGGGTGGCTCCGTTGTACTGGCGGTGGTCAACCCGTTTTTTGAACTTGTTGAGCACTGGCATGGCGACCACCGCCGCCAGCTTGGTAAACAGATTTCGCCGGAATTCCTGCCGCAGAAAAGTAGCCAGCAGTTGTGCCAGACCTTCCGACGCCTTCAGCGTGACATTGCCGACAAAGCCATCGCAAACAATGACGTCTGCCTCGCCTTTGTAGAGTCCGTCACCTTCGATATTGCCGACAAAATTCAAGCCCGACCCCCAGAGCAACTCGGCAGCCCGCTTCGCGACATCATTGCCCTTGATGTCTTCCTCGCCGATGTTGAGAATCCCGACTGTTGGTCGATCCCGATGCTCGATGGCAGAAACCAACGAGGCGCCCATGATGCCAAATTGCAGCAGATGCACGGGACTGCAATCCACATTGGCACCGAGATCAAGCACATGCGTATGCCCGGTGAGCGTCGGCAGCACTGCACAGATCGCCGGCCGATCGATACCAGGCAGCATCTTCAGGACGAATCGGGAAATGGCCATCAGCGCGCCGGTGTTTCCGGCCGAAACACAGGCATCCGCTTCCCCCTGTTTGACCAGGTTGATGGCGACACGCATCGACGAATCTTTCTTGGTACGCAGCGTCAGCGCCGGCGACTCATCCATCGTCACCACTTCCGTGGCATGGCGTACGGTAATCCGACCGGCCGCGGCGTCGCCCAGGAAAGGACGAATGCTCTCGGTCAGACCCACCAGAATGACGCGCACATCAGAATGATCGCGTACGAACTGGATTGCTGCCGGAACGGTCACGCGGGGACCATGGTCCCCTCCCATGCAGTCGATGGCAACGGTAATGGTCATGCGCTGGCCGATCAGGGCTGGCAACTCAAGATCACGGGAAGGAGCCCACCCAATCCCGAAGAATCATTCGCCGGCGCTTTTGATGACCTTCTTGCCCCGATAAAAACCCGTTGGGCTGACGTGGTGACGCAGATGGACCTCGCCCGTCGTCGGCTCGATGGCCAAGGGCATGCCGCTCAAGGAATCGTGCGCACGATGCATGCCACGCTTGGAAGGGGATTTCTTGTTCTGTTGCACAGCCATCACGAACTCCTAGAATCAAACTTACTCGGCCTTGTCCTGCAGGCCGGCCAATACTGAAAACGGCGACACTTTTGCCGACTCCCGAGCAGCTCCAGGCGGGAGACAATCGTCGTGACGCGGTGCGATCGGAAGAGCAAGCAGAATTTCATCCTCGATCAATACGGCAATATCGAGTTCCTTCTGATTGGGTAGAAAGTCCCTGGAGTCATCCTCCAGCTCATCCTGCGTCAGGTCGCCGTCGCTATCGATAAATTCAAGCAGGCTACGTACCGCGATCGGATGCTTAATCGCCTCAAGGCAGCGTTGACAGCACAATGACATGACGCCGTCAACCTCCACCAGAAACTGTGGGCGATTGTAAGGCCCCATTTGCCCCTTGACCCGGTACGTCAGAAAGCCATCGGAAGCAGCTAACAAATCGAGCAATCGAGTCAATGTTGCGACCGGCAGCTCGCCTTGCAACAAACCTCCTTCATTTGCAAAAACCTGGCTGTCAATCACCTCGATCACAACTCGTCGCGACACAAGGGGCGCATGATATTATCTTCGGCTTTTGAAGTCAAAGTGGCGACGCTGCAAATCGTGGCATTCGCCGGTTTTTCCGCCTTGCTCACGTCTCCGCGCTGAAGTTGATCCGCCGATGCCCAAGCCGCAACTGATTCTTGCCTCGACCTCCCCGTTTCGCCGTGTTCTGCTGACACGTCTCGGATTGCCGTTCGAGACTGCCAATCCGGCTGTTGACGAAACCCTGCTGGCAGGCGAAAGCCCTGAAGAAGGCGCACTGCGCCTGTCGGAAGCCAAGGCCCGCGCCGTCGCTAGCTCGTACCGCGACGCCCTGATCATTGGCAGCGACCAGGTGGCCTGCCTGGACGGCCAGATTTTCGGGAAACCGGGAACGCACGACAATGCGCTGCGCCAGTTGCAAGTCATGCGCGGCCGCCGCGTGAACTTTTTCACCGGTCTCTGCCTCCTGAATGCAAGAACTGGCAATGCCCATCGGCGTGGTGTCGCGACACTGGTCACCTTCAGGAACCTGACCGATCAGGAAATCGAAAGCTACCTGCACAAGGAAAAACCGTACAACTGTGCTGGCAGCGCCAAATCGGAGGGGTTGGGAATCGCCCTGATTGCCAGAATCGACGGCGAAGACCCGAATGCATTGATCGGATTGCCGCTGATCGCGCTCTGCGACCTGTTGCGAATCGAGAACGTCTCGGTATTCTGATCGTCAGCAGATCGTACGGAGGCAAATTTCATGAAAACAGGCCGGCTTTACCTGATCCCGGTGCCGCTTGGCCAAACGCCTGTGACGGACGTCCTGCCAGAACCCGTTCGGGCCTGTGCGCAAAGACTCGTCAATTTCGTCGCCGAGAACGCCAGGACGGCGCGCGCCTTCCTCAAGTCTTTGCCTGCCAGCACGCCGCTACAGCAAATCGAGATTCAGGAGCTCAACGAACATACCGCGGCCAGCGCACTACCCCGGCTTCTGGCACCGGCGCTGGCGGGCAACGACCTTGGGCTGATCTCCGAGGCCGGCTGCCCTGCGGTTGCCGACCCCGGTGCCGCATTGGTTGCGCTGGCTCATCAGCGAGGCGTACAGGTCGTTCCCATGACCGGCCCCTCGTCGATCCTGCTCGCCTTGATGGGTTCAGGACTGGGCGGCCAGAGCTTCGCGTTTCACGGCTACCTGCCAAGCGGCACCCAAGAACGCGAAAAACGCTTGCGCGAACTGGAAAAGGAGTCACGACAACAGCAGCGCACCCAGATCTTCATCGAAACTCCCTACCGTAACCTCCAGGTGCTTGCCGCACTCGTCAATACCTGTGCCCCGAGCACGCGCATCTGCATCGCGACCGACCTCACGCTTGCCGGGGAACAGATCACGACTCGACCGGTTTCCGAATGGCGGCGCCAGCAGTACCCTGAGATCAGTCGCCGGCCGACGGTATTCCTTTTGCTGGCCTAATGGTCATGACCTTTCCAGGCCCCTCCGATCATCAAGGTCATGCCGTTTCCCTCCCTTGCAGAGTGCATTCCGGCTGGCATGCTCGGGTCAATGAAACAGCGTCTGGCCGAAACCCAGCAGCGTGCCCGCCATACCCTGCGCCGCATCGGCACGCAGACGCTTGGCAAAGCGCTCGGCGATGTTTTCCTTGATGGTGAACTCGACGATCCGCTCTGCCTTGATCACGTCCCGGGCCACCGAGCCAACGGTGCCAAGCCCGTCGGCGAGGCCCAGGCTGATACTTTGATTGCCGGTCCACATCAGGCCACTGAACATTTCCGGTGTTTCCTTGAGTCGCGTGCCGCGTCCTCGTCTGACAACCTCGATGAATTGCTTGTGGATCTCGCGCAGCAACACGCGCGCATGTTCCTTCTGCTTCGCGTCCTGCGGCGAGAAGGGGTCGAGGAAGCCCTTGTTCTCCCCGGCGGTCAGCAGCCGACGTTCGACGCCGAGCTTGTCCATCGTCCCGGTGAAACCGAAACCGTCCATCAGCACGCCGATCGAACCGACGATGCTGGCCTTGTCGACGAAAATCTTGTCGGCTGCCACAGCAACGTAGTAGCCACCGGAAGCACAGAGATCCTCGACCACCGCGTAAAGCGGAATCTGCGGATGTTTGGTACGCAAGCGGCGAATTTCATCATGAACGATACCCGCCTGAACAGGGCTGCCACCCGGGCTGTTGACCCGCAGGATGACGCCCGCCGTACCCTTGTCCGCAAAAGCGGCTTCCAGTGCGTCGTTGACATTCTGTGCGCTGGCTTCGCCCTGGGCTTCGATCGTGCCATGCAGATGGATGACCGCCGTATGTCGGCCATCGGCAAGCTGCTCGGAACCCCCCCAATCAACGACCAGCACCAGGACGGCGATCAGGTAGGTCAAGCCGGCCAGCTTGAAAAAAATACCCCAGCGCCGCTTCGCCCGCTGCTCGTGCAGCGCCGCAAAGGCGATTTGCTCCAGCAACTGCCGTTCCCAAGGGGGGGGTTCGTTATCGGGGATACTCAAGATGTCTGCTCGCTGGGGATGAAATAGATCGCGCCATCACGCTCTTCGACGGGTAGCGGCGTTAACCCTCTGCCGTTACAACGGCCGCCCAGGCAGCGGCCGTCCGCCGGCGAGTAGAGCGCGCCATGCGTTGCGCAGATCAAGTATAACTTGGAATCATCGAAGAATTCGTTGGGCTGCCAGTCGAGCTCGATGGGAACATGCGCACAGCGATTATAGTAGGCAAAGGCACGTCCCTGAAAGCGCACCACAAATGCCGGCGCTTCGGCACCGTAGTGTTTGACCGTAAAGCGGACCCCTGGCCCGCCGTCCAGCAAATCACGGGAAAAACAGATCAGGCGGGCAGCCACACCATTCAAATGGATCCTCCCACGCCAACCTTTTCGCCATAATCCTGCGTTTCCTTCGCCGAAATGCTGTGCACGAAGCTCTGCAGCGCCGCCGGCAGCGCGGCTTCGACCATCAATTCCCTTTCCCCCAGCGGATGCGGCAGGCGCATCCGCGAGGCGTGCAGGAACATGCGCTTCAGCCCTTCCCGGGACAGCGCCTTGTTCAGCGCAAAGTCCCCATACTTCTCGTCGCCGGCGATCGGAAAGCCCAGATGCGCGAGATGCACGCGAATTTGATGCGTACGTCCGGTTTTCAGCTGGGCCTCCAGCAAGCTGAAGCGTTCCCAGCGTGCCACGAGGCGGAAAATGGTATGTGCGGTTTTGCCCTCTTCGGAGACGCGCACTCGTCGCTCGCCCGATGCCTGCAAATACTTGAGCAAGGGTAGCCGAACATTGCGCAGCGGATCCATCCAGCGACCGCAGACCAGGACCAGGTAACGTTTATCGGCACCTTGGCGGCCGCCGCCAAGAGCGCTGGTACGGAACATTTCCTGCAAAGCCAGGAGTACCGAGCGTTTCTTGCCCAGCAACAGGATTCCCGAGGTCTCGCGGTCAAGCCGGTGCGCAAGTTCGAGAAAATGCGCCTCCGGCCGCTGCCGCCGCAGGGCCTCGATGATCCCAAAGCTTTCGCCACTGCCGCCATGCACGGCGATACCGGCCGGCTTGTCGACGACCAACAGGCCTTCGTCTTCAAAAACAATGGGGAGATGCACCTTGAATTCGGCGCCAGCGACCACTTCCTGTTCAATTCTGGCGGTTCGCAACGGCGGGATACGCAGCACATCGCCACTCTGCAGTCGATAGGAAACCTCCACACGCCGACCGTTGACTCGTACCTGACCGCTACGCACGATGCTGTAAACATGGCTCTTGGGCACCCCTTTGCATTTTTTGAGCAGCAAGTTGTCGAGGCGCTGTCCGTGCTCATTCTCGGTAATCAGCGCTTGGGTAACAGAGTTTTTGCTAACTTCGGCCATTTTGAATATACTCGACCCGATTTGCGTTTTGGGTTGAAAGAGGCGCTGACCCGTCAGACCGTCGAGCGACGCCGATTGTATAGCCATTGCGACGCACTTTTCGGCAGGCTTCAGCCGCCTCTCTTGCGCCAACCTGCGCAATATTACTCAACGCCAATCACTTGGTTAAGTACGCTCACCACGAAGTAGCGATACTACTTGAACTGCGCGCGCCTGGCACCTGTGGAGCGGCCCTGGCAGATTCCCGAGTCCTTGACTTTCGAGGCCCGACGAGCCATCGAGTCGGCGAGATACCCTTATTAGTTGCACGATCGGGATGCTTCTCAAGCATCCCGCGCAACTAATCCGTTACAGGCCCCTGTCCCCGAGAAAGCGCGCGGGAGCCCAAATCATGAAACGCATGCTGTTTAACGCAACACAGGCCGAGGAACTCCGTGTTGCCATTGTCGACGGTCAGAAGCTCATTGACCTGGACATCGAATCGGCGAACAAGGAACAGAAAAAGAGCAACATTTATAAAGCAGTCATTACCCGCATCGAGCCCAGTCTCGAAGCGGCGTTTGTCGATTACGGATCGGAACGACACGGCTTTCTGCCCTTCAAGGAAGTTGCTCGCACCTTCTTCCTGCCCGGTGTCGAATCCGGTCGCGCCGGCATCAAGGAGGCGCTGCGCGAAGGCCAGGAACTGATCGTTCAGGTGGACAAGGACGAACGTGGCAACAAGGGTGCCGCGCTGACGACCTTTATCAGTCTCGCTGGACGATACCTGGTGCTGATGCCGAACAATCCGCGCGGCGGCGGTGTCTCGCGCCGCGTCGAAGGCGACGAGCGTACGGAACTGCGGGAAGTGATGGATCAGCTGCAGGTTGCGCCGGGAATGAGTCTTATCGCCCGTACCGCAGCGATCGGGCGCAATACCGAAGAACTGCAATGGGATCTCAATTATCTGCTGCAGTTGTGGAAAGCCATTGAAGCCGCCGCCCAGCAGCAGAGAGGGGCGTTCCTGATCTACCAGGAGGGCAGCCTGGTCATCCGCGCCATCCGTGACTACTTCCAGCCCGATATTGGCGAAATCCTGATCGATACCGATGAAGTCTTTGAGCAGGCGCAGAAGTTCATGGAACATGTGATGCCAGGGACCGTCAATCGCATCAAGCGCTATCGCGATGATGTCCCGCTGTTCTCGCGTTTCCAGATCGAACATCAGATCGAATCAGCCTACTCACGCCAGGTCACCCTGCCTTCGGGCGGTGCGATCGTCATCGACCATACCGAAGCACTGGTTTCCGTCGATGTGAACTCGGGCCGCTCGACACGCGGGGCCGACATCGAGGAGACGGCACTGAAGACCAACCTCGAGGCCGCAGAAGAGGTGGCCCGCCAACTGCGTCTGCGTGATCTCGGTGGTTTGATCATCATTGACTTCATCGACATGGAGAATCAGCGCAATCAACGCGAGGTCGAAAACCGCGTTCGCGAGGCGCTGCGTTTCGACCGAGCGCGCGTGCAGACCGGTAAGATCAGCCGTTTCGGCCTGTTCGAGCTGTCGCGCCAGCGCCTGCGCCCGGCACTGGCCGAAACCAGCTACATTCCCTGCCCGCGGTGTTCGGGAACCGGTCACATCCGCAGCACCGAATCCGCAGCTCTGCACATCCTGCGCATTCTCGAAGAGGAAGCGATGAAGGACAACACCGCCGCCGTGCAGGCGCAGGTTCCGGTCGATGTCGCCACCTTCCTGCTGAACGAAAAGCGGGCGGAAGTTCAGGCCATCGAACAGCGGCACAAGGTCACGGTCATGCTGATCCCCAATATCCACCTCGAAACGCCGCAGCACACGTTCGTACGCCTGCGCCAGGACGAAGCGGCTCCGGATCTGCTGCAACAAGCATCGTACCGGATGGTTGCGCTGCCGACAGAAGAGGACCACAAGAACGTTGCGTCAGCCGGCGAAACCAGAGCACCCCGAGCGGAAGCAGCGATCAAGGGGGTGACACCGTCACAACCGGCGCCGATCGTCGCCGACAGGGCATCGAGCGATGTCGAGAAACCCGTCACGGTAGGCAACCATTTCTGGAAGAAAATCATTTCCTGGTTTCGCCACAAGCCTGCTGCCGTTCCGGAACCATCACAACCGACGCGTGCCGGCGCGTCTGCGCGCGAATGGCCACGTGACAATCGCCGCAGTGGTGGGCGCGGACCTCGCCGTGACGAGACGCGCGATCTGCCCGAGACACGCGTCAATCGAGATGCCAAGGAAATGCCGCCACAGGCCCCCACACCGGCAACCGTACGCAGCGAAGCGCAGAGACCGCGCGAAACGCGTGCGCCGCACGAACCGAGCGTGGCACGCGAGCCGCGTCGCCAGCGCAGCGAACGCAAACCACCAGCCGCGGCATCCGTCACGGCAAGCACTGAGGTCATGCCGGTCGCGCCGCCTGCGCGTGCCGTTCCCGTGCCGGAGCAAGTTGGCGACGACCCTGGCAGCATGCCACGTCGCCGCGGTCGTCGTGGCGGACGCCGGGAGCGCAGCGAACGAATCGAGAACCCGGCCGAGGCTCAAGACCTGGCGCTCGCTGCAGCAAGTCCCGCAACGACCAACACGGTCATGGCCGGCCTAAGCGTCGAACCGGTCGCAGTGCTGCCTGGCGAGTCTGGTGCGGCGCTGGCTGCGCAAGACACCACTCAGCCAGCAACCGCCGTTGCCGGAATTTCTCGGGCCATTGCTGAAATCTTCCCGACTGCTGTGGCATCCAGCGAAGCACCCTGTCCCGTGGCAGTTCCCGCCGCCCTGGTGGTCGATGCCACCGATGCAGGCGATACTCCGGCAACGGTCGAAATCGCAGCGACCGCGGTGGACCTAAAAACAGCCGCGTTCGTCACCATCCCGCCAATGGCCGACATCCCATCGTCGGTCGTAGCGCCGCCCGGCGTCGAATCCCAGGCGGAGGTCTTGGCCGCTGCGGAGATCGATCCCTCTCCTCCCCTCCCGGAGGCTGTTGAGCCTGTCGAACCGCCTGTCACCCTCCCAATTGCACCCTCCATCCAGCAAGTGATTGCAGGGAGTGGTCTGATCATGATCGAGACCAGAAGAGACCAGGTTCAAGCGTCGTCGCCGGAAAGCGACCCCATTGCAACACCCAGACCACCACGCCGCAGACGGGTCAGCGTGGTCATTCCCGATGAGCCGCTGGTGATGATCGAAACGCGGAAGTAGAAGAAGACCAGCCACCAGTTTTGCGGGAGGGCCGGGGATTGCCATATCGAGCGCGCGACCGGGCGTGTCGATCAGTCCCGGCCCTGGCGGTTTCCCCGCGATCGTCTGCCAACGACAGCGGGAGACTTTACGATACTACCGCTCGAGACCAGCCTTTGCACCAGACCGATGACGCTGGTCAATGAGCGGGTCAAAACTGGTTCCCGCGGTTCCTCGCGGCGACTGCCAGAATCCTCTCGCTGAAGCCAGTCCGTGACCGCAGTGGCCACGCAATTGCGCCAAGCCGTCGATGAAAAGGTATGGTCAGCGTCGTCAATGGCGACAAACGTCGCATGGCCGCGCTGCAATGATGCCTGCCAGGCGCGATCGGTTTTCAAGGCCTCGGCAAATTCCCGCGCAGTGAAATCGTTGCCGCTGAGGATCACCAATGCCGAACCCCGAAATCGCTCAAGGCCACGTGCCATCCTCTTCTGGAATGGGAGCGGTTGATCGTCACTTGACAAGGTACTGGTCTGACGCGCCGCCCGGATGCTGGCAATGAATCCCGTGAGCGATCGACCCAATGCCAGGTTTCCCGTGAGCAATTTACGCCAGAAGTCCGCCTGCAGAAGCCGTTGACCGTAGTGATGCTTGAGGTGGGCTTTCGCCAGACCTGCTTCGGTACGGACCCAGGGGTTGAGCATCACCATTCCGGTCACTCGATGGTCCTGGGTGGCATCCCAATACAGCAGATTGGCCGATGCTGCATCGCATAAGCCACAGAGGACGATCTGCTGCAGGTGCGGGCAGGACGCCATGAATGCATTGATGGCAGCGGCAATATCCGCATTGATGTGTTCGAAATTGCGAATCTCCCCGGTGCTGTCACCCATGCCCCGGTAGTCGAAACGCATTGCCGGGTAGCCTGCTTCCGCCAGCGTACGCGACAAAAGGACGAACTGACGATGACTGCCTGCGCGATATTGCGGTCCCCCAACAATGATCAGCACCCCTTTCCGTGCCGCCTTCCCGGAGGGGGAGACAACGATGCCAAGCAGGTTTTCTCCGGCACACGGGAAGACAAAGGCCTGTTCTGTGAATTTCATTGCCAGGACTCCAGTACCGCCAGGGTTGCCGTAATCAATGCGGGAGCGTCTTCGATCTCGCTGGTCTGCCAGAAACCTGGGCCATTCACCATCCGGGCATCCAACTTGTAGGCCGCAGCTTCCCAATGTCCGATGCATTGTGTGGAAACCGGAGAGAGTGTGGCACCCTCACGAGTCGACAACTCCAGCCATGCAGCCCGTTCGCCAATAGCGCCGGGGGGTTTGAGTTCGGCCGCCTCCAGGCTCTCGACAAGCGCTGGAGAAAAGGTGTAGCCAGCGATTTCAACAGCCTGGCCAGTCGATAATTGCTGCCGCAATTGGTCGGAAACGGTTTTCGCCTGCCCTGAGGCCAGCACCGAGGCCATCTTCAGGCGCATGAACTGTTGCCAATGTTGTTTTCCGGAGACGACCGGCTGCCAGAAGATGAAATTGGCGGGATCCTTGAGCCTGGCCGCAGCGCTGGCTGCCAGCAGGCAGCCAGCGCGCAAGCCCCAGAGACACAGCGGGGCATCGCTGCGGGCGCGAAGCCAGCGATGGGCCAGATGAACATCGTCCTCCCAGTCTTGCCAGCGCGCTTCTGCGAAGTCGCCTGAACTGTCTCCACAGCCCAACAGGTCGATCTGCAGGACATCGTAGCCAATCCTGGCCATGGCCCTCGCCTGCAGGGCAGCCATGCGGCGAGATTTGTTCATTTCCTCGGCAAATGGATGCAGATAAATGATCGCGCCACGTGTCCTACCATCGACTGCTGGGTGATAGAGGCAGAAACGAGTCCCTCTCTCTGCCGGAATAAAAAATGGTTGCAAGGCTAATCGCCCCCAAGGCTAATATGGTTACCGCAACGGCACAGTCCCGATCAAGCGATGCGTCACCCATGGCCAAATGCGCAAGAATACCACCTGCTTCATCGCAGTGACTCAGGGCCTTGACCGCGTAGCGAGATCCGCACACTGGGGCGACCAGCACCATTCCAGCTGAAGTTGATGAATGGTTTGCAGGACATCAGAGCCACCTGCAGCGATCCGATGCAAATGAAAGTCAAGGTTTCAAGCACACTGATGCCCAGGCGTCGATGGGACTGAAGGGATTGTCGATTGAACGCCGATATCCGCGAACAACTCCAGTCCACACCCAGGGCCGCCAGACGCTCGTTTGCCGCATCCCAAAGGCGCGCGAAGGTTCTTCCCATCCTGAAACGCGGCTCGACGTGCACATCGTAGTCCCAGACGGTCGAGTCTGGTTCACTCAGGACGAAACGACAATGAACCTCATCCTCCTCGTAATGGTCTCGGGCATACCACAGAAAGCCGGCGAAGACTCCCTTGTTAACCGCCGCCAAGCAGACATGCCCCCTTGCAAAGCGGTATTTCAGAACTTCCGGTGGGCGTGGAAACGCCTCGATAATCGCTGCGTGTGCTGCGATCTCGATCACCTTTTCCGTTGCGGAGGGCCGGCAGACCGGGACGAACTCGCGGGAAACGGGTTGGGCGACGATATGGTAGCGGATCAGGCGGCTACGCCCGCCGCTGAGAGCCTGCATTACCCGGCCAAGAAGATAGAGCATCCCGTTGATGAAGCCAAGGTCGCCAATCGCCGATTTCAAAGAACTGAACATCTAACGTGTTCCCCTTGTTCTGTTTTGTGTGTCCAAACCTGGCCCCTGACGGCCAGAGTCGTTCAATCGACCCCTACTATAGAACGAAGGCTACGCTTTGGGCCGTGACGTATATCCCACATCAGCGCAAGCACGTATTCGATCATCCATGGATCGCCTATACCGGGCACATGCGCCACATTGTTGCAGCGCAACTTTCATAAATGCCTGGCGTTGCCTATAGTGATCATTCCAGTCGCGGTCGGCGGTGCGACGTCATTCAACAGGATCATCGACACTCAACGGAGGAGACGACGTCATGCAGAAGTCCTTGCACATCGATCCGGGCAAATGCACCGGTTGCTTGCAGTGCGAAATGGCCTGCTCTTACGAGCACACCGGGATCTTCAATCCGTCCAAATCGCGAATCAAGGTTTTCGACTTCCACCACGAAGGCCGCAAGGTGCCCTATACCTGTACGCAGTGCGCGGAAGCTTGGTGTCTCAATGCCTGTCCGGTCGAGGCGATCAAGATCGACAGTGGCAGCGGTGCCAAGGTGGTCCTCGAAGCGGTATGCGTGGGCTGCAAGGTGTGCACGATTGCCTGTCCGTTCGGGACGATCAATTACAACCATGACTCGGGAAAGGTCCAGAAGTGCGACCTCTGTGGTGGTGACCCGGCCTGCGCCACGGCTTGCCCGACCGGCGCCATCACCTACATTGATGCGGACTGGACGGGTTTGCAACGGATGCGTCAGTGGGCACAGAAAACCGATAGTGCGGCACGCCTTTGAGGAGGAACGATCATGGCCTGGACACGCAAGATTCTTCGCGTCAACCTGACCCAGGGGACCTGCAGCAGTGAACCGCTGAACATGGCCTGGGCAGCACAGTATCTCGGCCAGCGCGGGCTGGCCAGCAAATACCTGGTCAGCGAGATCGACCCGAA
>DIME01000084.1:0-3403 GCA_002425405.1 Candidatus Accumulibacter vicinus
ATAGGGGGAGTGAACGATTACGCACCGCATGCGGGCTTCGGTCTGCTCGGCATGCGCGAACGCGTCCTCAGTCTCGGCGGCTCGCTGCAGATCCGCAGTTGGCACGGCGGGGGCACGCGCGTGCGGGTGATCCTGCCGAACGTGGGTAGCCCTTCTGAAATCGCGATCGGGTCGCGTCAGGGTTCGATCAGACCCTGACGAATGGCCATGCGTGCCATTTCTGCGAGACTCGAAACGCCGAGCTTGGCCCGGATCTGGGTGAAATGGTTGCTGACCGTCTTGCTGCTCAAATTGAGAATACTCGCGCATTCGGGCAGCGTGTGACCCTCGCTGAGCAGCCTGAAGACCTGGAATTCGCGTTGCGTCAGGCGGTTGAACTGCGCGGCACCCGACGGGCGGTGACGCTCGAGCAGCGCCGGCAACAGGTCGGCGCTGACGAAGGATTCGCCCTTCGCCACTTGCTTGAGCCCCAGCAACAGCGTTTCAACGTTGCTGCCCTTGGTGACGAAACCCATGGCGCCGGCCTCGAGCGCTCGTTCGAGCAGCACCCGCGAATCGTGCACGCTATAGACCAGGACGGCGGCCTGTGGATCAAGCTTGCGAATGCGTCGGATGGCTTCGATGCCGCCGAAGCCTTCCATGCTGAGGTCCATGACCACGGTGTCCGGACGGTGCTTGCGGTAGGCGGCGTAGGCCGCCTCGCCGCTGTCCACTTCCGCCAGTACACGCAGGGCAGGATCGGAATCGATCAGGCTGCGCAGGCCGGCACGCAGGGCCGGGTGGTCGTCGACCACCAGCACCGTGACTGGTGTCCGTTTCGCTCCGGCAGAGATACCTTCTTGCCCGTCCATGTGCCCTCTCCCAATTCACTACGCCACGGCTCAGTACCCGGCACTCATTTGAGAATTTTCAGCAAGTTGGAAAAACCATCGGTCCACACCGCGAAGCCCGGTCGCGGCGCAAGCGGCACTGCCCCCTTGATCTTCTCCAGCAGACCCGCCGCCGGTTCGGGTCGGGCAATCATCACCCAGACCGAATCGCGGCAGAAGGCATCGTCCGCATCCGCATCGAGTTCGACAATCAGGGCGCGCATGCCGAGCTGCCGGGCGGCCGCGGCAACAACCGGTCGCAGGTCGAGATAGCGGTTGGTGATATGCACGGCCAGCACACCATCGTTCTTGAGGTGGCGCAGATAGGTCTGCATGGCTTCGATGGTCAGCAGATGCGTCGGGATCGAGTCGCCGGAGAAAGCATCGATCGCCAGCAGATCGAAGTGCTGGACTGCTTCGCTTTCGAGCATCAGGCGACCATCGCCAAGCACCGGAACGATCTGCGCTGCGCTATCCGCAAGGTAGCTGAAGTCCCTGCGGGCCAGGTCGAGTACCTGTTCGTTGATTTCGTACATGCGCATTTCGTCACCCGCCCGACCGTAGCTGGCGAGGGTTCCGGCGCCTAAACCAAGCACCCCGATCTTCCGCGGCTGCTCAATGGCGAGGCTGAGCAGCGCCTGGCCAATTCCCGATTTCTCGCAATAGTAGGCCGTGGGTCGCCGGCTGTAGGCAGGGGAGATGAACTGTTCGCCGTGGTAAATCTCCCCGTGCAACATCGTGCGCTTCAGACCCAGCGCTTCGTCGTTCCTGTCGAGCACACGCAACTGGCCGTAGAAGTTGCGCAGCACATGTCGGTAGTTTTCGACGTAGTCGACCGAGATCCCTGCCAGACGGTAGCCGTAGGCAAGCAGCACGGCCACCAGCAGCCAGCGCCACGCCGGTTTGAGATTGCGCCAGAGAACGATGACCACCAGCAGAGCGCAGAGGAACAGGCCGATCGGCAGTTCGAAGTAGGCCTCGAACACGGCCGGCGCCAGCAGGCCGACGAAGCTCCCGCCGAGCGCCCCGCCAATCGAGAGCATCAGGTAGAACAGGGTCAGGTGGCGAACCGCTGGCCGGCGCCTGACCAGCTCGCCGTGACAGACCATGCAGAAGACGAACAGGGACAGGGACATCACGGCAATCAGGATCGGGACCGGCAGGCTGCCGCCGTCGAGAACCCGGTCAAGGGCCAGCAAGGCGATCGGCAGCGCCACGAGAAACCCGGGCCGGTAGTAATACCGCGGGGCATCGAAGCAGAGGATGAAACTCAGGAGGTAAAGGCTCAGCGGCAAGACCCACAGGAAAGGGACTGGCGCGACATCCTGCGTCAGATGGCGGGTCATTGCCAGCAGCAGGATCGAGGCGGTCATCGCCAGACCAACCCACAACAGACACTCGCGCCATGCCGGGCGCGGCGCCACCTCGGCGCGGGGCCGTTCGACTTCGCTTGCCACCCCTGTCCACGACTGCCAGGCGCTGCCCAGACACGCCAGGACGAAGAGCGCGTATGCCGCCGACCAGGCCCAGGCCTGTTCAAAAACCGGGAAGTACGGTTCAACGAGTACCGGGTAGCTCAGCAGCGCGAGCATCGATGCCAAATTCGAGAGCGCGTATAGCCGGTAGGGCATCAGGCTCGCAAACGATCGTGCGTACCAGGCCTGCATCAGCGGCCCGGTGGTCGACAGCAGCAAATAGGGCATGCCGACCGCCGAAGCCAGCACGACGAGCACGTTCCAGGTCGGGTGAGCAAACGCCGCTTCCTTCCACGCCGGGTCGGCAATGACCGGCAGGGTCGCCAGACTCAGGAGCAGCAGGACGGCATGCACGACATTCTGGCGGCGGGGGGAAAGCCACTCGTGCAGCAGATGGACGTACAGGTAGCCGAGCAGCAGTTCGGCCTGAAAAAAGACCAGGCAGGTACTCCACACCGACGACGAACCACCAAACCACGGCAGGATCATCTTGGCGATGATCGGCTGAATCTGGAACAGCAGGAAGGCCGAGAGGAAAACGGTGGTGGCGAAGCTGATCATCGAGACTTTCGAGACTTTCGAGGCTTGCGCGCGGCGCTCAGGACTGCGGTGGCGGGGCTGCCGGCGGCGCGTGCCACCCCTCGGGAGGCACGACTATATTGTTGCGGGGCTGACTGACGAAGTGCGGCGACATGATCTGCACTCCGTAGGTATTGAACTGGTCCTGGATGTTGGCATGCAGCGCCGACAATACTGGAACCCGTTCGAGCGGCTTGTCCATATGCGCGAACAGTTCGTATTCGACATACCAGTCGGCGAGACTGCGCTGATAGACGAACGGCTTGGGGACCGCCCGCAAACCCGGTGTCTGCTCGGCGGCGGCGATCAGCATCGCATGCACCTGCCGCCACGGCGTATCGTAGCCGATGGTCACCCGGGTCGACACCAGCGTGCCACGCGCGCCGGCCAGACGCGAGTAGTTCCGGATCGGATTGCCGACGAGAACCGCGTTGGGGATCGTCACTTCCTCGTTGCGCATGTTGATGATCTTGGTCGACA
>DIME01000084.1:3720-24004 GCA_002425405.1 Candidatus Accumulibacter vicinus
GTCGCCGATGTCGACGAAATCCCCGACCGACAGCGCGCGCGAATAGACCAGCACCAGACCACTCATCAACTGGTTGACGATCCCGGCCGAGCCGAGCGTCAGCATGAAGCCGAACATCACCGACAAGCCCTTGAAGGCGTCGCTGTCGGACATCGGAATGAACGGGTAGGCGATGGCGATCCCCAGACCCCAGACCAGGATGCTGACGATCCGGTGGGTTGCGGTGACCGTCTCCGGGTGCAGTCCGGGCACCTGCACGCGGCCTTCCCTGGCCGCCTTGAAGAAGTTGCCAAGCGCATCGTTGAAGGCCTTGGTCAGGAACAGGATGACCAGTGCCGTGGTCAGCGCCGGCATGGCGTCAAGCAGGCCGACACCGAGGGTTTCGAGCAAGCCGAACAGAAAGTCGCTCAGGCGGTCGCCGAGCGGCTCGGTGAGCGGGAAGCGCGCCAGCACGTAGGTCAGCCAGAGATAGGCGATGCTCAACCACAGGAAGCCCATCAGCAATTGCGCGAGCCGCTGCACCAACAACCAGCCATGACGCGCCCAGCGAAGCCGGCTGGAGGCATTCTCGGCTTCGATGACTTCCTGCAAATGGTGCACCATCAGCACCGTCGCGCGGCGAATCAGCCACAGCAGAAGCAGCGCAATGGTGGTGGCCAGTACCGACAGTCCGGCTCCCTTAAGCAGCACCATCGGACGATGCTGCTCGCTTGCCGCCTGCAGCGCGGCTTGCATCTCACTGGCCGCCCGCCGCCCCGCTTCGTCGAGCGAGAGCTTCTCGTCGGGGTCCAGATCCCCTTCCAGGACGTTGAAGAGAACCGATTGCCCAATCCGCACACTGATTCCACGCTTGCCGTCAACCGTGAACGGCGTCACTTCGACCGGCTGCTCCATCTGGTTCGCCGCCAGAGCATCGAGGCGGGCCAGCGCCCTGCGGACGCGCGTCTCGGGGGTCATTCCCACCAGCGTCGTTCGGAAGGTGACGATCGGCCGGAAGTGGTAGTGGAGGGTCGCTTCCCGCAGACCGGCCGAGTCGGCGAGAACCGGAGGAACCAGGAGCAGACAGCACAGCAGCCATGACCGCGCCGCGAACCACTTCGACAAGGGCGTGTTCGCCCACATGACTAGGCCGTCCCGCCGACCGTCAAGCCGTCAATGCGCAGGGTCGGCTGGCCAACGCCCACCGGCACGCTCTGGCCATCCTTCCCGCAAGTACCGACGCCGGGGTCGAGACGCATGTCGTTGCCGATCATCGACACCTGTTGCATGGCCTCCGGTCCGCTGCCGATCAGGGTCGCCCCCTTGACCGGTGAGCCCACCTTGCCGTCTTCGATCAGGTACGCCTCGGACATCGAGAAGACGAACTTGCCATTGGTGATGTCTACCTGCCCGCCACCGAAATTGACCGCATAGATGCCCCGCTTGACCGATTTGATGATCTCTTCGACGCTCTTGTCGCCATTCAACATCGCGGTGTTGGTCATGCGGGGCAGCGGCAGGTGCGCAAACGACTCGCGGCGACCATTGCCGGTCGGGGAAACACCCATCAGCCTGGCGTTGAGACTGTCCTGCATGTAGCCCTTGAGGATGCCGTCTTCGATCAATACCGTACGCTGCGTCGGATGGCCTTCGTCATCGATGTTCAGCGACCCACGCCGTTCGGCCATCGTACCGTCATCGATGATGGTGACTCCCGGAGAGGCCACGCGGCTGCCGATGCGGCTGGCAAAGGTCGAACTGCCCTTGCGGTTGAAATCGCCTTCCAGTCCATGCCCCACCGCCTCGTGCAGGAGGATGCCCGGCCAGCCGGAGCCCAGGACAACCGTCATCGTACCCGCCGGCGCCGGGCGCGCGACGAGATTGGTCAGCGCCTGATGCACGGCTTCGCGTGCGTAACCTTGCAGCACGGCATCGCTGAAACAGTCGTAATCGGTACGGCCACCGCCGCCCGCCGAACCCTGTTCGCGCTGGCCGGCTGCTTCGACGATGACCGTCAGCGAGACCCGTACCAGCGGTCGAATGTCGGCCGCCAGCCGGCCGTCGCTGCCAGCCACCAGGATCACCTCGTATTCGCCGGCGAGATGCGCCATCACCTGCGTCACCCGCGGGTCTTCGGCGCGTGCCAGCGTCTCCAGACGTTCGAGCAGCCTGACCTTGCTGGCCGCGTCGAGCGAAGCGAGCGGGTCCTGCGGCACATACAAGCGATGCCCGCTGCGTCTCTTCAGCGTCGGCACGCGCCGCTCCTGCCCGGCCGCGGCAATCGCCCGCACCGCCGCGGCGGCATCGCCGAGGGCCTGGACGCTGATATCGTCGGAGTAGGCAAAAGCCGTTTTCTCACCCGACAGGGCGCGTACCCCGACCCCCTCGTCGATGCTGAAACTGCCGGCCTTGACGATGCCCTCCTCGAGGCTCCAGGCCTCGGAACGGCTGTACTGGAAATAGAGGTCGGCATAATCGACCTGGTGCGCCATGATTTTCCCGAAGACCCGTGTCAGGTCTGCGACATCCAGGCCGTAGGGCGTGAGCAGGGTTTTTTTGGCCTGTGCGAGCAGGGTTTGAGCGTTTGTGGTCATTGAATTTCCATGGTTGCTGCCGTTGCCGTGCAAGTCGCGTCAGCGACTCGCGAATCTTTCCTCATCCGCATGCGGGAGGGCGGCCAGGGTGAGGGATCGCACCGTCGCTTACATGACGCGGTGCCCGAGCGCCGGCAGGCTGGCGCGGACTTCGTCGAGGCGTGCTCGTTCGAGGTCGGCGATGACGATTCCTGGTCCTTTGAGCTTGCGATCAAGGATATTTCCCCAGGGATCGACGAGCATGCTGTTGCCGTGCGTCTCGCGCCCGTTTTCGTGGCGACCGCCCTGCGCGACGGCCAGCACATAGCACTGATTCTCGATTGCCCGCGCCCGCAACAGAATCTCCCAATGTGCCCGCCCGGTGGTTTCGGTAAAGGCTGCCGGAATGACCAGCAACTCTGTGACACCCAGCGCACGATACAGCTCCGGAAATCTGAGATCGTAACAGATCGACAGGCCAACCCTGCCAAAAGGCGTGCTGAAGGCGACCGGCTGACGACCGGCTTCGATCGTCGCCCGTTCGTCGTAGCATTCGGCAGCCTGCCGAAAGCCGAACAGGTGGATCTTGTCGTAACGCGCGGCTCGCTGCCCCTGCGGATTGTAGACCAGACTTGAATTGAGGACCTTGTCGGGATGCTCGCTCCACAGCGGCAGCGAGCCACCGATCAACCAGACGCCGTGTGCGCGGGCACTCGCGGCGAGGAAGTCCTGGATGGGTCCATGCCCATCGACTTCCCGCAGCTTGACCTTGTCGTCGTCACGCATCCCCATGATCGCAAAGTACTCGGGCAGCGCGAGCAGTTCGGCGCCCTGCAGGACCGCTTCGTCGATCAGGCGGGCGGCAGTGCGCAGGTTCTCTTCGACGCGTGGTGTCGAAACCATTTGCAGGGCAGCGACCCGCAGTGTCGGGACAGCGGGTGGGTTGCCTGGCAGATCACTGAGGCGTGTGTTCATTGCGGACTCCGGTCGGGTTTGGCGGGGATTGGCAAGTCAGCGGTCGGCGCCGGGGCCTCCGAGCGGGAGATTCTCTCCACTTTGGGGTCGTCCCATTGGCCAGTGACCAGATACTCGAAAGCAAAGACCTTGTTGAGCGGACCCTGCAGGATTTTATCCGCCAGCAGCGTGGCGATCCCGGCCAGCGGATTGATCACTGCGACCCCCAGGGCGGCGCTGCTGCCGAGTTCGGGCTGGACGGTCACCCTGAGATGCTGTGTTTCATTTTTCAGGTCGGCGTCGCCACGCATCACCACATGCGCCGCCGGGCCGTCGATTTGCAGGCGCTGGGTGTGCATCAGTCCGCTGCTGACCGTCATTTTTCCGTGAATGCTGTCGAAAGCGAAACCTTCGCTGAAGACATCACCGAAATCGAAGCTCAGCCGACGCGGCAGGCCTTGCAGGCTGATCAGGCCGAGCAGTTTGCCGGCACCGGGGTCGAGCTTCAGGAACTGTCCCTTGCTGGCATCGAGTTGCATGTCGCCACTCAGCGTCGCGTAGTCGAGCCGATCCGGTTCGCCGTTCCAGCCGATTTTCCCCTTCATCGTCGCGCTGCCGGCACGCACCGCGCCGGCGTAGCCCAGTCGGTCGAGCAACTTGCCGACATCGCTGCTCTCCAGCGTGAAATCGAGTTGCGTGCGGTTGGCCGCGCTGATCTGCCACTGCCCGCTGCCGGACAGCCTGGCATGGGGGTTGAGCAATTCGATCCTGTCGATCCGCCAGATCCCGCCATCGTTGTGGGCCTGCATATCCAGACGCCCAAAGCGATGCTTGCCGACCGTGAAGTCATCGACCACGATGTCGAGGGCCGGCAGCTTCTTGAGCGCCTCGCCGGGTTCGGCGTCCTTGCTCACCTTCTCGGGACGGCGCCATTTCTTGAACTGCGCCTTCAGCTTGCCGCTGCCCGATCCATCCCAGACAAAGTTGCCCACCGCCTGATCCGATTGCACTGCCCCCCGCCATTGTGAGGTCGCTCCCGACACCCCCATGCTGACCCGGGTGTAGGAGGTGCCGAGCAGGATGACTTCGTCCGCCTTGAGATCGACCGAGACCGGGAGGCCAGCACCGGAACCCTCTTCATCGCCGCTGCGCTGCAGCAGTGCTTGCCAATAGCCGACATCAAGTGACGGGACGCTGATCCCGACGTTGAATCCACGTTCCGGCAACGCTGCCAATGGCCGCCCAACCATGATCGCTGCCCGTTCCGGAAAAGTCTCGTCGCCCTGCTTGCGGCGGATCAACTGCATGCTGAACACATTGCCGATGGTGGCGCGCAACTGCTCGCGGCGAATCGGCTCTGCGGCACGCGTACCGGTCGTCGGCTGCGGCGCCATCTCGAAATGCAGCGCCAGCGCGTCGCCAGCGCTCTTGCCGAGAGGTGCCGGCAGGGTCGACGCGACGCCGACCAGATTCGAATCCAGCAGTAGCTCGACATCACGCTTGCGAACCCGTAACTCGGCACGATAAGCGGTGCTTCCGGACAGCTTGTCGAGCAGCGGCCATTCCGCGCGCCGCCGCAAGTCGTCCACGGCCAGCGTGCCTTCGGCAATCACCCGCACCTTGCCGTCCTGTGACCCACCGCTAATCCTGACCTGGCCACCGAACAGCTGGGCGTTGATCTCCGGTACGCGCAGGCTGGTTTCGGTGAACTGCAGGCTTCCCTTGACCTGCCGCAGGGGGGGCAGCGCCGGATCGACGTTCACTTCGTTGGCCAGCAGGGTGTAGGTACCTTCGATCCTGGATTCGCCGAGTCGTGCCTCGGCCAGGGGAATCTCCAGCGCAATATCCAGATGACCCTTGCCGCTGGCACTCATCTGGTCGGTGAAGTGGTCGATCTGGCCCGCGACCGGGCTGAGCTTGATGAACTTCAGAAATTCCGAAGTCTCTCCGTCGGCGCGCCCCTTCACCCTGAGCGTCGACACCGGCGCATCGAAGTCGGGAATCTCGGCGAGCGTCTCGGTCAATCGGGCGCCAAGAATCGTGCCACGCCGCGCCATCACCACCATGCCGGTCCCTTCGAAGCGAAGATCGGCATCGATTCCGCTGATCAACGGCCAGCCGGTGCCGTAATCCAGAGTCACTCCCTGCGCCTTGACGGTGACCAGAAACTGTCCCTGTTTGCGGTCGAGAAACGGGAACTTCGCCAGATCCCCTTTCAGGATGAGCTTGGCCTCGCTCGCCGCCCCAGCCTTGAGGGCGTCGCGCAGCCAGTGACGCGCGTCGACGTTGATCGCCGCCGGCAGGTAGCGCCAGACCGCGCGCGCGTCGGCGCGGCTGAGTGTTGCCGTCAGATCGATGCTGCCCGGTCCTTCGCCGGAGTTGAAGTAGCTGCCCTGCGCAACACCGGCCGCATCGGGTCCGGCAAACTCGGCGCGCGCCAACTCGACGTCGAACTGGCCCTTGCCGATTTTCCATCGGGCTTGTGCATTCAGGGTGTCGAGCGCGATCGATGATTCGGGAAATATGTCGGGCAGGACGATGTTGACCTTCTGCGAATGCAACTGCACGGTCCCTCCCTGCTCGCTGGCCTCGAGCGAGCCGGACAAGCCGGTAACGCCGAGAAAACGACCGCCGGGCTTGAGTGCCAGGTTGTCAAAACGGCTTTTCAGCGAATAAGCCTGCAGGTTTTCGGCGTCGCCCTGCCAGCCGACACGCAGTTCGCTGATGCGGCCACGCGGTGCGAAGTCGTTCAGCAACTGCCGTGATCCGGTATCGAGCGGCAGATAGGCCGCCAGGGCTGCGAGCGCGCCGAGTTCCAGCGTTCCGGCCGTAGCGTGACCACGCAGTACGCTGCCGGCGGTGGCTGGGCGCTGCCACTCGACGTGAAAATCGGTCGGCTCGATATGAATGGCTGGCACCGGGGAATTGCCCTCGACGGCACGCGTCACCAGTTCGATGCGACGCCCATCAACGTTTGCTCCGGTTGCTGAAAAGCGCGCGCCGAGGCGACCGGACATGTGTTCGAGTTCGAGCGCCGGCAGATTTTTTGCCAGGCGAACATTGACCCCGTTGAGCGAAAGGTCCGCCGTCAGTTCCTGCAGGTTTCCGTCGGCAAAGCCTGCCCAGGCGCGCACGGCACCGCGGCCATAAGGCAAGGCCAGCGGGTAATCGATCCAGGTGCGCCAGACCGCCAGATCGGTATAGTCGATCTGGGCAAAGAGCTGACCTTTCCAGGAGGCCAGGCGCGCACTGTCCCTACCGTGAAAATCCCCTCGCAGATCGATCCTTGACGCCAGTTCCGCCGTTGGCAGGGCGGTCAGTCCGAAGCGGTGCTGCCGCCCGTCGTTGTCGAGCGCCAGGTTCACGTCTTCGAGAATCAGCGGTGGCGCATTGCGCTGCGCGTCCTCCCAGACCACCGTTGCACCGTTGATGCGAATGCGCTTCTGGACCAGCACCCAGTCTGCGATACCGCTGTCGTTGTCCGGTTTGCCAATGGCGATGCCGGCAACGAACAGATTTCCGTCGCGGTCGCGCCGCAGATGCAGCGTCGGTTCGGTGATCCGAAACAGGCGCAGCCGCAACTGCCAACGCGGCAGCGACGACCACGAGAGGATGCTCTCGACGCGCGTCAGGGTCAGCGCCGGCTGTCCCTGCGCGTCGGCAATGCGCACATCGGAGAGGATCAGGTCGGGATTGATCCCCTGCCAGCGCGCTTCAATGCGTCCGATGCCAACCGAAAGGCCAAGCATCTGGCTGACCTGGCGTTCGATTTCCGGCCGATAAGTCTCGATGTTCGGCAGGATCAGATAGCGCAACACCAGCACCAGCAGCACGAAAGCAAAATAGAGCAGCCAGAAGGCACGCACCGCGATACGCCCGAGCCAACGCGCCGCCGGATGCGAAATCACGGGCAGCAGATGATGCAGGCGATGGTAGACCGCCGGGCGCAGCTCGTCCTGCCGCATCAGATGTGGCCAGCGCAGGAAGACTTTTGCCAACAGTCGGTAGGCGTCACTAGAATGTCGGAGTATCTGGTCAGACAGCCCATGATTGTAACGGCTTTGCCGGCCCCTGATCAGTCCCGGCAAAGCCTTTATGTACACCACCCGCAATCCCCTCTGCGCCAGCGCAGCGGCACCCCTCTGGCCGGCGGCCCAAAGGCACAGCCGCGATCTGCGCAATCTGCTCGCGGCCCGTCCGGAGATCGCCGCCTGGCTCAAGGAACACGCCCGTTGCCGCTCACCGCCCGACAGATGCGAACGACGTGTGCGCAATCCCCGGACTGCGCTTGCCAACCATTGTCACACGGGACACCCTTACCAATTGCGGGCAGCGTACTCCCTCCGGCCAGCTGGACCGTCCACGGCATCGCCAGATGAGCAATGGATCTGGCAGATCGAGCACACGTTGAACGAGCTCGCTCAGCTGGAGCGCGACGGCAAAACTGCCGATCTCGATGACATTCGCGCCCACGCGGCCAATGCCATCCCTGGGCCCCTGATCGAGGATTCCGGGATCAGAGGGGGCGATGGCGAGCCGATCCAGCGGCCGGTCACACAGGCCCTGATCAACCTCTGATTCAAACGAGAGCCCAACGATGGAGACCGGCTTCCCGCGGACATCGGCCCCTTGTTTCGCAGTTGGGTGATGCACGGATCCAGCGGTTCCCGCACGGCCGGGTGCTGCTGGCCTCCCGATTGCTCGCGCTCTTTCGCGTTGACCACCGGTGGACAGAGCAGGTTCGATTGGACGGCCGATCCGATGGCAGCCCAGGCCGCATGGGAGGGCTTCCTCTGGTCGCCTCGCCTGTACCGGTCGCTACTTGTCGAGTCTGGCCGAGTTGCGCAACCTGCCCGAGCGCAATCTTGCCGGCAAACGGCTGGAACGCCTGCTCGAAGGCAAAATCAAGAGCCGCTTTGCGGGCGACGTGGTGCAGGCGAAGAAGTTTTCCGAGTGGCTGATCAACGTGATCAAACGCTACCAGAACCGGGCGATCGAAACCGCACCGGTCATCGACGAAATCGACGAAATAATCGAGATGGCCAGGAGGTTCCCGGCGCCGGCCACCGCCTGCTTTCGGGGTGTTGGCAAGGGGCCGTGCGGAGACTTCTCGCTGCAGGCCTGCGCGGTTCGCCAGATCAGCCAAGAACGCATCCAGGGAACCGTTGATTCAGTCGCAGCCTATCCGCATACTATAATTTCGGCATTCCCGCCCGTCGGGTGGCGAGATGAAGCAGATCAGTTTTTCCCAAGTAGATTCGGAAGGCACGAAATGGACGAGGCAACCCCGTGGGCAGGAGTTCTTGCGGTTCATTGCGCGGCGCTACCGAAAGTGAAGCGGGGTTGCGAGGCACATTGATCAGCGAATCTTTGGTGTCACGAATGGAGAGAACATGAAAAACTATGCCTTGCTGGCCGTGTTGTGGATTTGTGGTTTTTCAAACGCATTTTCCGCCGAAGGAATCAACCGGAAAATGATTATCACAACCCAGGAGTGGGCACCCTACCATTTCAAGCTGCCAAGTGGCGAAGTCGGCGGCGAGGCGACAGAAGTGGTGAAAAGGGTTCTCGACGAGATGAACATCAAGTATGAAATTACGATCTATCCATGGGCAAGAGCCCAGGCGATGGTGAAGGATGGCGAAGCGGATGCTTTTTTTGCCGCCTCGTGGAACGAGGAGAGAAGCTCCTACGCCGTTTTGTCGAAGGTTTTCGTGCCGCAAAAATGGTATTGGTTCCTGAACAAGGATTCAAATCTTGACCCAAATAGTCGGGAATTCCAGAAAAGCGAGCCGGTGGCCGTTCTGCTTGGCACAAACATGCAAAAATATCTGCGCGACAACAATTACATAATCTCGGGAACGCCGGGCGACATGGATGCGTTGGTCAAGATGCTGGACGCCAAAAGGATCAAAGCCGTACTGGTAAACGACAAGGTGATCGAGGAGTACTTCGCCAACAACAAAATAGATGCCGGAAAATACAAGAAGATACTTTGCCGGGACATGCCGCTCGGCATGTATTTCTCCAAGAAGTTTCTCCATGAACACAAGTGGTTTCTCGACAAATTCAACAATGTCGTAACCAAACACTCTCTGATCAAGTAGTTCGACAGGCGCAGCGATTTCGCGGGAGCGTCGGTTTACGGTTTGTCCGCCGCGCTCGGCGCACGCTCCAGCATGTTCAGGATGGTTTCGTAGTCGTAGTTGTCCACCAGATGGCCAAGCGTGGCGGCAGACGTGGGTTGCGACTCGCCAATCGCCGTCAGAACCGTCTTGATGTGGCCGCGGTCGAGACTGATGATCGCCTCGGCGAGAGCCTGGCGCAGGGACTCGGGCAGCGCGGCCAGTTGTTGCGCCGGCAGTTGGGGCACGTAGTCGACCGTCGGCGGCGCCGCGCGGACAAGCTTGGCGCCGAGCAGATGTTCCATGCACTCGAGAATTTCGTCGGGCCGGAACGGCTTGTGGATGATGGCGTCGAACCCGGCTTCAAGCAGGAGTGCGTCATCCTGCTTGAAGGAGGAGGCGGTGACGGCCGCGATCTTCACGACGTCGCCACCGGGCAGGGCGCGAATCCGGCGGGTCGCTTCCACCCCGTTCATCACCGGCATCCGCTGGTCCATCCAGATGAAATGGGGTGCCCAGGCTTGGTAGCGTGCCACCGCGTTGGCGCCGTTGTCGGCCTCCTCGACGGTGTAGCCCACTCGCTCCAACAACTGAGTGAGCAGCAGGCAATTTTCCGGATTGTCGTCTACGACCAATATCCGGTACTCCGGTTGCCCCGCTTCCAGTCTGATCACCTCGCCTTTCTCCGGCAGCGCCTCGGGAAGATCCTCCGGCCGCGCCCGTCGCAGCGGCAGTTCGACCCGGAAGAGGCTGCCTTTCCCGACTTCGCTCGAGAGCGTCAGTTGGCCGCCCATCATGGCGACGAATTGCCGAGTGATGGCCAGGCCCAGTCCGGTGCCCTGCCAACTTCCGGAAGCGCCGGACTGGACGAAAGCCTCGAAGATGCGCCCCTGTTCCTGCGGGGCGATGCCGATGCCGGTGTCTTCGACCTCCAGAACCAGGCGCTCGGTGGGCTCCGGTTCGACGCCCAGACGCAGGGTGACACCACCCTCCTCGGTGGCCTTCACCGCGTTGGACAGCAGGTTGATGAGAATCTGGCGCAACTTGGTTTGGTCGTCGACGATATGGCGGGGAAACTCGGGTGCCTGCACGACCAGTAGCTGCAGTCCCTTCTCGAGGGCGCGGACGCGCATCATGTTGGCGATCCCGTCGATCAGATCGGCCAAGTCGAAGGGCGCGCGCTCGATCTCGGTGCGCCCGGCCTCGATCTTCGCCAGGTCGAGTACGTCGTTGATGAGACCGAGCAGGTGATCGCCGCTCTTGTGGATGATGGCCAGGTTCGATTGCTGGGTCTCGGACAGGCCGGAACTGCGGCGCACCAGGTCGGAGAAACCGAGGATGGCGTTTAGCGGGGTGCGCAGTTCGTGCGACATATTGGCCAGGAACAGACTCTTGGCGCGATTCGCCGCCTCCGCCGCATCCTTGGCTTCCAGCAGCTTGGCCTCGGCCATCTTCTGCTCGGTCATGTCGTGCAGCGACACGACCGCCCCGATCCTGGCGCCATCGGCGTCGAACATCGATTGTCCGGAAACGAGAAGATTCCGCCGGCGGCCGTCCGCCTGCTCGATGACCATCTGCGCATTGCGGACGCTCTCCCCCTGCAGGGCGCGAAACAGCGGGACATCCGCTAAAGCCATGGGCGTCGCGCCGTCCTCCTCGAAAATCCTGTAACGCTCCACCCACTGCTCCGGCGGCAGGTCGTCCTGGGCGATGCCCGGCATCTCGCGCGCCGCGCGGTTGAAGAACGAGAGCCGGCCGCGCTCGTCGCAAGCGACGACGCCATCGGAAATGTTCTCCAACACGGCCTGGGCGAACGCCTGCTGGCGCCGGAGTTCGGCGGTACGCCGCGCCACGGTCTCTTCCAGGTGTCGCCGATGATCCTCCAGTTCCCGGTGCGACTTGAGGATGTGTTGCCGCATGCCGTTGATGGCATCGACCACCACCCCCAGCTCGTTGTCGAGCCGGGCGGCTGGCGGGAGGGTCAGCGGTTTGTCGAGCCGGTCCAAGGACATGCCCGACAGATAGTCGGAAATGGTGATCAGGTGCCGCGCGACCGCCCGCTCGAAAAGGGCGAAAAAGACCGCGCCAAGCGCCGTGACCACCAGCACGAGCGCGATCAGGAGCGGCAGCAGGCGCGCCACCGCCGCGACTTTGAGGCGCCAAAGATCGACGACCACCAGCAGCTCGCCGACTCGGGACTCGATTACGCGGTCTCGATAAACAAGATCGACCCGCTTTTCGAGCCGTCTGTCCGGATCGTCGATTTGTTGGCCCGCTCGCGCCACCTCGACACCATTCGGGTCCAGCACGAGCACGTAACCGATGCTCGGGATCAGCGTCAGTCCATCGACGATGACCTGGAGTTGCGTCATGTCGAACTGCCACAGTCTGCCCGCAATGCCCGGGGCGGAGCTTCCGGCGATCTCGTCCAGCGCCGTCCGCGCGGCTTCGACGCGATCCCGGTAGTCGAGCATGCCGAAGCTCAACAACGATAGCAGTGTGACCAAGAGCGCCCCGACCGCCATCCGAACGGCGATCTGCCGGGAAATCCTGTGGTGCTTCACCAAGTTCTTTTGCAGTGCTTCCATGCTGGCCCCAGAGCTATCAGACCGTTGAAACTTGTCCAAACTTCGACGCTTCGCTCATTGCCTGGTCAAACTTTGGTCGTTGCGCAGACCGAATTCGTCGTTTGGGCGCCCAAGCCCAAGGATTTTAGAGACATTTTCCACTACGGGGAAAACGTTTTGCAGGACATCGATCACCCTGGTTCTTCCAACGCGCCCTGCGCCCAGCACTGGCTGGACACCAGGCGCTTGTTCTGGCGCCTTTCGACGCGCGCGCAATTCGGCCGCGCGACGCTGCCGGTCAAGGACACGGTCGTCCTTGCCGCCGGGAATGACGGCAACCATCGTGAACCTGACGCAGGGCATGTTGCGCCGCGTCAGATCGGATTATCGCAAGAACTCCCTGGCTTGGCCTGGAAAGCGAGTGCAGAACGCATCGGAATGGTGCGTTCTGGATGTCCACGTTAGAATTGCGTGTTTAGACTCCCTATGCGAGGCATTCACGATGGCGAATCCATCCCGAGAAATGTCGACCCGAAACCGGTTGCTCTTCATGCTTTCGCTCCCCCTTCTGGCCTTGGTCGTTTACTCGACGCTCACGGTCTGGGGAGCGATCGACGAGTTGCGCTCGGTCCGCCTCTCGAACGCGGCCATCGAGGCGGCGATCGCCAGCAGCCGACTGATTCATGAACAGCAAAAGGAGCGTGGGCTTTCGGGCGGCTTTCTGGCCAGCAGAGGCGAGCAGTTCCGGTCCGAACTGAGTAGCCAACGAGAACTGACCAATCAGAAACTGGACGGTCTGAAGCTGGTGGCCACGCGCCTGGGCGAAACGCCCCGCCTGGCGCAAGCATTGCTCCAGCCCGTCGAAGCGGCGATCGGCAAGGTCACCGCCCTGTCCGATCTCCGCCGCCAGGTCGACGCCCTGACGGCCAAGCCGGCAGAATCCTTTGCCCACTATACGGCAGCCATTTCGGCAGGCATCGAGGTGATCGGCGCCGTTGCCCAGGCCACCAACAACGCCGAAATCGCGCGTCAGGCGACGGCCTATCTGATGTTCGTTCAAGCCAAGGAGTTCGCGGGCCGCGAACGTGCGACACTGAACGCGGCCTTCGCCGCCAAGACTTTCGATCCCGAGTCGTTCCGTCGTTTCATCGGAATCGTCGCCGCCCACGATCTTTATATGCGAAGCTTCCGGACTTTCGCCACCGCCGAAGCACGCGACACGGTCGACCAGACCGTCAAGGGCGGCGTCGTCGAGGAGGTGGCCCAGATGCGCCGGAAGGCACTCGAATCGATCGCCGGAGAGGAGTTCGACGTCGCTCCGGCGTTGTGGTTCCGGGCATCGACAGCACGCATCGATTTGATGAAAACCGTCGAATCGAAACTCGACGAGCAGATCCTGGCGGAGTTGGCCCAGCAGGAGCAAGCCGCGCTGCGCACCCTGATTGTCGCGCTGCTGGGCTCGCTGACCGCCGTCACCGTCGCTTTGCTGTTGAGCGGCGCCACCATCCGGCGCCTGACGCGCCGTCTTGGCGGCGAACCGGCGACCGCCGCGGCGCTCGCGCGCGCCATTGCCGGTGGCGACCTGACGCAGTCGATCAGGCTGGCACCCAACGATACACAGAGCGTGATGGCCGCCATGCGGACGATGCAGGAAAACCTGCGGGAGATGATCGCCGCCGTCCATGCCACATCCGGCGAGGTGTTGTCGCAGGCCAGTCGCCTGGCTGGCGCCTCGAGCCAGGTGTCGGCCGCCTCGTCGGCCTCCAGTCAGTCAGCACAGACGATCGCCGCCGCGGTGGAACAATTGTCGACGTCGATCCAGAACATTTCGGGCAGTTCGGATGCGGTCCACAGCACGTCGAGAGAAACGGGCGAGGCGGCGATCGCCGGCTGGCAGATCGTCAGCCGCACGGCCGACGAAATGAAGTCGATCGCCGAGGTGGTCGAAGCCTCGTCGCGCTCGGTAAACGAACTTGGCCAGCAATCGGAGGAAATTGCCACGATCGCCAATGTGATTCGCGAGATCGCCGATCAGACCAACCTGCTGGCGCTCAATGCCGCCATCGAGGCCGCTCGTGCCGGCGAACAGGGGCGCGGCTTTGCGGTCGTTGCCGATGAAGTGCGCAAGCTCGCCGAGCGGACGCGGCGATCAACCTTGGAAATTTCCTCGACCGTGGAAAAGATTCGCTCGTGCATGACGGAAGCGGAAAAGAGCATGGCCGCCGGTACGACACGGGTTCGTGACGCGCTGGCCGAGGCGGAGCGCGCCAAATGTTCGATGGATGACATCCACGGCTCCGCCTCGCGGGTGATTTCCAGTGTCGACGACATCACCACCCAGTTGCGCGAGCAGAGCAGCAGCAGCAAGGAGATATCGAACAACGTCAGTGCGATCGCCACGAGCAGCACGCAGGTCAGCGATACCGTCGACTCGATGGCGGAGATCGCAAAGCACCTGGAGTCGCTGGCCAGCACGCTGGAGCAGTCGGTCAAGCGCTTCCAGCTCGCCTGAGCGATATCCTTCCTGGCGGCGCAGCCTGCCGCTCGCCGCCAGGCGCGTCAGAGTACCAGCAGTCGCCGAATTTCCGTCAGGCCCGCCGAGAGCATCGCCAGATCCTGCGGCTCGTGGCCTTTGATCTCGTCCAGCACGGCGCGTCTTCCCCTACGTTGCCGAGCACCTGCTCGTTCTGACACCGCGAGGAAACCGGCATGCGCCCACTCGAAGGCATGACCGTCGTCGCCCTCGAGCACGCTATCGCGGCGCCATTTTGCACTCGCCAACTGGCCGACCTCGGCGCCCGCGTCATCAAGGTCGAGCGACCCGGCAGCGGCGACTTCGCGCGCCTGAACGACATGCACGCAGTCTGGGAACACTCGCGACTGCGCGCGCGTGGGCGGTGGACCGATGCCGGCGCGGCTGCCGCCGGACCAGGTCGACGCCTTTGCGCCGCGCATGGATGCCGTCCCGGCGCTTGGCCAGCACACCGAAGCCATCCTCGGCGAACTTGGCTGGGACGCGGCGGCGATCGACAGCCCGCGGCGGGCCGGGGCGATCTCCTCGCCTGGCAGGTGGGACAAATGGCCGCTATCCGGCGGCCGACAGGCGGCAAAATGCCGCTACAATACTTCGGCCATCGACCGCCTCGGCCTCTCGGCGGCTCCCCAGTTCCCCATCGATCGGAGAAGTACAGGTGTGAGCGCTTTTCGACCCTCGTCACGTCTGCCCGGCCCGGCGGCCGTACCGTCCCGCAACACGGCCTCGTGGCGGCGCTGGCCGGTCGCGGTTTACGCCGTCGCCCTGGTCGTCGTCGTTACCGCGGCGGCCTTCGCGGTGAGCTACCGGATCCAGACCGATGGCCTTGTACGCTATGCGAGCAGCCAGGAAAGCGCTCATGCCGAGGTCGCCGCGCATACCGCCCGCGTGGTTTTCGAGGCCGAAATCAAGCGCCTCGAAGCGGTCGCCACGCTGCTGGCGGCCGACGGAGAGATCGCCGGGATCGTCAGCGGTGCTGCCGCGGGCCAGAATATGCGCGATCGCCTCGACCGCAAGCTGGGCGGCACGGTCGCCGACCAGATCGAGATCTATGGTCGGTCCGGCGAACTGCGCTTCCATACCGCGGCCGACGACGCGCTGGCCGATGTCAAGGACTCCCCGGGTGCCGCGCGCGCCTTGCGCGGGGTATCGGGCACCTACTTCGTTCAGGCCCCCAGCGGATTCATCGTCCGTGTCGCGACACCCATCGTTGACTCGGCTGGCGTTGCCGGTGCGGTCGTCGTCGGCACCCGCTTCGACGACTACTATGCTTCGCGGTTTGCCGATCAGGTCGCTGCCGAAGTGTTTTTCACGACCGCCGAGGCGATCGGGGCGGCGTCGAGCCCGAAGCGGCGAAGCGAGGTTTTTCGCCCGGAAATCATTCGCCAGGCGATCCAGCAGTTTGTCCCGCAAACGGTAAGCGACCCGGCGCACAATTACACGCGTGTGTACTTGCCGATGCGTCTGGCGGGAGAAACCTTTGTCCTCATCGTCGAAGTCGACCATGGCAAGGCGGCTGAACTGGCGGCCGAAATCCGGGCGCATTCGGTGCAATTGTTTGCCGGGATTGCAGCACTCAGCATATTGGTCAGCGTTGTGCTGCTGCATTACGCGGTCCGACCCTTGCGCGACCTGCGCAACGAAGCCGCCGAACTGGCCGCGCGGTTTGCCGGCAAGGTTCACGTGTTGCGGTCGGCCAACGAGGTCGCCGATCTCAAGAACTCCTTCGAAGGAGTGCGCGAGGCGGCTACCGCCTACGCGCGCCGGCTGGAGGAGCAAGGGGCGACGCAATCCTTGATGATCTTTTGCGCGCAAACAGCCAATCGCAACGCTGCTGCGGAATCCGCCTTGTTCGACATCATGGACAGGGTACGTGCGCACATTGCCTGGCCGGCGGCCTGCCTCGCTTTACCTGCCAGTGCGGGCGACACGAGCGAGTTCCGCGTGCAGTGGGACGCCAGCTCGCCGACGCCGGCAGCGTCGCACTTTCCCGCGGCGGACGCGGAAGCGCTCTGCGGGGGAAGTCGGGTACCGCTCTGGCTGGACGACACGGCAGAGTGGCGGATGTCGGCGCGGCTGCGCTCGGCCTTCGATCCGGAGTCCCGTTATCCCACTGCCGCCGTCATTCCCTTGATCGGCGGCGGCCGCCTGGCGGCCCTGATGGCCTTCTTCCACGATCAGCGCCTGACCTCGAACGCCAGCCTGAACGACATCCTCTGGTACGTGATGCAGGAGTGCAGTCAGATTGTCGAGCGCCGTGCGAGCGAAATCGAGCTGCGACTTGCCAAGGAGTCGGCCGATGCCGCCAACCGAGCCAAGTCGGAATTTCTCGCCAACATGAGCCACGAAATCCGCACCCCGATGAACGGCATTCTGGGTGTCACGGAACTCCTGCTCAACACCCCGCTCGACGCCGAGCAGCGCCACCTCGCCGTGACCGTCCTCAACTCCGGCGAGTCCTTGCTCCACATTCTCAACGACATTCTCGACTTTTCCCGCATCGAAGCCGGCCGTCTGGTGCTCGAGGAGGCGCCGTTCGACGCAGCTGTCGTCGTCGCCGAGACCTGCGAACTGCTGGCCACGCAGGCGCAGGAAAAGGCCGTCCGACTCGACTGGAAGGCAGATCGCCTGGGCCAACTTCTGGTCATCGGCGACGCTTACCGTTTCCGCCAGATCGTCACCAATCTGGTTGGCAATGCGATCAAGTTCACCCCGGCCGGTCGTGTCGATGTGTGCCTCACGAGACGGGTGGAAGGCGACCGGGTGGAGATCGAATGCGTGGTTGCCGATACCGGCATCGGCATCGACGACGATACCTTGCGTCGGCTCTTCCGGCCCTTCACCCAGGGCAATACGGCGATGACGCGCCGCTTCGGCGGTACCGGCCTCGGGCTTTCGATCACGCGCCATCTGCTCGAACTGATGGGCGGGTCGATCGCGGCCGCCAGCGAACCTGGCAAGGGCTCAACGTTCACCTTTGCGCTGACGCTGCCGCTTGCGCCATCGCCGAGCGGCGTCGCCGAAACGGCGACCAGGGAAGCTGCCGTGCTCCCCACCCGACCGGCGCACATCCTGCTGGTCGAAGACAACGCGGTCAACAGCCTCGTCGCGAGCGCCACTCTGGAGAGTGCCGGGCATACTGTGGTCATCGCGGAGAACGGCCGCGAAGCACTCGAAAAGATGGTCGATGAACATTTCGATCTCGTACTGATGGACTGCCAGATGCCGGAGATGGATGGCTTCGAAGCGCTGGCGCTGATCCGTGCGGGCGGTGGCGGGCGCTACCCGCTCGAGGAGCAACGGCAGATTCCGGTCATCGCCCTGACCGCCAATGCCATCGTCGGCGACGCCGACCGATGCCTGCAGGCGGGCTTCGACGCTTATCTGGCGAAACCGTTTCGCCCGAAGGCGCTACTTGAACTGGTGGGCAAATGGGCGTCGACCAGGGCGCCCAGGCCCGTTGCCTGAACGGTTTGCCGACCATGGCTGGAAGAATCCAGTCTCTGATCCCGGAGGTTGCGGACATGTCGCTCAATCGCAGACGTTTCCTCGTAGGTGCCGGCGCCTTGGCCGCTGCTGGCCTCGCCGGCTGGTCGCCGGCGGACGCCGCGGAAGGCGCGCCAATTCGCATCGGTTATGCGATCGCGCGCAGCGGACCTTTCGCCGCGGCGGCACAGGTGACCCAGGAACCCACCTATCTGCTTTGGGCCGAGCAGGTGAATGCCGCGGGCGGTCTGCAATTGCCGGCAGGGCGACGGCGGATCCAGTTGATCGGAATCGACGACGAAAGCCAAGAGGATGTGTCGACCGCTGCTTATGTCGCGCTGATGGCACGCGACAAGGTGGACCTGATTCTGGCGCCTTGGGGAACGCGCATGACCCTGGGAGTCGCGCCCTTGGCCAACAAGTTCGGTTATCCGCTGATCGCACCGACGGCCAATACGCGCAAGCTGGTCGAAATGAACCTGCCTTACTATTTCTCCGCGCTGCCGCAAACCAACCATTTGATGACGGCGCTGACCGACCTGTTCGTCGCGCAGCGCGTGAAAACCGTCGCGGTTCTGCATTCGCACGACGCCTTCGGGATCGAGCACGCGGTGTCGCTGCAGGTGGCCATGCGCGGTACCAATATCGATCTCGTCGAACTGCGCGCCTACGTGCGCGGGCAGTTCGATGTGGCATCCGTTTTGCAATCGATCATGGAGAAACGACCCGAGGCTTTCGTCGGCCTGACGTATCCGGCCGAAACCGAGGCCATTACGGCACAGGCGAAACAAATGGGATTCCGGCCACGCTTTTTCTATCTGGCGGTCGGTACCGCGTTCCCCGGCTACGTCGAGAAGTTCGGACCCGCTTGCGAAGGCATTCTCGGGATCGGCTCCTGGAACGCCAAGACCAGCGCCGGCGCACGCGCCTATTTCGACGCCCATGTGGCGCGCTTCGGCCGCCAACCGGATCGCTGGGCGAGCGGTCACACCTACGCGGCGCTGCAAGTGATTCAGGCGGCCGCGGCCAAGGTCGGTCTCGACCGGCGGGCGATGCGCGACGAAATTGCGGCGCGGGCGCACGACAGCATCCTCGGTCCGATCGAGTTTCGTCGCGGCGAACTGTCGTCGATCCCCGGCACCGTCGGGCAGTGGCAAAAAGGCGAATTCGAGGTCGTCTGGCCGCCCGCCCGGGCGACCGCGAAGCTCATCGGGAGCTGACAATCCGAGAAGGAGGTGCTCCGCTCATCACAAGCGCGCATCCTGTCGCGGCAACTGCGATGCCCACGCCAGCACGCTCACGTCGGCTGTGATCAGCGTTGCCTGGTGTTGCAACGAAGTGGCCACGATGAAACGGTCGGCGGGGTCACGGTGCATGTTTTCCAGTTGGGTGGCAAGGATGCCAATGCGGCCATCCAGCGCAATTTCCCGAAGGCCAGCCTGGAGCAGCTCGGAGCGCCATTCTGTCGCCGGAAGGGGCAGCACGATACGCCCGCGCTGCGCGAGCATGGCCGCCTCCCAAAAGCTGATGGCGCTCACGGCGACTTGGCCGGCGCGCCAGACATCTTCGATCAGGCACCGCGCGACCGGCCCGAGAGCCGGGTCATCGCGATCCATCCAGAGCAGGGTGTGGGTATCGAGAATGATCACGCCAGCGCCTTCCACTCGACCTCATCGAGCGGTTCGACAATGTCGCCGGATATTTCGAGTTTGGGGTGCAAGCCGAAGGGTGACGTGGAACGTCCACCGCTGTACGGATGCAACTCGGCGATCGGGCGGCCGTTCTTTGTCACGACCCAGATTTCGCCCTTGCTGGCGACCTCGTCCATCAAGGCAAGGCACTTGGCTTTGAATTCGGAAGCTTGAATTGTCGGCATGGCACACTCCAACGGATTAACCACATTGCTGACCATAGTCTTCAAAGTGGTCACCGTCAAGGGGCGGCACGGCTTCTTCAGAGGTGGCCAGCGCAGGGGGTGTAGAGTCGAGATGTGGCCCGGTAGCATTAGGACTGGCTTATCCGTTCCGTCCCTTTCGTCTGACGGTGCCTAAGTCGCCTGACCATAAC
>DIME01000033.1:0-2695 GCA_002425405.1 Candidatus Accumulibacter vicinus
AACTCGGCCGGCGCGCCGCGGCTCGGGCCTCGACCCAGTTCTTCCAGGCAATCAGACAACCGAGCAGAATGAAGGCACCAGGCGGCAGCAATGCCAGCAGGAAACCGGGATAGTTGTGGCCTCTCGACTGCCCGACCCGTCTCCCCATGTCTGCCGCCTGTGCGTCGGTTCGCACGGCCGTCTATCGCCGTCGCCGGCCCGAACGCACCGTGCAGATGCACCTCGCCACCTGGCTCGAACTCTCCTGCGATAGCCGGGCCCACTGCATCGTCATCGAGGGGGTCTTCGAGGCAGACGCCTCGGGAGCGGCGAGCTTCCACGAAAGCCGCGCCCCCGAGCAGACGTTGCTCGACGAAGTGCAGACCAGGATCCGCCGGCGTCTGCTGCGCGCGCTGACCCGCCGCGGTGTGCTTGAGTCGGAGGACTCCGAGACGATGGCAAACTGGGAACACGGAGGCGGCTTCTCGCTCGACGCCAGCGTGCGCGTCGAAGGCGCTGACCGCGCGGGGTTGGAACGGCTGCGGCGCAACTCGCGCTCGACCGGCCTTCGCACTGGAGCGTCTGCGGGAGATCGACGCCGAACACCGGATCCATGAGAGCGTTAAGCCGGGTCCCGGCGGCAGCGTCAGCGTCATGCTGACGCCGCTCGAACTCATCGAGCGTCTGGCCGCGCGGATTCCGCCGCCGCGCCGGCATCGGCACCGTGACTACGGGGGTACTGGCACCCAACGCGCCGCTGCGGGCGGCGGTGACGGCACTCGCGGGGGTGACCGCCGAGGTGGCACCGCCGACCGCGATGGCAGAAACCGCCTCGGCAACGGTCGCGTGCGCGACCGTGCAGAACACGCCCGAGGAACGACCACCGAACCCGCCCACCGCAAGGCCGCGCGTTGCGTCTGGGCACTCCTGCTGGCGCGCATCTATGAAGTGTTGCCGCTCGTCTCCCCCAAGTGCGGCGGCGACCTGCGGATCATCGCCTGCCTCAACGATGGCCCGCTGATTCGCGAGATTCTCGGCCACCTTGGCGAACCGACTTCGGCGCTGACCCTGCTTGGGGGCGTTGAATTTCGTATCCTTTGCCAACTGCGAACCCGCTCAGTTGAAAGGGTTCCGGATGATCAGGCCGGCGATTGACTGGCCATCCTGCATGTCTTCGCTGTAAAGGGTTGCGGCGCCGGCGGCTTCGGCACTGGCGATGATCTGGCTGTCCCAGAAGCTGTAGCCGGCCAGCTCCATCAGTTCCAGACCGCGCAGGATGTGGGCGACGCTGGCGTCGTGGGTGACCCACAGGCCGTAGCTGCGAACGATGTCGCGAGCCTGGGCAAGATTCAGGGGAGTCTTGAGTTTGCGCAGGGCATTCACCAGAAATTCCTGCAAGACCTGGGGACTTACGATTCCCCGGCGCTCTTCCCAAAGCGTGGCGAGCAGTCGGGCTGCGACGACTCGCTTGGGGCCTGCATCGCGGTCATGGGCGTAGAGCAGGATATTGGTATCGACAAAGGCGAGTGACTGATGCTTAACGCTCATGGGCATCGTCCCGGCTCAGGTACCGGCCGCCGAGTTCGAGGGCGCTGTCTTGCAGCCAGCCGATGGCCTGACGTTTGGCTTGCTGGTAGCGCAGATCGCTATCTACCTGTTCGGCAAGGTCCGCCGCGAGAAACCGACTGACGCTGACGTTCTGCCGGGCAGCAAGTTCACGGGCGCGTTGCAGCGTCCCGGCATCGAGCGAAAGAGTGATGTTTTGTTTCATGCTCGGCTCCAGCAAAATTGATCTACAAATATTGCACGTATTTTACGTGTAAATCAATGGAGGAAGGAGAGGAGATCCAATGTCAGATCGGCAAGTGCTCCAGAAGCCTGAAGCGCGATCAGTCGCGCGCGCACCGGCTCGTCGGGGCGCATCAACCGATCGCTGGGCGCTGCGCAAGCGTGCGGCCTGCGACGCCCGGCGCCAGCTTCCCCGCGCTCAGGCGCTTGAGTCGCGAGGTGAACATCGCATGAGCGGTTGCACGCGAGGCCGACGTCTGATCGGGCAGCCCTCGGCGCGCGGTGCCGGATGCATCGCCGGCACGGCCGGCGGCCCAGGCTTTGGCGAACGGTTCGGTCAGCAGCGGTTCGCGGTCGACACTTTCAGGCGACGGCTGGAAGTGCAGCGGCAAACGCCGCACCTCAGCTTGTGCAAGCAACGGTATGACGTCACAGCTCCCTATCCCGACCCCCCCAATCAGGATCCCGCCGTCGAGACCCTGGCGTTGCGCATTTTCGTGTCTGTCGTGGAACAGGCCTTACGCCGCTCCTGCCCAGCTGCGGGTGCCGATTCCCGGATCGGCGCGGTCGCCTTCATCCACCGCTTTGGCGCGCTGCTCCATCCGCATGTCCATTTCCACTGCATCGTGATCGAGGGGGTCTTCGAGGCAGGCGCCTCGGGAGCGGCGAGCTTCCACGAAAGCCGCGCCCCCGAGCAGACGTTGTTCGACGAAGTGCAGACCAGGATCCGCCGGCGTCTGCTGCGCGCGCTGACCCGCCGCGGTGTGCTTGAGTCGGAGGACTCCGAGACGATGGCAAACTGGGAACACGGGGGCGGCTTCTCGCTCGACGCCAGCGTGCGCGTCGAAGGCGCCGACCGCGCGGGGTTGGAACGGCTGCGGCGCAACTCGCGCTCGACCGGCCTTTGCACTGGAGCGTCTGCGGGAGA
>DIME01000033.1:3056-3445 GCA_002425405.1 Candidatus Accumulibacter vicinus
CATCGGCACCGTGACTACGGGGTACTGGCACCCAACGTGCCGCTGCGGGGACAGGTCACTGCGCTTGCCGGAGTGCCGGACGGTACGCCAGCGGCAGGCGCGACCGAGTCCATTGCCCCGCCCGCTGCGCCAAGCGCCACGCCAAGCCGCTCGTCCGAGAGTACAGAGGAAGCACCGGGGGAAGAACAAGCGATCCACCGTCGCGCCGCCCGCTACGCCTGGGCGCTGCTCCTCGCGCGCATTGATGAGGTCTTACCGCTCCTCTGTCCACGCTGTGGTGGCGAGATGCGAATCATCGCCTTCCTCACGGATGGAGACGCCATCCGCGACATCCTGACCCAACTGCTAACCCCGGTCGCGGGATGATTTGTGCCTTTGGCCATTCGCCC
>DIME01000065.1 GCA_002425405.1 Candidatus Accumulibacter vicinus
TACGCCAGAAAATGACAGACCCACGCGGCTGGTTCATCACCGGCACCGATACCGAGATCGGCAAAACTTTTGTCGCCTGCGCGCTACTGCATGCCTGCCGCCAGGCCGGGCTGAGCGCAGTGGCGATGAAGCCGGTCGCCGCCGGCCTCGATGAGCAGGGTCTTAACGAGGACGTCGAACGCCTGCTCGCGGCTTCGTCAATCCAGCCTGCACGTTCGCTGGTCAATCCCTACGGATTCGGTGCCGCGATCGCGCCGCACATCGCCGCCGCAGAGGAAGGCCGGTGCATCGAGCTGCCGCGCATCGCTGCGTCTTTTGCCGAACTGCAGACCCTCGCCGACGTGGTTCTCGTCGAGGGAGTCGGCGGTTTCTGTGTGCCGCTCGGCGTCGACTGCGACACTGCCGATCTGGCTGTGAGGCTCTGCTTGCCGGTGATTCTCGTCGTCGGCATGCGCCTCGGGTGCATCAACCATGCGCTGCTGACCCAGCAGGCGATCGCTGCCTGCGGCCTGTCGCTGGCCGGCTGGGTGGCCAACCGCATCGATCCGGCAATGTCCCGTTTCAGCGAGAACCTGGCGGCACTGCAGCAACGGCTGGCGGCGCCGCTGCTCGGCGTCGTCGCGCATGGCACGACACCCGCAGAAGCTGCGCACCGGCTGCAGTTACCGGCCTTGAGTCCAGGTAAGGTCGGGTTACGCCCTGCGGGCTAACACGACCTACTCAGACAGTAAAGATCAGGCGCGTTCGAAAATCACCGCAATGCCCTGCCCGCCACCGATGCACATGGTGACCAGCGCATACTTGCCGCCGACACGCTGCAACTCGTAGATTGCTTTCGTCGCGATGAAAGCGCCCGAGCAACCGACCGGGTGGCCGAGAGCGATCGCGCCACCATTCGGGTTGGTTTTCACCGGGTCGAGACCGAGGCCCTTGCTGACCGCAATGGCTTGCGCGGCAAAGGCTTCGTTGGACTCGATGACGTCCATCTGATCGAGCGTCAGGCCGGCCTTCTTGAGCACCGCTTTGGTCGCCGGGATCGGACCTTCGCCCATGATTTCGTTCGGCACACCGGCGACGGCGTAGGCAACGAGACGGGCAATCGGCTTCTGGCCAGCACTGGCGGCGACGTCGGCAGCAGTGAGCACCATGAAGGCAGCTCCGTCATTGATTCCGGAAGCATTGCCGGCGGTTACCGTCCCGTCCTTGCTGAAAGCCGGTTTCATCTTGGCCAGGGTTTCGATCGTCGTCGCCGGTTTGACATGCTCGTCGGTTTCGAACACGACATCGCCCTTGCGGGTTTTCAGGACAATCGGAACAATCTGCGATTTGAAGCGGCCCTCGGCGATGGCAGCGGCCGCACGGCGATGCGATTCGGCTGACAAGGCGTCCTGCTCTTCACGGCTAATTTGCCACTTGGTAGCGAGATTCTCCGCAGTAACGCCCATGTGACCCGCACCGAACGGGTCGTTGAGCGTGGCGACCATCATGTCGATGGCCTTGGTGTCGCCCATGCGGGCACCGCTACGCATCGCCGTCAGCATGTAGGCACCACGTGACATGACTTCGACACCGCCACCGATACCATAGTCGGCGTCGCCGAGCATGATGTTCTGAGCCGTCGTCACGATGCCCTGAAGACCCGATGCACACAGACGGTTGACCGCCATGGCTACCGAATCCATCGACAATCCCGCCTGAATCGAAGCAACACGGGCCACATAGGCAAAGCGCGAATCGGTCGGAATGCAATTGCCGACCGTCACGTAAGTGATTTGCTGCGGGTCGACACCGGAACGGGCGATCGACTCCTTCATCACGGTGCCGGCCAGCTCATGCGGCTCCATGTTGGCGAGCGAACCACCGAAGGTGCCAATGGCTGAACGGACCGCGCTTAGTACAACGACTTCTCTGCTCATGAAGAAACTCCTGTAGATAATCGATCAACCGCCTACCAGACTGGCAAGCCTCATCAAACCACCACCGCAGCAGCGAACCGCACCGGCAGCCGGCCAATGATAGCAAAGGTTCGCTGTGCAAGGCTTCCGAAATTGCCCTCCGCGGAATTCACGCTGGCGTCACTTCGCGTATGCCAAGTGCCAGCGGAATATCAGTATAATGGTGGGAATGGATCTGTCGTCAGTCTTCAGTAAAACGCCCAAAGGCATCGAGGAGATCTCTACCCGCGCGAACCGCCTACCTTTTCGCATGCGAGCCATGTTGATCATGGTCGATGGGCAGCGTACCGGAAACCAGTTGCTGGCTTTTGGCGCATCCGCCACCGAGAGTGCCAAACAACTGGCGGCCCTGCTGGATGGAGGGTTCGTGCAGGTACAGGCACCGGTACACAAAATAGCTGAAGCGGTCGTCCAGCCATTACCAGCCGACCGGGAAGACATCAGCCTCGCCAAAAGTTACACCGTCCGAGCTTTGCAGGAATTGCTGGGTTCGCAGGCCGACGCGCTGATCGCGGAGATCGAACAGGCAAAAACCGCCGCCGACCTCCGGCAGAAAGTCGGCAAACTCCGCGCTGCGCTGCGCGCTGCGCCCGACCAGAAAAAGGCCAAGCAGTTTCTAGTGAAACTCGCAATGGTGCTCGATTGATCACCCCTTGGCAAGGGCTCTCCAGAGGGACAGGATGATTCCTGCCGTCGCTCCCCAGATGAAGTACTCACCATACGGCATCGCCGTATAGTGACGCAGCCTGCCACGGTAATGAAGCGAATGCTGCTGGTGGTTGGCGGGATCCAGCAGAAAGGTCAGCGGCACCTCGAATGCCTCGGCTACCTCAAACGCGTCAAGCTGCAACTCGAAAGGTGGGGTCACCAGGGCCACCACCGGGGTGACCCGAAAGCCGGTACTGGTGAGGTATTCAGGCAGGTAGCCGACGATGTCGACATGCGCGGCGGCCAGGCCGATCTCCTCGGCAGCCTCACGCAAGGCCGTATGCGCCGGCGAAGCGTCGGTTGGCTCGCACCGCCCGCCCGGGAAACTGATCTGGCCTGGATGATCCTTCAGATGCGCCGTGCGCTGTGTCAGCAATACGGTCGGCCCACCGATGCGCCGAACGATCGGGAAGAGCACGGCAGCCGGCAGCAACTCCTCGTCACCGATACCGTCTTCGAGCACCACTGTCGCCAGTGAAGGCTCGCGGTGCAGGACCTGACATATCCGGTCGAGGTCCGCAGCACCGCTGCCGAACGTTGGCGCAAGCAAGGCCTCAGCTGCCGATAACACGCTCTTCCTCCTGGATCTCTGCACGCACCGCGGCAAGCGCGTCGCGCAGGGTTTCTTCGGGCAGGGCGTTGAGCGTGCTCGAAACCAGATTCGCGGACTTGATGGCTCCCTGCGGCAGCACACTGCTGTCCAGAGAAGCGACCAGAGCAGCCGTTGCACCGACGACCTGCAGCAGCCTCTGCCGCTCGCCCATCAAGAGTTCGAGCTCGTGGCCCAACATCGATACTTGTTCGTCGCGGTGAGGCATATTCGACTTCTCCTAGTAGCGCTTCCTGAGAGTCATGGTCTGGCCATCGCGCTGCATTTCCATCCGGTTCAGGAAACTCATGCCCAGCAGGGCAAACGGCAGGTCCTGCTGATGCACCAGGGCATCGACATTATTCAGGACAATCTCGCCAACCCGTACCGTATCCAGCTTGATATGAATCACCGACGCCGGCCCGTTGGCCGTACTGGTGACCCCTCGCTGTCCTTTGCTGGCGTCAATGCCGATGCGCCGCGCATCACCGGCACCGAGCGAGATCATGGTGGCACCGGTATCCACAAGAAAGCGGATGGTCGTTCCGTTGATGTTTCCAGTGGTCAGAAAGTGGCCACTGCCGTCAGCAGTCAGGACCGCCTTGCCCCCTCCCTCGCCCGAGGGTTGCGACGCGACGTTCTGCCCAACCCGCAGGATACGCTTCTTTCCGTCGGCTTCGATGGTAGCGGTGTCATAATCGACCGCGAGCACCTTGACGCCTTCATCGGTTTTCGTGCCGACGGCCACGGTTCGCGGCGCTCCACCGTTGATGGTCAGCAAAGCCTTTCCTGGAAACACGCCGGCCAGCCCGACATCAACCGCCAGTGCAGGCCCGCAGAGCAAGCAGAAAAACAGGCAGAGTACCCGCCGAATCGCCGTCCAGCCGCCACCATTGCCAACACGGCGCTCGGCCATTCCGTATCCTCCTTCAGGCAAGCCTGGCAGAATCAGCGGTAAACGAGCACCGGAATCTTCGAGTGCGTGAGCACCTTGTTGGTCTCACTGCCGAGCAACAGGGCGGTGATGCCACGACGACCATGCGAGGCCATGAAAATCAGGTCGCAGTCTGCCTCGGTCGCAGCGTCGATGATCGCCTGGTAGGGAATGTCACTGGTCAGTGATCGCTTGGCGACCTGGACACCCTCGGCTGCGCCAAGTTCGACGACGAAATCCAGCGTCTGCTCAGCTTGTTGCTCGGCAAGTTCGGCAAACTTTTCGGGTGTTGTCGGGTCGATCAGCGCTCCTTCACCATAATAAGTGACCGGGTATTCCGGTTTGGCGAAGAACGCCGTAATGCGCGCCCCGGTCTCCTTGGCGAAGGAAATTGCCCGTCGGGCAGTGTCCTGGGAAAGCTCGGAGCCGTCGGTAGGGACAAGGATGTGTTTGAACATGGCATTTCCTCCACAGAGTATCCATTCTAATTGATATTGGTCATAGTTGGCAGCAAGCACCCGCCTGACAATGATAGAGTTAATTCAGCGAGGTTCTGCATGCACACGATCACGAATTTCATGGCCAACGATCATCGCTCTTGTGACCATCTGATGGTCGCGGTCGAGCAGGCTGTCGCCAGCGGCGCCTGGGCGCTGGCGAGGACCGAGTTCGGTCGTTTTCAGGAAGCGATGCAGGATCATTTTGCGGCCGAAGAGTCGCTCCTCTTTCCGCTCTTTGAACAGAGCACCGGCATGTACCGAGGGCCTACCCAGGTGATGCGCGGCGAGCACGCACAGATGCGACAACTGCTCGCGGCCGCCGCAGCGGCCTTGGTCGAGCAGGACTTTGACGATTATACTGGCATTGCCGAAACGCTTCTGGTCATGATGCAGCAACATAACCTCAAGGAAGAGAACGTGCTTTATCCGATGTGTGATCAGCATCTGACCGATCAGGTCGAAGCCTTGCTGCCAGAACTGCAGAAGCAGCTCGCCGGCTCCAACAAAATCCCGACATGACTAGGATCGATGCCGACATCGTCATCGACGCGCGCGGCCTCGAACCGCCCGAGCCGATGGTGCGCAGCATGGAAGCGCTCGGTCAACTGGGTACGGCCCAGAAACTCCTCGTGCTGCTCCCCCGCGAACCTTACCCGCTCTACCGGGCGCTCGAGATCAATGGCTTCTCCTGGCAGACGGCATACCGGCCAGACGGCACGGTCGAAGTCCTGATCCAGCATAAACAATAAATGCAGGCACTGCTGTCGTTTGACCAGGCGCCACCGTTTGCCGCCCCGTTCCGCTTTTTTCTCACTGCCCCGCTGTTCGCCCTGCTCGCCGGCATGCTCCTGTTATGGAGCGGACCAGAGCTGTTCGCCTCGCGCTGGACACCCGCCGCGCTGGCGCTGACGCATCTGATCAGCGCCGGATTCATGCTGCAGGTGATGCTCGGGGCGATGATCCAGATTCTGCCGGTAGTGGCCGGGGCGAACATCGCGAAACCGCTGCTGCTGGCGACCCTGGTGCATGCCGCGATGACCCCGGGAGTGCTGCTGCTGGCTGCAGGCTTTCTGACTTCCGAGCCACTTGCATTCCGCCTGGCGGCGCTGCTGCTGGGCAGTGGCGCGGCACTCTTCCTGGGTGCCGCTGGCCATGCCCTCTACCGGGTGGCATCGAGCAATCCCATCATTCGCGGCCTGAAGCTGGCATTGCCCGGTCTGGGTATGACCGTTGGCCTCGGAATGCTGCTGGCAATGGCCCTCGCCGGATCGTTCGAAGTGCCGCTACTGCAACTGACGTCGATTCACTTCGCCTGGGGCTTCGTCGGCTGGAGCATCATCCTGCTGGCCAGCATCGCCTTCGTGGTCGTACCGATGTTCCAGATCACGCCGCCTTATCCGACCTGGTTCGCGAATCGTTTTGCCGGCTCCCTGCTGGCATTGCTGTGCCTGTGGAGTATTGCGGATGGCATTGGCTGGGCATGGCTGGCGGTGCTGCTGGCGGATGCAATGCTGCTGACGGTTGCCGCACTGGCGGTGTTGACACTGCAGGTCCAGAGCCGCAGCAAACGTGCCCGCTTCGACGCGACCCAGCATTACTGGCGCCTGGCGATGCTGTGCACGCTGGCCAGCTGCGTGCTGTCGCTGGCGGCAAACCACCTGCCGCTACTCACCGAGCATCAGGAGTGGCCGCTGCTCTGCGGTGTGCTGGCACTGTTTGGCGGTGGCCTGTCGGTGATGATCGGCATGCTCTACAAGATCGTTCCTTTTCTGGTCTGGTTGCACTTGCAGAATCTGGGTGATGGACGAGTGCTGGCACCAAACATGAACAAGGTCATTGCCATGCGTCAGATCGACCGGCAGATGTATGCCCACTTCCTGGCGCTGGCCTTGCTGCTGGCTGCAGCGTTCTGGCCCGGATGGTTCACCTATCCGGCCGGGCTGATGCTGCTGATTGCCAATGCCAGTCTGCTGCGCAACCTGCTGAGCGCTCTCGCATGCTACCGGCAGCACTGCTTGAAGATCGCTGCCGGAATGGCGTCGAAGCCCGCCGGGCCGGGCTCCTGATGAGCTACCTGTTTCTCAAGCACCTACACATTGGCTGTGTCGTGCTCAGCGGCGCCGGCTTCCTCCTGCGTGGTCTGTGGATGCTGGCGGACTCCCCCTGGCTGCAGCGACCAGACGTACGGGTGTTGCCTCATCTGGTGGACACCG
>DIME01000044.1 GCA_002425405.1 Candidatus Accumulibacter vicinus
GAAAAGTGTCGAACTCGGGCGGACATGACCAAGCATCCGCTGCTCCGTAAATACCTCGTGGAAAATTTCGCTGCTGAGGTCGCAGAGTTGAAGGACGCTGTTTTTGTTGGTTTGGGCCCGCAGGTCCAGAAGGTCCTGGACCGCCTGGTCCAAGAACGGGTTCTGAGCAAGGACCGGATCATTGGCGGGATGCTGCATCCTTCGGGTAACTGTACCTACCGAATCAATTACCTGATCGGAGATCGATGTGAACCTGTTCCACACGCAACGAATCCAGTGCCATATGATCAGGGTCGACAAACATTTCAAGTCCGTTTTCTGACTGGGTAACTCGGTCTGCCTCCAAAAGAGGGGATGCCGCTGTTCGCCCATCCGTTCCCACCATCAACGAATGAGCAGGCCAGCGGCCAGCCTGTCGGTCGTCGCCGCGATTACGGGCAGAGACAGGACATCCGTTTCGGCGGCGACGACCCTAATGCATCCGGATTGTTAAAGATCCACGTATCGCCAACACGGGCAGCACTACGACCTTCCGCAGGGAAGGATTTCGCTCACTGATCCAGTGAAGTCGTCTCGACGATGACCTCGAACTGTTCCAATACCTCGGGCCGCCGCTGTTTGATGTAGCGGACGACTGATTTGTTGTCGAGCAACTTGGCCAGGTAACCACGGGCCAGCACGAGGTTGAGCACATCTTCGGCATAGGTTTGCTCGACCAACTTGTACTGCCCCTGCAGGTTTGCCATTTCTCGCTCCATGCGTGACATCTGCTCCTGGGTTACGCCGGTCAGCTTCTGCGGCTTCTTGCCGTCGACCAGCATTTCGGTGGGCGTGGCAACGAGTAAGGCCTCGGCATAGGAGACGGTGATGTTGTTGGCCGAAACCATCAGCTCCACGCATTCGACTTGGCGCGTGGGCTTCATCTTCCGGATCACCCGCGAAATCTCAGCCGAGAATTGCCGATCCTTCAGAAGATCAGCAGCCTCTGGGCAAATGCCATCCAGCAAGGTCATTTTCTTGATGATGTGGCTAACATCTACGCTCAGCGCTTTTGCCAGACGCTCCATCGACAGGCCACGCTCGATGGCGCGTCGGATCATGAAATGCTCCTGGATGGTCGAGAGGCGGTTGATCCGGCTGTTGTAGGTGTAGGCCTCGTCATCCGTGGCAACCAGGCACGGAGCCTCGGTGAAACCCAACTCTGTGAGCGCGATCAGGCGGATATGCCCGTCGAGCAGCAAGTGTTGTCCGGTCGTCTTGTTCGCCGCCGTAACGGATAGTGGCTCGATCAGCCCGACATCATCGATTGAGGAGCGAATCTGCTTGAACTTGACCGAAGTAATCAGGCCGGTTGGTGTCTTGCGCGAAGGGAGAATTTGATCCAACGGCACCAACAAGGTGTCAGGGATGAAACCCAGCGGAACCTTGGTCATGCCGTACTCCCCCCAGACCAGACTCGGTCACCGAGATACTCTGGCAGGGTGTCCAGCCCCTCGGCGCGCAGCAGATTGATGAAATTCTCGTCGGCAAAGAACTGGCGCAGAGCGCTGACGACAAATAACAGACGCTGCTGGGTTAGTTCAGCTTTCTTGACCGTCATCTTTTGCCGCTCGACCTCGCGCTGATAGGTGCGGACGAGACTGGAGGTGGAGACGTCAGCTACTTTGCGCGAGGTGGCCCTGGCGACAGAACGGCCCAGAGTCTGCCGACGCTCGATGATGCGGCGAACCTCCATCAACTGCCGGCCGCGTAGCTTGCCGCACTCATAGGCCTCCTGCAGCGCTGCTTGCATGGCCTTGTCGTCGTCGCCCGCCCCGACGATGGCGAGGGCGGCATTGAGCGGTACTCGACCCGTCTCGACGGCGATCAGCAGTCGCTCCTCGCCCTGCTGGAGCAGGGTCAGGATGCCGACGACGTACTGGGCGGTGAGGCCGGTTTTCGTGGCAATGTCCTTGGGACTGTAGCCCTTGTCGCGGAGTTGCTTGATGCCGGCCAGAATCTCCAGCGGCCGGCATTGGCGACGGGCGATGTTTTCGGACAGGCTCATGATGAAGGCGTCTTCGTCGTTGACCCTGACCACCAGCGCCGGAATTTCTGCCTCGCCCAGCGAGCGGAAGGCGCTGAGGCGTCCCTCACCGCACACCAGCAGATAGCGTTCTGCACCATCCTCCCCTGTGCGCGGGGTGACGGTAATTGGCTTCTTTAGGCCGATGGTCTTGATGTTGCCGACAATCTCTTCGAACACCCGTTTGTTGCGGTCACGCCGATTCAGGACGTCGATCCGGTCAATGGGAATCATTCGGACTTCGCTGGTGCGGTGCTTGGGTGTCATGCAGCCCTCCTGAGTTTTGAGCGTGCGGCCATGCCGTAGAGGTATTCGAGGGTCTCGAACCGATAGCAGTCGAACTCGAGCGTGTTCTGGTCGGCCAGGCTGATACGGGGTTGTCCGAAATCCAGCCGTGGCAGCAGGTAGTAATCCTGAGCAGTCTGATTGGCATGGTCGAGGCGCACGGCGACGGTGATGTCAGGGCACAGGCTGGTATCGAATCGCACCTTCCATCGGTGGCTGCCGCTGTCATTGGTCTGGCAGCGAGCGAGCACCAGCGACACGCTGAACTCGTCATTGACGCGGAGGATGTCGGTGGCCGGATCACGCACGACCGTGCCACCGATGGCGGCAATCTGCGCCTCGGTCTGAGCGACGATCTCGGGGTGCAGTTGGCGCAGGAATCGATTCACCTCCAGATAGCGATAGTCGCGATCGGGGGTGAAGCCGACCATCTGGTAGGCGCGAATCAGGCTGCCGAAGCGATGAACGTAGACCGAGGCGGACGGGATGCCCTCGCTCTCGTCGATGATCAAGCCGGAGAGGATGCCCCGATTCTCGTAGAGGTTGCGCAGGCGCTCGATCAATTCCTCGTCGGTATAGCGCCGGGCGCGTGCCCGCAGGATTCCTTGGGCTGTGTAGAACAGATCAGGTTGGACGATGGCATCAAAGGCTCCTTCCTTCTTGATCCACATGTCTGGGGTGTTCACCACCCGGGTTTTCTTGAGCTTGAACGAGATGCGGTTGTAGACGTTGTTGCCGATGTACTTCTCATTCGTCAGCACCTCGTTGACTGTGGCGCGCGTCCACTCGCGGTCCAGGTCAGTGCGTACCTTCATGCCATTTAGCCGACCGGCGATCTGGGATTCCGACAACCCTTCCTCGATGAACCACTGGTAGATCAGGTTGACGATGCGGGTTTCGTCGTCGGGGCCGGGCATCAGGATCACGCGGTCTGTCTGAAGACTCTTGTGCTCGCCGCGCGCAAGCTCGCTTTTTACGGACCCGTTCTGATCGACCAGGATGCGGCGCAGTCCGTAGCCGGCTGGGCCGCCCTGGCGGTAGCCGAGTTCAATCAGGCGGCACTGGCCAGCAAATACTTTGGTGGATAGTTCCCGGCTGTATTCGCCGGCCATTGCGCGCTTGACGCCTTTGACGATAGTGGAGACTGGCGATCCATCGTTCTCGAACTGTTCGGCGCAGTAGGCAACCTGGATGCCAGCGCGGCGGCAAATGTACTCGTAGTAGGCGCTTTCGTCCGCGTCCTGAAAGCGCCCCCAGCGGCTGACGTCGTAGACCAGGATGATCTGGAAGTCCGCCGCCCCGGTTTCGACATCCTTGATCAGCTGTTGAAGTGCCTGTCGACCATCGATACGCAGACCACTCTTGCCTGCATCCGCATAGGTCTTGATGATTTCGATGCCGCGCCGGGCCGCATATTCACGAATCTTGTCGGCCTGATTCTCCGTCGAGTACTGCTGGTGCTCGGTCGACATCCGCACGTACTCAGCGGCCCGGAATAGGGATGCTTGGGTTTGCCCCTCTCCACCTGTGTTTTCTTGTTCTTGCATCGCCGCGTCGCCCCTTTACATGCGAAAAGATGCCTCTCGAACATCGGGCGTCACTTCGCGACGAGTGGTTGGTCAAGGCATACACGGGTCGAGTCGGATTCGGATGCTCGATAGTTCGAGAACGCACACGCGAGAAGTTAACAGGCGGCAGCGGTGTCGCCGATCACGTCCTCATTTGCAATCACACGTCTTCAGCGGCCGGGATCGCAGCCAGGACGGCGATTTCCACGATCCATGCGTCTCCGTTTGCGCTTCCATCCTCAATCCGCACCATCCGGTAGCGGCCGGCAGGTAGTTGATTGAAGGGCAGTGACACGTCCTCATTTGCAATCACCGACGCCCTGAGGTTTTGATTCCGCTGCTGCTGTAGATTTCGATTGCGCTCGGCGTAGGCCGGATTCTCGTCGCGGTACCGCTTCCAATATTCTGGATTCTCGGTGGCCCATGCCTTGCTGGCACGGGCATCGTTGTCACGGTAGTCGGCATCGTCACGCCGCTTTTGCTGTTGCCAGCGCCGACGGCGCTCGCGTTGGCATTCCGAATTGGTGCAGTATTTCTGATTCGGGTTTTGAGACCGAGGGGTGAAAGGATGGCCACAGGCTTGGCATTGCTTCGACATGATCACACTCCATAACGAAAATCGATATGGAACGTGCGTGACCGCGCCGCCGGATTGGGCATGTCCTGTCTGGAATGCCGTCGAACATCGATGATCGGAGAACCCTGTGCCCTGATCGATGACGGGGTGGGCTTGCGTGGGCACGCCAGTTCCGATACATCGTCAGTTATTGACATTTACCGATGTTATGCAACACTATGCCCGACATGGACACTACTGCCGAGAGGCTGATCAATCTCGCGCGATCCCAAGGGCTGATCCGCCCCTGTGATCTGGCCCCGCTAGGAATCCCCCGGGTTTCCCTGACCCGTGCCGTCCGACGCGGGCAGCTGGAACGGGTCGGGCGAGGGCTGTACGGCCTGCCCGGGCGTGAGGTCTCGGCTCACGGATCACTGGCCGAGGTGGCGCGCAGGGTGCCCAAAGGCGTCGTCTGCCTGCTCTCAGCACTGCGATTCCATGTCCTGACCACCCAGGCTCCCTTCGAGGTATGGCTGGCCATCGAGAACAAGTCACTTGCGCCGAAACTCGATTTCCCACCACTACGCATTGTGCGTTTCTCCGGCGAGGCACTGACTGAGGGCGTGGAGGAACACGTCGTGGATGGCGTGACCATTCGTATCACCGGCGTGGCCAAGACAGTTGCCGACTGCTTCAAATACCGGAACAAGATCGGCCTTGACGTCGCCCTGGAGGCGCTACGCGAGGCTTGGCACGGGAAGCGTATGACCAGCGACGATCTCTGGCGCTACGCCAAGATCTGCCGCGTGGCCAACGTGATGCGCCCCTACCTGGATAGCCTGACATGAGTGCTCGTAACATCAGTGCGTCCGTCCGCGATCGGCTGCTCAATGCATTCAGGCGCTGTTCGAGCACAAAACTAAGTCCCGGGAGGTGGGCGGAGTGGCGAGCGGTGTGCCGGTGCTATCAATCTGAGGAGCGGGTGTAAATGGGTGTTGAAATGGATGTGACTCGTAATTGGGTGTAAATGGGTGTAGTATTGGCTCGTGCTGAAAACCGACACCATCCAGATCACCCCGGAGATCCTGAGTCTGATTGCCAGGATCGACGAGTTCAAAGGCGCCTGGCGCGCTTTGGGCACGCTCGCACCCGACCGCCTGTCGGCTCTGCGCCGTGTGGCCACCATCGAGAGCATTGGCTCTTCCACGCGCATCGAGGGCAGCAAGCTGTCCGACCGGGAAGTGGAACAGCTCATGTCGAATTTGGAGATCAAATCCTTCGCCACCCGCGACGAGCAGGAGGTGGCCGGCTACGCCGAACTGATGGATCTCGTGTTCTCGTCGTGGCAGGACATCCCGTTCACCGAGAACCACATCAAGCAGTTGCACCAGATCCTGCTGCGCCACAGCGAGAAGGACACCTGGCATCGCGGTAACTACAAAACCAACTCGAACAGTGTCGCGGCATTCGACGAAACCGGCGCGCAGATCGGTATCGTGTTTCAGACCGCGTCACCCTTCGATACGCCGCGCCTCATGACGGAGTTGGTGGCCTGGGTTAACCAGGAACGGGAGACGGCCCGACTGCATCCATTGCTGATCATCGCCCTGTGTGTCGTCGTTTTCTTGGAGATCCATCCCTTCCAGGACGGCAACGGGCGGCTCTCCCGGGTGCTCACCACGCTCCTGCTTCTGCAGGCCGGCTACGCCTATGTGCCGTACAGTTCGTTGGAAAGTGTGATCGAACACAGCAAGGAAGCCTACTATCTGGCACTGCGCCAGACGCAGGGTACGATCCGCACGGAGTCTCCCAACTGGCAGCCGTGGCTAGTGTTCTTTCTGCGGTCCTTGGCCGAGCAGATGCGGCGTCTGGAGAAGAAGGTCGAGCGCGAGAAGATCGTGCTGGCGGCCATGCCTGAACTGCAACTACAGATTGTCGAGTTCGCCCGTGAGCATGGTCGTGTCACCATTGGTGAAGCGATCAAGCTAACCAGCGCCAGCCGCAATACGCTCAAGCAGCACTTCCGCACCTTGGTCGAACGCGGCACACTGAACCAGCATGGCAGTGGCCGAGGGGTCTGGTATGACCTGCGCTAAAGCGCTCTAAACGGCGACAGCCTTGCTGGTGGACGACATGAGGCATGCGGATTCATACTCTTCGATATCGACAAGACGGTAGAGCACGCGACCGCAGAGTTTCAGATATTTGGGGCCGATCCCCTCGGTTCGCCAGCGTTCAAGTGTTGCCTCACTGACATCCCAGCGCTTGGCGAGGTTTCGTTGGTTGAAATGAATGATCTCCATGCAGGGCTCCGAACGGGTTGGTGGGAGTCCATGAAGGCGCTGTTCCGTCAACAAGCCAAGTCAGCAATTGGCAACGATGTGGATTTCGGTTCGACTGCGGGATTCGGATTCGAACTGCGCCATGATTGTTGATGCAACAACACATCGCATTTGATAGACTTGCGGCTGGTCAGGCATCCTTCCGCGAATGTTCTAAGCAGCATTTGCAAGTAAGAATGCACTGAGTTGGTGGAGTTTGGCGGGAGTTGCCGCCCCACCGCCAGGACACCAGACGCAAACTGTCTGAGGCTTTTACGAACACCCCGCTCAACGCCTTGTTTTGCGGGGTTTTTCGTTTAGCGCTCCTGACCTCGCCTACCCAACAAATGTCATTTCTCGGCTTTTACGGGCCGTTTTTCTCGAAACCTCCTGACTTCAGGAATTTAGTAAGGAATTTTTCAAGCTGTTGTTTTGGCTTGAGTTTTCGAGTGGTCTTGGCGGGTTGTGCGATGACGTATGCTTTGGTTTTGTGAGGTACGCCATCGCGAAATTTCTGGTTGGTGGGGGGAGGAAAAGGCCAACAGAGATCCAATCCTCAGCACCTGGGCGCATGATTTTTTCGTCCAGGCGGCAAGAATTTGCATCGAACCTCACGGCGCCGCAGCCGCCACCGACTTGGGCGACAGCCCTTTCAACAGATCCAGAACCACCTGCCCGACGCCGTTCAAATCGAGGCTGATGCTCACCTTGCCCGTGCCGACGGTGACGCGCCGCACCGTCGTCTGAACCAGCTCGCGGCGCACATCGAATACAAGCATGTCCCAAGCGGCGTCAATGTTGGCCAGCATGGCAAGCACTGCGGCCTCCTCGTAGCGCGGGTGCTGTTGTACCGATGCAGGCAAATTGCCGAGCCAGGATGCTGGCGCTCGAAGCTGGCTTCTCAGGTACCAAGCGCTCAAGCGTGAGACCGATGCTTTCGTTAATGTCAACCCGAAGACCGTCGAGGCTGCGGTGATGGCGAAGCCCATCGCCTTTAGGTGTAGGTGATTTCCGCAAAACGCCATACCAAGAGTCATCACGTTAGGCCGGGCTCAGGGCCAGAAAAACAAGCCGCTGCGATAGTTGTTCGGGATCTTGATTTCCGGAAATCACCTTATTGTCTTTCGTGCGATCCTTGGCTTTACTCCGCCAGAATGGGCTTACGTCACGAGCGAAATCACTGGCCTGACCATCGACCAGGGCGCTGCACGAAGCATTGACCGGAACATCCGTTTGCGGCCGCTTACGCCTCGGTCGCTGGGTCGGATCGAAGAGGGGCATCTGATGCAGGATCACGTGCACATGCTGATTTCGATTGTGCAATGCGCATCACTTGC
>DIME01000090.1:0-6396 GCA_002425405.1 Candidatus Accumulibacter vicinus
TTCGTGCCTCAGCCCAACCTACTCCGCTACATGGACGACCTGGTGCTGTTCACCGAGGACAGGACGCACTTGCTCGAAGCGCGCGCGGCAGTGGCACAGTGGTTGCAGGACGAACGCGCGTTGCGCCTGAACCCGAAACGCCTGGCCGTCGAGCCGACGCGGACCGCTGCGGTCTTCGTCGGCTACCGCATCAGTCAGGCGGGAATCGCCCCCAGCCGCAAGCTGCGCCGCAATCTCCGCCGGCGCGTCAGGCTGGCCGCCGCCAGGGGCGAGGAATCGCTGATTCGGACGGTTCGCTCGTACCGGGGTCTGCTGGTCTTTCCGTAAGTGTGTCGCGCCGCCGCCCTCTGTCGAGAAACCTGCCTGCCCGACACAAAACGACAAACGGACGACAAACGAACGGATTCGTGTTCGCCTGAACACAATTGTCGACTGGCCAACCCAAAAAACGCCGGCGCTGCGCGCCGGATTTTTCAATGCCTCAATCGGCCGATCGGTCGAGATGCTGGGGCGGGACACGCACGCACCGAAACCCGTCGTCCCAGAACCTGTCCTCGGGGTCGTCGACGACCCGGTTCGCGGAGCGCAGGAAGGCGGGCGGGCTGCCGAACGAACCGCCGCGCAAAACCCGCCCCACGGTCTTCAACTTCCATGGCCCGCGTGGATTGCGGGCACGTCTCGGTGAATAGCTACCGTACCCGTCCCAGCACCATTCCCAGACGTTCCCGTGCATGTCGTACAAGCCCCAGGCATTGGCGCGCCGGGTCGCCACGGGCTGCGGCCTGCCGTTCGCGTTGCCCTGGTACCACGCGTAGGCGTCGAGGCCGGCAGGATCGTCGCCAAAACCATAGCGGGTCGTCGTGCCGGCCCGGCAGGCGTATTCCCACTCGGCTTCGGTCGGCAGCCGATAGCCGTCGGCGCGCCAGTCGCAGCGCCAGCGGCCAAACCAGCGCGAGTAGCAAGGCCGATAACCGGCGCGTTCGGACAGGCGGTTGCAGAATTCGATCGCCTGAACCCAGGAAACGTCCGTTGCCGGCAAGCGCTCGTCCCTCTCGCCAGCAGCCGTCGATGGCGCCATGACCTCCTGGTAGAGTCCGACCGTCACCGGCGTGACCGCCATCCGGAATGCGGCGACCGTGACCTCGTGTTGCGGCTTTTCATTCGCTCTCGCCAGGTCGTCCGCGTCGGGCGAGCCCATCCGGAAATCGCCGCCCGGCAGCTCCACCATCGGCAGCCCCTCGTCGACAACCCGGCGTGGCCGTGTCGACGCCTGGATCGGGTTGGGCTCGTCGAAGACCGGTGCCGCCGTGTACCCGAGCCAGCCAAGGCCGGCGAAAAGCGCCAGCCAGGCGACCGCCCAAGCCGGCGCTTCGAGATGGAGGAATCCGGCTCCGCCGATGGCGCCGCCCAGCGCGACGCCAGCCGCGACAAGCACCGGCAAGGGCAGCCGATCCAGCCAGGCGACGACCCGCCTGGCTGGATCGGCGGTCACGAAGCGGCTCTGTCCTGCAAAAGGGGGGAGGTTCATGGCAACTCCTGAGACCGGAAAACCTGCGCTACCCCGGCGAGTATAGGTAGCCCCCGCAAGAGCCGTCAATTGCGTTAACAGTGGCGCTGGCTTCCGATTCTTGCCGGATCATTCCTCGCCAAGCATGCAGGCTATAATTGTGGGCTTTTCGCCGCATTGCTCAGCCACGTCGCTTCCTCTCGGCGACACTTTTCCGGAGAACAGAATGGATGATCCACAGGGTCTGCTGCCGCACATCTCATCCCTATTGGGCACTGGCGGCATCGTCGAGCTGTCGGCGGCGGCGGCCACCAGCTTTGCCTTGATCGCCGCCGCCGAAATCGGCGACAAGAGTCAACTGGTGTGCATGACCCTGGCCTCGCGGCATCGGCCGATGCCGGTGATGCTCGGTGCGCTGGCGGCCTTTTCGCTGCTCAACACCCTGGCCGTCGTTTTCGGCGCCGCCATTGCCAGCTGGTTGCCGGAATACGTGGTCAGTGCGACAGTGGCCATTCTCTTCGCCCTCTTCGGCATGCACGCGCTGCGCACCGAAGAGGACGACGAGGATGAGGAAATCGAGGAGAAGAGTGGTCATGGCATTTTCTTCACCACCTTCGTCTTGCTGACCGTGGCTGAATTTGGCGACAAGACGCAGCTCGCGGTCGTGGCCTTGAGCAGTGTGCACGCGCCGGCCGCGATCTGGCTCGGCGCCACCCTGGCGCTGGCCACCACTTCGGCATTGGGAATCCTGGCGGGCCGCACCATCCTGCAAAAAATTCCGCTGGCTCTGCTGCATCGGATCAGCGGCGCCTTCTTTCTGGTCCTGGCCGTGTTTGCCGCTTACCAGGCCTACACCACCTACCAGGCTGGCTAGAACGGGAGACACCGATGAGCGACGAAGCGGATCGGGCGTCGAATGGCGATCGGGAGACTCTTGTCCGGCTACCCGCGCGCGATCCTTACCTCGCGTCCAGAGGGTTCATCCTGCTCGCGGGCGTCATCCTGCCGGCCTTCACCCTCGCTTTTGAGGCCTATACCCAGGCCAGCGCCCAGTCGTTCTTCGACCCGATTCCGAGCCTTCCGCATGGCTTGCTGATTGCGCTGGTGCCGCTGGCCAATGCCTGGGTGCTGGTCGAGCTGGCACAGCCGTGTTCGCGCGCCAGCGCAGCGCTGGCCTGGCTGCAGTCGGTCGCAATGGGCATCGCCGCTTTCTACGCGCTGCTCTATCTGCCGCTGACGCCCTTCGCCCCGTTCATGGTCCTGTACTTCGGCATCGGCCTGCTGCCGTTGGCGCCGCTGTTGTCGCTGCTGGCGGCCTGGCGGGGACGCGTGCTGCTCAAGCGTCGCCTGACCGATCAGGGCAGCGCCCGGTTGCCGGCGGCGTGGCGGGGATGGGTCCTGGCCATGCTGGCCCTGATCGTCATCGACCTGCCGTTCACCCTGACGCGCCTCGGGATGCAGATGGCGACCAGTGCCCAACCGGAAACCCGACAGGCTGGCCTGCGCTGGCTGCGCGCGGTCGGGAACGAAGAAATGCTGCGGCATCTGTGCTATGCGCGCTCCGGCTTGTCCGCCGACCCGATCGGCCTGTTGCTCATCCTCGGCGATCCGGTCAACCTGATCGAGGCGAGAAAGGTCTATTACCAGGTCACCGGCCAGGCCTTCAACGACCTGCCGGAACCGGCCATCCGGGGTTTGCGCGACTGGCAGCAGGGTTTCGACCGCGACATCGGCGGCCGCGTCGTGGGTAGCCGCCTGACCGGCGTCAGTCTGACGGCTTCGCGCATCGACGGATCGGTCGATGCCAAGGCCAGCCTGGCCTATCTGGAATGGACGATGATCCTGCAGAACGATACGACGAGGCAGCAGGAAGGCCGGGCGCAGATCGCGCTGCCACCGGGCGCCGTGGTATCGCGCCTGACGCTGTGGATCGATGGCGAGGAGCGCGAGGCGGCCTTCGGTACCCGCGCCCGGACCCGGCAAGCCTACGAAAATGTGGTCCGCCGCCGCCAGGACCCGGTGCTGGTCACCACCGCCGGCCAGGACCGGGTGATGGTCCAGTTGTTTCCCATCCCGCCCAACGCTGGCGAGATGAAGATCCGCCTGGGCATCACCGTGCCGCTGCTGATCCGCGATGGCCAGCCGGCCAGACTGCAATTGCCGGCTTTTCGCGAGCGCAATTTCGACATCGGGCCGAAGCTTTTCCATTCCGTCTGGCTCGAAGCGGACTCGCCGCTGACCGGCACCGAGCCCTTGCGCCCGGAACGGGTCGCCGACGCCGGCCACGCCCTGCGCGGCGAGATCGACAACGAAAAACTGGGCAGCCGGACGACCTGGATCGACGTTCCCCGGAATCCGCTGCTGCACACCGTCTGGAGCGACGATGCCGGCGCCGGCCCCGGTCAGGTGATCGTCCAGCGCTACCAGGAACAGCCGGTGCAGCCGCCGCGGCGGCTGGCGCTGGTGGTCGATGCGTCCGGCTCGCTGGCGCCCGCCGCCAGGGAAATCGCCGCCGCGCTGGCGCGTCTGCCTGGCGCGCTGGAACTGGGCTTCTTTCCGGCTACCGACATCGCCAGTACGGCCAGCGGCGCGATGACTGCGGAACAGGCGGCCAAGGCCCTGCAGGGGCTCGAATTCGCCGGCGGTCAGAACAACCTGGAGGCCCTGGCCAGAGCCTGGGACTGGGCCGCCGCCGGACCTCCGGCAGCCGTCCTCTGGCTGCACGGCCCGCAGCCGGTGCTGCTGGGAAGCGTCGAACCGCTGCTGCAATACGCCGAGCGACGTCCTGGCCGGGTGCGCCTGTACCCGTTTGAAGTCATTCCGGGCCCCAACCGGGTCCTCGAAGCCCTGGATCTGCTGCCGGCGGTGCGGCCGGTATACCGCAACGACGGCCTGCAGGCCGACCTTGAGCGGCTCTTCGCCAGCTGGACGCCGGGCACCACCGAAACGCTCGTCCATCGCGAGCAACGGGCGTCTGCCGCCGTCGTCCACGACCCGGCCACGAAAACCTCCGGGCACCTGGCGCGCCTGTGGGCCGCCGATCAGCTCGGGCGGCTTCTCGAACAAGGGGAGTCCGGGCGGCAGGCCGCCACCGACCTCGCCCTGCGCTACCATCTGGTGACCCCGGTCAGCGGCGCCGTCGTTCTCGAGACCAGCCAGCAATACGATGAGGCCGGCCTGCGGCCGGTCGAGAAGGGCAGCGTCCCGACCATTCCCGAACCCGAGGAATGGATGCTGATCGCCACGGTGCTGCTCCTCCTGGCCTGGCTGCTGCTGCGCCGCCGGCAGGCCAGGCCGACCCGCCTGGCGTGATGGTACGCAGGCACGCCGGCGTCGCGCTCTTCGCTGCGCTGGCAATTGCCTGCTGGCCGGTCCTCGTCTGGTATGTCCGGGGCAGCTTCGACGGTTCCAACGATCCCTGGGGCTTGCTGGCGCTGGCGACGGCGATCGGCGCCTTGTGGCGAGCGGCACCCGCATCGCCGCCCGACCGCCCTCTGGCCTTGCCAGCAGGATTGCTGCTGCTGTATGTCGCGGCCACCCTGGCCGCTCTGCCGCTATCCCTGCGCGCGCTCCTGGCCGCCCTCGCCCTGGCCGCGCTGGGCAGTGCCTGGCGGCTCGGCCGGCGCCTCGATTTCCCGGTTGCGCTGCTGGCGCTGCTGGCGCTACCACTGACGGCTTCGCTGCAGTTCTATGGCGGCTACCCGCTGCGGGTACTGGCCGGATCGCTGGCCGTCGCGCTCTTGCAACTCAACGGCCTCGCCGTCGAGCGGGCAGGCGCGGTATTGCTCTGGGATGGCCGGCAGATCGCCATCGACGCCCCGTGCAGCGGCCTCCGCATGCTTTGGGCGGGCGCGTATCTGATGGCGGCGGCGGCCGCCCTGTTCCGCTTCTCGCCCCGGCAGACGCTGGCCGCCGCCGCGCTGACCGGAAGCCTCGTCATCGCCGCCAATGCCGTCCGCGCCGCCGCCCTGTTCTACCTGGAGAGCGGCCTGCTGGTGCTGCCTGTCTGGGCACACACGGCCGCCGGCATGTCCGTGTTCGTCACCGCCGGACTGCTGATCATGCACGGGCTGTACCGCATCGACCGGACGCCCTCGGCAGCGCCGGCATGCCCTCCCGTCAGGGTGTCGGGTTGCGTGGCGCTGACCCGACCTGCGCAACTGGTCTGCCTGCTCGCCGCTCTGGCCCCTTTGGCGCAGGGGGTCGGCCGTGCCGAACCGGCGGCCGTGCCCTTCCCCGGCTGGCCGACCAGCTTCGAGGGTCGTCCGCTGACCGCCCTGCCGCTGACGCCCCTCGAAGACCGCCTGCGACAGGATTTTCCCGGCCGCGTCGGACGCTTCACCGACGGCCAGCGGGAGATCATTCTGCGCTGGGTGACGCACGCCAGCCGCCAGCTCCACCCCAGCAGCGACTGCTTCAAGGCCAGCGGCTACCGCGTCGAAACCCTGGCCATCAAGCGTGTTGGCGACCAATACTGGTCGCGATTCCTCGCCACCCGCGGCGCCACCCGGCTCGAGGTGGCGGAGCGAATCGATGCCCCGGACGGCCAGCAATGGAGCGACGTTTCCGCCTGGTACTGGGCCGCACAGTTGGGCCGCACGCATGGCCCCTGGTGGGCAGTGACGGTGGCCGCGTCCAGTCCCCTGCAGTGAAACACTGGCGCATCACCTTCTTTGCATCACACCTGCTCACACCAATCTCGTTGACAGATTATGTAACATCAAACTACTATCTTTTCGAGACCAGAGCGAAGAGCCACCTGTTCGCCGTTGGTCTTGTCAGCGCGTCCGCCTATCCTGGTCCCGGCGCAAGCAGCCCATTCAGCCTGGGCGATCTGTGGGGATGATGCGTTGCGGACGGCTTGGGCAAAGTTAATGTGAAAGTCGCGT
>DIME01000090.1:6747-17813 GCA_002425405.1 Candidatus Accumulibacter vicinus
TGCAAAGTCATGACCGTTAACTTGAAGGCTTGAAGGCATCCGGCAATCATGAGTCTATCACCCATCCTTCTTCAAGCCAGCGAGCTTGGGATTCGCCTTGAAATCGTCAACGGCCTTCCAATCTGGGAGGCTCAGCCTGTTTATCGTCACCAGAAACAGGTAGAACGCATTGTCCAGGGCATCACCAGAAATGATCAGGTTCAATCAGGATGTGCATGCATCCATGCCGTGGATGTCTATATCCAGTTCCCTAATGGACTAAAACGGCCTGACATCTCGATTTTTTGTCGAGAGCCCAGCGAGGAAGAGCAGGATTCGGCACTGACCATGATTCCCGAGGCGGTCATTGAGGTGGTCAGCAAAGGTTTTGAAGCCAAGGATCTGGAAATTGGCCCCCCCTTTTATTTGTCGCAAGGCGTCAGGGATGTGATCGTCTTCGATCCGCTTACGCTGTTGGTCCTACATGTACGCAAATACCGCACGACGCGGCAAGTCTCCCCTGTGCTTATCGAATTGGAGTGTGGCTGCCAGGTCCTGGTGTGATTGCCCTCCTTGAGTCCGGCGAGGTCCATTGCATTGCCGGGCCATGGCCTCGATACGGATCCAGCCGAGCGATGCCGGTCCAAACGGTCATGACTTTGCAAGATACCCCTCACCCCCGACCTCCCGCGAGTGGAGAGGGAGGGATTCGAGTGCAACCGCAGGAGTCAAAACAGATGAAAGAAACCGTGATCGGTGTTGTCGGACTGCTCATTTTTGCCGCCCTCGCCGTCACCGTCCACCAGAATCAGCGGCGCTTCCACAAGCCGTTGTTGACCACCCACTACCAGGCAGTGATGCTGACTGACGGCACGCTGCTGTACGGACGAATCGACCATCTGGGCACCGATTTCCCTGTTTTGCGCGAGGCCATGACGGTGCACGCCATTGTTGACCCGACTTCGGGGACAACCAGCCACAAGATCGTCCTGCGCAAAAACGAGGCACACGGTGCCGATCATCTGATCCTGCCGGCCACGTCGATCCTTTATGTCGAGCCCGTGCAGACCGACTCGACGATCGGGCGGGCGATCGAGCAGTTTCACTCGCGTTAAACAGTCCATGCCTGCTCAAGTTCCGGCATCCGTCTCGTCCCCGGTGAAGTCAGCCGCCGTCGCGGCCCGGCCGGCGATCGCGGTCGTAGATCTCGCGCCCGGCATCGCGAATGTCGCGACGCAGGTCGCGACGCTCGTCCGGGCTCAGACGACGGGCCTGTGCGTCATCACCGTGGCGGCCGTCACGCGCATCCGGGCGGTCGCCGGGACGCCTCTCTCCAGCCGGAGGAGGCCGATCGGACGCACGATCGGCCTCCTTGCCGGCATGCGCCGGCAAGGAGGCCGCCAGTAGGCTCAGCAGTACCCCGGCAATCCGGGTCGCAATGTTCATTTCTCGCTCCGCAATGGCCGCTGATCGAACCCCCGGCCACGGCACGCGCCCGCTTGCCGCTCAGGTGCCCTATTCCCCGTAGCGATGGCCGCGCCAGTCGCTGTCGTGCTTCGAATGATAGATGCGCCGCGACGCGTATTCCAGATCATTCTGCAGATCGGCGTACTCCCGGCGACTCAGGTAGCCATCGGCCAGATACGCCCGCTCCTTGGCGAAAATCGCCCTTTGCTCGGCCATCAGCTCGCGCATCTCGCCGCGGGTCAGTTGGCCGGACTGCCAGCCCTGCCAGATGCGGGCGCGTTGGCGCTCCTGACGAGCGTCGATGTCGCCACCGCGAAATTGGCCATTCCAGGGTGCCGGCGCGACGTGATAACGCTCGGGCGGGTAATGACGTTCGCCGGCGTCATACTGGCGAACCTCTCCGATGTAAGCAGTCGGACGGGGCGGATTCTGCCATTCCCCCGCCATCGCAGGGCTTCCCCCGAGCACCGTGAGCACGGCCAGCAGCCCCAGACGTGATGAGCATGGTACATTCATTTTGTGTTCTCCTTTCCAGAGGCACCCTGCGGTGCCATTGATCACTGCAGACGGCAGCGCGACGGTGAGCAGTTTCACCGTTGAATGTAAGCAGACGATGAGCAGCCGGCGCCGTTTTGTAAGCAATTTGTAAGGAATTGTTTCGAGCGCATCCGCGCCTGTATCGCGGCGCTCGATCCGCGTTAGCATTGCGCACATGAGCGAAAGAAAAGATCGAATCTTGATCGTCGATGATGATCGGCGCCTGCGTGATCTGTTGAGCCGGTATCTGGCCGAGCACGGCTTTGCCGTCAAGGCGGTGGAAGACGGCGAAACGATGAACCGCGCACTCGCCGCCGAGCCGTGTGCTCTGATCGTACTCGACCTGATGCTCCCGGGTGAGGATGGCCTGGCGATCTGCCGGCGGCTGCGCGGGCAGGGAAACCTTCTGCCGATCATCATGCTGACCGCAAAAGGGGACGAAATCGATCGCATCGTGGGCCTCGAAATGGGTGCCGACGACTATCTGGCGAAGCCGTTCAACCCGCGTGAACTGGTCGCCCGGATTCACGCCGTGTTGCGTCGGCGACCGCCGGCGAGTCCACCCGGCAGCCCCGGCCAGGCGGGTGAAGTGCTCGGATTCGGCCGCATCCGGTTGAATCTGGCGACTCGCCGCATGCAGCGCGACGACCAGGAGATTCCGCTCACGACCGGCGAGTTTGCCTTGTTGAAAGCGCTCGTCAGCCACCCGCGACAGCCGTTGTCACGCGACAAACTGATGGAACTCGCCCGCGGCCGGGAATACGAAGTCTTCGATCGGGCGATCGACGTCCAGGTATCCCGCCTGCGCAAGCTGATCGAGGACAATCCGGCACAACCACGCTATCTGCAGACGGTGCGGGGTTTCGGTTACGTCTTCGTCCCGGACGGCCCGGCCAGCACCCCTCGATGAGGCTGATTCCGCGCACCCTGCTATGGCGCGTCTTTCTGCTCGTCGCACTGCTGCAAGTGCTGGCAGTGCTCGCCTGGTCGGCGATCTACCGCCACTTCGCGGTCGAACCACGCGCCCGGCAGACCGCGCAGATGGTGGCCAGCGTGATCAATCTGACCCGCACCGCCTTGCTCACCGCGGCGCCTTCCTTGCGGCGCGAATTGCTGCTGGAGCTTTCGGAACGCGAAGGCATTCGCGTTTACCCGGCGGAAGACGACGACCGCATCGCACCGCTGCCGGACGAGGCCTTGTTGCAGCACATCGCCGCCGAAGTACGCCGGCAACTCGGCACCGCGACCCGCCTGAGCCTCGAACGCGACGAAATGCCCGGCCTGTGGATCAGTTTCGCAATCGACGACGACAACTACTGGATGATGATGCCGCGCGAGCGTCTCGACCAGACGTTCCCCGCGCAATGGCTCGGCTGGGGCGTCGCTGCGCTCGGTTTGTCGTTGCTTGGGGCCTACCTGATCGTCCTGGGTGTCACGCGACCGCTGAAACGGTTCGCCCGCGCCGCTGCAACGATCAGTAGCGGCCGCTGGCCGCGACCGCTACCGGAACGGGGTGCCGACGAGATCGTGCTGGTCAGCCAGGGTTTCAACCAGATGTTGAGTGACCTGCAACAGCTCGATCACGACCGCAACCTGATCCTGGCCGGCATCTCGCACGATCTGCGCACGCCGCTGACGCGCCTGCGGCTGGGCATCGAGATCAGCGACCTCGAAGCGAGCGACTGCGCAGCAATGAACGAAGACATCGAGGAGATGGACCGGGTCATCGGCCAGTTTCTCGCCTTTGCCCGGCACGACGCAGGCGAGCCCTTGCAGACCATCGATTGCAATGTCCTGCTTCAGGAAATGACCGACCGTTATCGCCGCCGTGGCGCACGGGTCGAGACCCGGCTTGCCGCACCCCTGCCCGAGATCGCTGCGCGCCCCCTGGCACTGCGACGCCTGTTGACCAATCTGATCGACAATGCCTTGCAGCACGCCGGTAGCGAACAGCCGCTCGAGCTCGCTGGCGGAATCACCGACGGCCGCCTCTATCTCGAAGTGCGCGATCGCGGTCCCGGCATTCCGACGGAACAGTGCGCACGGCTCAAACGCCCATTCACCCGTCTCGACGCGGCGCGCAGCCACAGCAGCGGGGCCGGCCTTGGCCTGGCCATCGTCGACCGCATCGCCCGCGCCCACGGCGGCGGCCTCGACCTGCTGCCCAACCCGGGCGGCGGCCTGATCGCGCGTGTCGAATGGCCCCTTGTTTCCCCGACCAGCGGCACTGGCTGAAACCGGGTCGAGCGCTGCGGCATGGTCACGCCGATGGATTGGGAATGAACGCACGTTGCGCGAATTCCTCGAAGCCCTCGGCCGGCAGCGGGCGGCTGAACAGGTAGCCCTGATAGACGTGGCAACCCTGGCCGGCGAGGAAATCCTTCTGGGCCTCGGTTTCAACGCCCTCTGCAATGACCGCCAGCCCCAGACTTTCTGCCAGGACGACGACCATCCGGGCGATCGCGGCATCGTTGGGATCGGTGAGGATGTTTCTGATGAAACTCTGGTCGATTTTCAATTGATCGAACGGCAGGCGCTGCAGGTAAGAAAGCGAGGAGTAACCGGTACCGAAGTCGTCGAGCGAGAAGTGAACGCCTTTCGCCTTGATGATGGTCATCTTGGTAATCACTTCCTGCACATCCTTCACCAGCAGGCTTTCGGTCAACTCCAGCTTGAGCCGTTGCGGTCGGGCTCCGCTACGGGCCAGGGCCGCCAGCACGTAATCGACAAAGGCATCGTCGTGGAACTGACGGGCGCTCACATTCACCGCAAGGGTGAGACCGGACAGTTCGGGTCGAGCGGCCCAGGCCGCCAGTCGATCGCATGCGGTCTCCAGCACCCATTGGCCGAGGGGAAGGATCAGTCGGCTTTCCTCGAGGAGGGGGATGAACTCGGTTGGCGACACCAGGCCACGCTCCGGGTGCTGCCAGCGCAACAAGGCTTCGGCACCGATGACCCGGCCGGAGGAATCGACCTGTGCCTGAAAATGAAGAACAAACTGCTCCTTCTGGACGGCTTCGTGCAGACTGGCCTCCAGAGCCGCGCGCGCCGTCGCAACCGCCTGCATGGTCGGGTTGAAGAAGCGCAGGGTATCGCGGCCCGCCCGCTTGGCGTGGTGCATGGCCGATTCCGCTCGCTGCACCAGTTCATCGACGACCTCCTGGTGATCGGCGAACAGGGCAATGCCGATGCTGACCGTGCTGTGGTGCGCGTAGCCGGCGAGCGGATAGACCTGACTGAGCGTGGCGAGAAGCTTCTCGCCGACGCTTTCGGCCTGTCTCGCCGCCTCCTGGCCATCTTCGCTCAGATCTTCGAGCATCACCACGAATTCGTCACTGCCAGGGCGCGACACGGTGTCGCTGGCACGCACACAACCCGCCAGCCGCTGGGCGACCTGTTGCAGCACCAGGTCGGCCTGGTCACGACCGACGATGTCGTTCAGGCTCTTGAAGTTGTCGAGATCGATGAACAGCAACGCGCCGCCGCGACCGGTCCGCGCACTGGCAATCAGGGCGCGCTGCAAGCGGTCCAGGAGCAGCCGGCGATTCGGCAGATCGGTGAGGGGGTCGTAGAAGGCCAGATGGTCTATTCTTCGCTCCGCCGCCTTGCGCTGGGTCAGGTCGGAGAACACCGCCACGTAGTGCGATACGGCGTTCTGCTCATCAAACACGGCGGTTATGCTCAGCCACTCCGGAAAGATTTCGCCGTTCTTGCGGCGGTTCCACAATTCGCCTTGCCAGTGAGTCTCGAGTTGCAGCGCCGTCCAGAGCGCGGCATAGAATGCCTTGTCCTGGCGTCCCGAGTTGAGGATGCTCGGCGTTTGGCCAACGATTTCGTCGGCGCTATAACCGGTCACCCGGGTAAACGCGCCATTGACGGCCAGAATCCGCTTATTGGCATCGGTGATCATGATGCCCTCCATCGCGTTGTCGAAGACTTCCGCCGCCAGCTTGAGCTGCTTCTCGGCGGCGCGCCGAATGTCGATCTCCTTGTTCAGATTCCGGTTCGTTTCATTGAGGGCCTGCGTCCGTTCCTGAACCCGGCGGTCGAGTTCCTGGTTGGCCAGTTCGACGCCTTTCAGCGATTTCTCAAGCTCGGAGGACTGACGGTCGATGATCCCCTGGGCGCGCGCCACCAGCAGATAAAGCAAGCCGTAGAGCAGCGCCAGGAGACCGAAGACGATGCTGATGACGATCAGGCGGGTCTGCTCCAGATGGGCAACGAAAGTGGTGACGTCGCCGTAGATCTCGATCACCCCGACAACCTGCCGGCTCTCGTCGTGGATCGGCAGGTAGGAGGAAATGACGTCGATATCGGTGACCGTGCCCTCGAAGGTGTCCATCGTGTCACGATGGTTCAGAACGCTCTCGACCTTCCCCGCACGCGCCGCCAGAAAACCTGGATTGCCACTCCTGTCCTCACCGGTCTGCCGGGTATCGGTGGAAAACACCGTCATGCCGTTCAAGGCGTAGACCTTGACCTTGACGACATCCGTACCTTTCATGTGCTGCGCGACCAGATCCTGGAGGTGGGTGTCCTGCGCGCGCGCGCGCAGTGCGTCGGCCGTTGCGCCGGCGCTGTCAGCAAGGAGGACGGAGAAGTTCGGCCACAGCGCGTTGGCAAAGGCATGGGTCAGGACGACGTTGCGGCTTTCGGCAAGGCTCTTGAGTTCGCCCAAGGCGAGATGCTGGTAGCTCCAGCCCAGCACTACGGCAGTAAGAATCGTGCACAGCAGACTGCTCAGCGAATAATACCGCTTGAGCGCGAAACGTGTCCGCCCCTGGCTTTCGATGCGTGCGTGCTCCACCTCGTGCCTCCTGCCGAGCGTCGACATCAACGATTAGCGTCCCCAGGAGCATGGCAGGACGTGCGCAGAAGCACGCGAACGGGGTCAGATTTCCTGGCGCCCCTGGTCCGAGCCCAGACGCAAAAAGGTCTTGCCCGAGGGCAAGACCTTTCTCTCGATGCCAGACGTCGGCACCGTATCGCAATCACCTACAGCTTCGGTTGTTCGACGACCACGGCGACCGTAATCGTTGCCATGACATCGCCGTGCAGAGCCACTTCCAGTGGGGTTTCGCCAATCACCTTGAGCGGGCCGGCTGGCATGCGAATGGCGGATTTTTCGATCTCGAAACCGAGCGCGCGCAAGCCGTCGGCAACGTCAAAGTTGGTCACCGAACCGAATAGGCGACCGTCGACACCGGCCTTGCGGGCAATCCGGACGACCGTTCCGCCCAGCCTTTCTGCATACGCTTGTGCAGCCGCCAGTTTTTCGCGAGCGGCATTCTCCAGTTCGACCCGCTTGAGCTCGAATTCCTTCAGGGCGGCCGGTGTGGCGCGCTTGGCCTTGCCCTTCGGAATCAGGAAGTTGCGGGCGTAGCCATCCTTCACCTTGAGCAGATCGCCGAGGTTGCCGAGGTTGGCGACTTTTTCCATCAGAATGATTTGCATTGTCGTCTCCTCGGTTTACTGATGGTTGTCGGTGTACGGCAGCAGCGCCAGAAAACGGGCACGCTTGATGGCCACTGACAGCATCCGCTGATAGCCTGCCTTGGTGCCGGTGAGCCGAGCCGGCATGATCTTGGCGTTCTCGGCGATGTATTCCTTGAACAAATCGACATCCTTATAGTCGATCTCTTCCATTTTTTCAGCAGTGAAGCGGCAGAACTTGCGCCGCTTGAACAGTCCGCTGCCACGCTTCTTGACGTTCTTGTCATCCTTCTTTTTGAAGAACCTTGCCATCTTGATTTCCTTCAACAAATTCGATCGTGGTGATATGCAGTCTTGGCTGCTTGCTGTTGCGACTCCTGGCGGCGAGAAAGCCTGTCAGTTGCAGGGCTGCGCCGGGATTGGCCGCCTGCAGCCACTGTGCCGTTGCGCCCAAGGCAATCGCCTGGATTTCGTATTCGACACGGCGGCGGCTACCGGCTTCAAGCTGCTCCGACCGATGCCCGATCAGACATTCCATGACCGGCACGCCGGCCGGCGTAAAGCGTAACGCCTTGCGCTCGATCAGGGTCCCGCTGAGTTCGACGCGATTCAGCAGTGCCTCGACAATCAGGCCGCCGGCTGGGCGGTTTCGGCCGGCGCCGGCTCACGGACTTCGAGCAGTGACTTGGACTTCTCATCCTTCATCATTGGGGACGGTGCGCTGACCGCACGCTTGGTCTTGATCGTCAGATGCCGAAGAATCGCGTCGTTGAACTTGAAGCCATGCTCGAGTTCGGTCAACGTTGTGCCATCGCACTCGATGTTCATCAGAACATAATGCGCCTTGTGCAACTTCTGGATCGGATAGGCGAGTTGACGGCGTCCCCAGTCTTCGAGACGGTGAATCTGCCCGGCGCGGGCAGTGATCAGCGATTTGTACCGCTCGACCATCGCCGGGACCTGCTCACTTTGGTCCGGATGGACGATTAGAACGATTTCATAATGGCGCACGAACACTCCTTTTGGATAAAGCCCCCCGCCATGCGAACAGTGGGGCAAGGTGGAAAAACCGTGCATTATAGAGAACTTATGCTTCGCCGGGCAATCTGTTTCAGCTGATTCGACTACCAGAACTACCAGAATCCAAATCAGTGCACGACGATCGGCCGCGCCACACCCGCGCAGTACTCATCGAGCAGCGCGTCGATCGATTCTTCGTCACGCTCGTTGTCGGGAATATCGTCTATGGCCTTGCGCAAATTCCGGGCCACCGAGCCCTGAACGAAGAGGCTGCGGCTGGCCGCCTTGTCCACCAGCTCGAAACCCTGCTGCACCGGGTAAGCAACGATCGCGTACTGTTGACTGTTATAAACGATGTTCATGTGTAACTCCTTTACTCCTTTCCAGGTGGACGGGAACGATGCGATGCCCCGATTGCTTGCACAGGCCTTGCGAGCGCTTCTCCAGAGACAACTATGAGTCAGTTTCGTGCCCGGCAGCAACACCAACATTCTTCTCGGCCACGTCAAAGCGCATGATGCCACTGTCACAGGCGACACGAATCGTGTCGCCGGCAACAAAACGCCCCTCGAGAATTGCTTTGGCCAGAGGATCCTCCAGTTGTGACTGGATCGCACGCTTCAATGGGCGGGCACCATAGACCGCGTCGAAACCGGCCGTCGCCAGTTCTGACAGGGCGCTGTCGGCCACTTCCAGCTTGAGTTCGAGTTGCGCCAGACGCTGCTCGAGGTAAGCGAGCTGAATCCTGGCGATCGACTTGATGTGCTGCTCTTCGAGCGCATGAAAAACTACCACTTCATCAATGCGGTTGATGAACTCCGGCCGGAAATAGCTCTTGACTTCGCCCATCACCGCCAGCTTGATCAACTGGTAATCGTCACCTGCCATCTGTTGAATCATCTGGCTACCGAGATTCGAGGTCATCACCACCACGGTATTCTTGAAGTCCACGGTTCGACCATGTCCATCGGTCATGCGACCGTCGTCGAGGACCTGCAGCAGAACGTTGAAGACATCCTGGTGCGCCTTTTCGACCTCATCGAGGAGAATCACCGAATAGGGCTTGCGCCGGACGGCTTCGGTCAGATAACCGCCCTCCTCGTAGCCGACGTAACCCGGCGGTGCACCGATCAATCGTGACACCGAGTGTTTTTCCATGAATTCGCTCATATCGACGCGAATCAGGTGTTCCTCGGAATCGAAGAGGAAACCGGCCAGTGCCTTGCACAGTTCGGTCTTGCCGACCCCGGTCGGGCCGAGAAAGAGGAACGAGCCGTACGGCCGATTGGGATCCGCCAGGCCGGCACGCGAGCGGCGGATGGCATTGGCCACCAGACGCACCGCCTCGTCCTGACCGACGACGCGCTGGTGCAGGCGCTCTTCCATTTTCAGGAGTTTCTCGCGTTCGCCCTGCATCATCTTCGAGACGGGAATTCCCGTCGCACGCGAGACCACCTCGGCGATTTCCTCGGTGCCGACTTCGGTACGCAACAGCTTGTTGTGCGGGCCACCCTCTCCCGATTTCTCGGCAACCGTCAGTTGCGCCTCGAGCTGTGGCAGCCTGCCGTACTGGATTTCGGCCACCTTGTCCCACTTGTTGTCGCGCTGCAGTTGCGCCAGTTCGAGCTTGAGCTTGTCGATCTCCTCCTTGATGTGCGCACTGCCCTGCACCTGCGCCTTTTCGGCTTTCCAGATTTCGTCGAGGTCGTTGTACTCGCGTTCGAGCTTGAGCAGCTCTTCCTCGATCAGGTGCATGCGCTTCTTTGACGCTTCATCGCGTTCCTTGCGCACCGCTTCGCGCTCGATCTTGAGCTGGATCATGCGCCGGTCGAGCTTGTCCATCACCTCCGGCTTGGAGTCGATTTCCATCTTGATTCGCGCCGCGGCTTCGTCGATCAGATCGATCGCCTTGTCCGGCAGGAAACGGTCGGTAATGTAGCGGTGCGACAGTTCGGATGCGGCGACGAGCGCAGGATCGGTGATGTCGACGCCATGGTGCAGCTCGTATTTTTCGCGCAAGCCGCGCAGGATGGCGATCGTCGACTCGACCGTCGGCTCGTCGATCAGCACCTTCTGGAAGCGGCGTTCGAGCGCAGCATCCTTTTCGATGTATTTGCGGTACTCGTCGAGCGTCGTCGCGCCAACGCAGTGCAATTCGCCACGTGCCAGAGCCGGCTTGAGCATGTTGCCGGCGTCGATCGCGCCTTCCGCCTTGCCGGCGCCGACCATGGTATGCAGCTCATCGATGAACACGATGATGCGTCCTTCTTCCTGGGCAATTTCCTTGAGCACCGCTTTCAGTCGCTCCTCGAATTCGCCGCGATACTTGGCACCGGCCAGCAGCGCCGCCATGTCGAGACTGAGCACCTTCTTGTTCTTGAGCGTTTCCGGGACCTCGCCATTGACGATACGCTGCGCAAGCCCTTCGACGATCGCGGTCTTGCCGACGCCTGGCTCGCCAATCAGCACCGGATTGTTCTTGGTGCGCCGTTGCAGAATCTGGATGGCCCGGCGGATCTCGTCATCGCGACCGATCACCGGATCGAGCTTGCCCTGGCGGGCGCGATCGGTCAGGTCGATACAATACTTGCTCAGCGACTGGCGTTGTCCTTCGGCTTCCTGGGAATCCA
>DIME01000090.1:18136-34107 GCA_002425405.1 Candidatus Accumulibacter vicinus
GACCGCACTCGCCCTTGTCGTCACAGAGGGCAAGTAGGAACATCTCCGAGGCAATGAACTGGTCACCGCGTTTCTGGGATTCCTTGTCGGTAAGGTTGAGCAGATTGGTCAGTTCACGACCGACCTGCACTTCACCGCCATGCCCTTGCACTTTCGGTAGACGGTTGATCATTTGTGCCAGTGCCGCCTTGAGCGCCTGCACATTGACCCCGGCGCGGGCCAGCAGGGACGAAGTCGAACCGTCTTCCTGCTGCAACAGCGCCAGCAGCAGATGCTGCGGCTCGATGATCTGATTGTCGTGTCCGATCGCAAGGCTTTGCGCATCGGCCAGCGCCTGCTGGAACTTGGTGGTCAGTTTATCCAAACGCATGCTGAAATCCTCGGAAAAAGTATGTTAATGTTCAACATGATGGGGACGGGGCCCTTAAATTCAAGGAGCCGCAGGTTTTTCGGCATGCGCCTGCTCGAAGGTTCAGCAGGACAGATCGACCTGCCTTGTCGATCTGGATGGCAAAGTCATGCAGTTCCCGATCGGTGAAGGTGGGCACAAGCCACATCGGAACGTGCTGGGACAGCGTTCGCACAGCTCTCTCGTAACCTCCCGGCATCGTTCAGACGCTCGCCGATCGCGACGCAGCGCTACCACTGGCAGGCAAAGGGGCGATCTACGTACTGCTGGCGATGCTGCTGAACACACTGTGGAAACTCTTCCTATCGGCTGTGGCGATTCCTGCACCGGGTAGTTCGCCTGGCTCGCCTGCCACGCCGTCCTGCTGGCGCTGCTGATCATTGGCAGCGACTACACGCACAGCCTCGGCAATCGTCTGCAGGCGGGTTGACCGCTGTGCAGCGAAGGGACCCTACGGCATTCGACATGGCGCCGCGGAACCGCCAGGCGCATGCGATGTGCGACAATCCGCCCGTTGGGCGAGTGTTTCCAGACTGAGGACGATGAGTACGAGCGCACACCCAAAAATCGAATCGCCTGAGGCCACCCTGTATACTCCCCAGATCTGCCGAGGTCTGGCCTGTCTGCTGGTGGCCGTCTACCACGCAACGGCCTTGATCGGTTCCTGGTACGGTGAAAAGCCGCTGCTGACCCTGAGCAATTTCGGGTTTTCCGGCGTGCACATGTTTTTCGTGATCAGCGGCCTGATCATCTACCATGCGCACCGCCACGACGTGGACAATTTCTACAGGGTTCCGGATTACCTTCTCAAGCGTCTGGTGCGCATTTATCCGCTGTACTGGATCGTGTTCATCATCTCGGGCGGCTGGAAGGTGTTCACCAACCGCATGGAAGTCGGCGACTTCTTCCTGAATGCCCTGTTATTCACGTCCAGCAAATCCTTGCTCGTCGCAGTCGCCTGGACGCTGGCTTACGAGATGGTGTTCTACGGCATTTTCATCACCTTTATCGTCAAGAGGTCGCTGGGAATACTGGTCTTCACCACATGGTTCGTGCTGGTCGCGCTCAATGATCACTACCACTTCGCCAACCTGATCGGCCTCAATCTGATCAATACCCTGTTCATGCTTGGCCTGCTCACCTCGGCGACGGTGATGGCGCTGCGCAAGCAACTCAGCGAGAACAGTCGCGACTGGATCGGCATCATCAGTCTCATCGCCGGCACGCTGATTTTCGTCGGTACCGCCTATTGGTACATTCTGCTCGACGATCCAGGACTGCCCGTCTGGGACAATCTGACCTTGACCCTGGGTTTCGGAACAGGCAGCGCGCTGCTCCTGCTCGCTTCGGTCTCGGCAAGACTCGAAGGCTTGTGGAAAAGGCAGCGCTGGCTCCTGTTGATCGGCGACGCCTCGTACTCGATCTACCTGGTACATTTCTTTTTCCAGAAACGCGTATCCAACGGGCTCCGTTCACTCGACTGGGTACCTACGGGCGAGAAGACGCAGGCCAAAGCGCTCCTGCTGCTGGCCGTGATCATGGCCATTTCGGTTGCCTGCGGCATCATCATTCACAAGTGGATTGAAAAACCGGTTCTCGCCAAGTGCCGGGAATGGCTCAAAATAGGCAGCTCTGCCCGGCCGCATGACCATCCCCAGGCCCAGAGAAACCCCTCTCCGGGTTAAAGTTAGAATGGCGCGTGATCAATTTGATTGGCCGACTCCGATGCAGCTAGGCACCGACGATATCCTCAAGCTTTCGCCCGATGCTGCTTCGGCGAAAGCGGCCATTGCTTTGGCGATGCCGTCACGGTGGCTCCGTCCGGCGTTCAACGATCAGGCGGTGTGGGGAGAATGTCCCGGCAGTGGTGCCACACCGTATCGGGTACAGGTCGATCGGCAGGGACCAGCGTTCCGATGCTCGTGCCCGAGCCGCAAATTTCCCTGCAAGCACGGTCTGGCCTTGTTGTTGTTACTGGCGCAACAACCCGTCGCATTCACTGCTACCGACCCGCCGGCGTGGGTCGCTGCGTGGATCGACTCGCGTCGACAGCGGGACGAGTCGCGTAAAAGCAAAGACGACGGCGGCGCGGCCGCACTGGCCGGAAGCGCCTCAGCGGATACCGGCCAAGGCCCCAAAGCGACCACTGCCGAGAAGCCGTCGCTCCGGCGTGGCGATTCCATGCGTCAGCAACGCCTGCTGGACGGGCTCGACGAGCTGGAATTGTGGCTCGACGACCGGGTCAGACAAGGGCTGGCTACCTTGTCCGGGCAAACGGCGACCTGGAATGACATTGCCCGGCGGATGGTCGACGCGCAGTTACCCGGTCTGGCTTTTCGACTGCGCCGTCTCGGCCGACTGATCGACGGAAGCGAGTCATGGCCCGCCCGGGTGCTCGGTGGAATGGGGCAACTGCAGTTGCTGATCGACGCCAGCCGCCGCCTCGCCGATCTGCCCGACGTCGTTCAGGCCGATTTGCGCCACACCCTGGGCCTCAGCAGCAGCCGCGAAACGGTTCTCGCCGACGGCGAACGGCTGGCCGACGACTGGCTGGTGATCGGGCAGAGTTGCCGCCAGGAAGATCGCCTGTGGGAGCGTCGGGTCTGGCTGCTCGGCCAACACTCCGGCCGCTGGGCGATGCTGCTCGATTTCGCGCACGGCAACCGGCACTTCGAGCACAGCTTTGTCACCGGCAGTCAGCGGCACTGGACACTGGCCTACTATCCCGGCAACGCGCCTTTACGGGCGATGGTGGTCGACACCCCCACCCAGACCAGCGATCCGCCGACGCCCTGGACGCGCGCGGCACCGACCCTGGCCGTGGCACTCGACGCCTTGTCCGACACGCTGGCCGCCAATCCCTGGCAGTCGCCGCAACCGTTGCTGGTCGGCGATGCCGCGCCGGTTTTCGGTACACAGGGATGGATGTTGCGTACCGCCGAGCGGCGCGGTTTGCCGCTCGCCCTCGCCACCGATGAGGGCTGGCCCTTGCTCGCCGAAAGCGGTGGCGCGCCACTGGCGGTGTTCGGCGAATGGGCGGACGAGGCGCTGCGTCCGCTGAGTGCCTGGCGATTCGCCCCGCCGGTCAGCCGACTGTGGATGGCCGAATGAACGGACTGCTCCAGCAGTTGGCCACGCAGACGCTGCTCGGCACCGAGCGGCGGGCGATCGTGCGACCGGCGGTGGACGGAGCGATCGGCGCCCTGTTGCGCCAAGCCAGCGCTTCCTCGGACACCGAAAGCGAGGTGCTGCGGATGGCCGGGGTGCTGACGGTCTGCGGCGAAGCGGGTTTTCTGCCGGCGACCGGCGACGACCCGCCACTGGCGGCCTGCCCGGCCGACTCCTGGCCGGCTGTCGGCGAGCCGGCGCTGATCGATATCCTGAAGGCCATCATCGACGACGCGCCGGAGGCGCTACGCCGCGAGACGTTCATCCGCCTGGCGACGAACCGGCTTCGGCTACCGCCGCGTCTGTTGCCGGCCGCCCTGACCCTCGGCGGACGCGTTGCCCGTCTGCGTGCGGTTTTGTTGCCGGTGCTCGGCGAGCGCGGACGGTGGCTGGCCGCCGCCAATCCGCCGTGGAGCTACGCGGCCGGCGATGTCGATTCATCCTTGTCCGACGACGTGCGGTGGTACGAGGGGACGCTCGACCAACGTCGGTCGTGGCTGGCGGCAATGCGGGCCAGTGATCCGGCCGCGGCCCGCCAACGCTTGTGGGACGGCCTGGCCGAAATGAGCGCCGGAGAACGTCTGGCGCTGCTCGAAACCTTTGCCGACCAGCTGAGCCCGGCCGATGAAGATTTTCTCGAAACGCTGCTCACCGATCGCAGCAAGGAGGTCCGCCAACGAGCGGCGACGCTGCTCGGCGCCTTGCCGCAGTCACGCCTGGCGACGCGGATGAGCGACCGCATGCGCGCCTTGCTCCATCAGCAACGCAAGCTGTTCCGACAGCAACTGATTGTCGAGCCCCCCGCCGAATTTGTCGTCGAATGGAAAAGCGATGGACTGGAGGAAAAGCGTCCCAAAGGCGAAACCCTGGGCGATCGCGGCTGGTGGCTTTACCAGCTGGCCTGCGCGCTGTCACTGGCCTGGTGGACGGCACAAACCGGCAAGACGCCGGCCGAACTGATCGCCTGGGCCAACGGCGGCGACTGGCGCGACGCCTTGTTGCGGGCCTGGGGCAAGCGCCTGCAACGGCAACCGCTAGCCGAATGGGCGGAGGCACTGCTCGATGATCCGCAGGCCACGACCCTGCTCGGCAGCGCGCCGCTGCTCGAGTGCCTGCCGGTCAGGCAACGCGAAAACCATTGGCAAAAGCAGTTGATGAACAGGGCGGACAACTCCCTGGGCAGCACTCTCGAATCGATCGTCCGCGGTTACACGCAGGCGCACGCGGCGCCGTCGGCCGATTTTTCGCGTTTCGTGCTGAATGCAGTCCGTTCAGTGCTGGTGAAGAAAGAAAGCCAGTGGGATTACGCCTTGCGGAACAGCTTCCCGGAATTCGTGGCGCTGATGCCGAATGCCGGTTTCGCGGAAGTGATGAACTGGCCGATCGAATCGCTCAGTCCGAATTTCGGCGATTCACTGCGCCGGGCGCAAGCGTTCGTCACCTGGCGAGAGACGCTGGCGCGGGTCTTGCCAAGCCATTGAAACATTTTTTCAGAGATCAGAATGATCACCCAGACCTTGCGGCAGCACGCCGAACAACAGTTTGCCGACGAACTCGAGCAACTCGAAAAATCCGATACCCGACAACGGCCGACCCACTGGGCACTGTCGCCCTGGGCAGTGGCCACGTATCTGATGGGCGGCACACTGGCCAACGGTTTCGAGGTCAGCGCCAAATACATCGGCAACCGGCGGCTGATCGAGACGGCGATCGCCACACTGGCGACCGATCGCGGCCTGCTGCTGTTCGGCGTGCCGGGAACCGCCAAGTCGTGGGTCTCCGAGCATCTGGCGGCGGCGATCAGTGGCGATTCGACGCTGCTGGTGCAGGGGACCGCCGGCACCAGCGAGGAGCAATTGCGCTACGGCTGGAATTATGCCGAATTGCTCGCCAAGGGGCCGTCGCCCGCGGCACTGGTGGCCAGCCCGATCATGCGCGCCATGACCACGGGCAAGATCGCCCGGGTCGAGGAACTGACCCGGATTCCGGCCGACGTGCAAGACACCCTGATCACCCTGTTGTCGGAGAAAACATTGCCGATCCCGGAATTGGGCATCGAGACGCAGGCTTTGCGCGGTTTCAACATCATTGCCACCGCCAATAACCGCGACAAGGGAATCAACGAGTTGTCGAGCGCGCTGAAACGCCGCTTCAATACCGTCGTCCTGCCGGTACCGAGCAGCGAAGACGACGAAGTGGCGATCGTCAGCAAGCGGGTCAACGAACTGGGCCGCGCGCTGCAACTGCCTGGCGAACCGCCGGCACTGAAAGAAGTGCGGCGCGTGGTGCGCATCTTCCGCGAGCTGCGCAATGGTCAGACCGAGGACGGCAAGACCCGACTCAAGGTTTCCAGTGCCACACTGAGCACCGCCGAAGCGATCTCGGTGCTCAACAGCGGTCTGGCGCTGGCTGGGCATTTCGGCGACGGCGTGTTGCGCGCCGCGGATATCGCCGCCAGCCTGACCGGCGCGATCGTCAAGGACCCGATTCAGGACGCCATCGTCTGGAGCGAATACCAGGAAACGGTGATCAAGGAACGCAGCGACTGGAAAGATCTGTACCGGGCGTGCAAGGAACAGCCTTGACCGGCGCGGGCAAGCGTCATTGCCGCGGCCAGCGACGGCCAAGGTGGACGCGCCGATGAGCGAGCGTTTCACCGGGCATCTTTTCGGCATCCGGCACCACGGGCCAGGCTGCGCGCGCAGCCTGTTGCACGCCCTGGAGGCGTTGCAGCCCGATTGCCTGCTGGTCGAAGGTCCGCCCGAGGGTGAAGCGATGCTCGCCCTGCTCGACGACGCAGCGTTGCAGCCGCCGGTGGCCTTGCTGGTTTATGACCCCGACGATCCGCAACAGGCGATTTTTTACCCCTTTGCCGAATTTTCGCCGGAATGGAACGCCTTGCGTTTTGCCCGGTCGCGGCGAATCCCGACGCGCTTCATCGATCTGCCGGTTGCTCACAAACTGGCCCTGGCGCGCGCCATTGCAGACGACCCATCGAACGACGATCCGCTCGATCCTTCGCCCGAGGTCGTCGATGGCGTGACCGATACCCGTCAATCGGCTGATCTCGCCGACGACCCGCTCGACTGGCTGGGTCGTGCCGCCGGTTACAGTGACGGCGAGGCGTGGTGGAACCACCTGGTCGAGGAACGCGCCGACGGCCTGGACCTGTTCGCTGCCATTGGCGAAGCGATGAGCGCCTTGCGCGCCGACGCGCCGTGCCGGCAACGCGCCGATCGACAACGACGCGAACAGCTGCGCGAAGCGTACATGCGCAAATGCCTGCGCCAGGCGGAAAAAGAGGGATACACACGGATTGCCGTGGTCTGCGGGGCCTGGCACGTGCCAGCGCTGACGGCGATGCCGTCGGCCAAAGCCGACCACGCCTTGCTGAAGGGTTTGCCGAAAGGGAAAGTCACCGCCACCTGGGTACCCTGGTCGTACCACCATCTCAGTTTTGCCAGCGGCTATGGTGCCGGCGTCACCTCGCCCGGCTGGTACGCGCACCTCTGGCAGTGCCCGCCGGAGCGGCGAGCGATCGGTTGGCTGGCGCGAGCGGCGCAATTGTTGCGCAACGAGGGACTCGACTGCTCGTCGGCTCACCTCATCGAAGGCGTGCGGCTGGCGGAAACCCTGGCATCGTTGCGCGAAATCCCGCAACCGGGCCTCGACGAACTCGGCGAGGCTCTGCGCAGCGTGGTCTGCATGGGCGATGAGGCGCCGATGCGGCTGATCGAGCAGCAATTGTCGATCGGCGATCGACTCGGCCAGACCCCGGAAAGCGCGCCAGCGGTTCCCTTGCAACGCGACCTGCAGCACTGGCAGAAAAGCTTGCGTCTGCCACCGGAGACGGTCCAGAAATTGCTGGACCTCGATTTGCGGCAAGCCACCGATCTCGACCGCAGTCATTTGTTGCATCGACTGAGCCTGCTCGGTATCGCCTGGGGAAAACACCAACGCCAGGGCCGCAACGCCAAGGGAAGCTTCCACGAGTTATGGCAGTTGCAATGGGATCCAGCACTGGCGATCGAGGTGATCAATGCCAGCCGCTGGGGCAATACGGTCGCTGAAGCCGCCTGCGCCAAGGTCGTCGACCGGGCTGGTACATCCGCTGCCTTGCCGGAACTCGCCGAACTGATGCAACAGGTGTTGTTCGCCGATCTGCAGCCGGCAATCCCGGCCGTGACTCGCGCGCTCGAGAATCTGGCGGCAGTGGTCAGCGATGTCGGGCAATTGCTGACGACGATTCCGCCTCTGGCCAACGTCTCCCGCTACGGCAACGTGCGGCAGACCGACGTCGGAATGGTCGACCACTTGCTCGACTGTCTGCTGCCACGCGCCGCCATCGGCCTGGCAGGCGCCTGTTCGGCGGTCGACGACGAAGCCGCGTCGGCACTGCGCGAAGCGATCAGCGCCACGCATCAGGCACTCCGCCTGCTGGCGCGGCCGGCGCTACGCGAACCCTGGTGGGCCGCACTGCATGGCGTTGCCCGTTTCGGCAGTGGCCACGGTCTGCTTTGCGGACTGGCGGCACGACTGCTGCTCGACGAGCAACAGGCCGACATCGAGCAAACCGGTCGGCGGATGAGCCAGGCGTTGTCCACCGCCAACGATCCCGCCTTGGCCGCCGCCTGGCTGGAGGGTTTTCTTGACCGCAGCGGACTGGTTCTGCTGCACGATCAACCGCTGTGGGCGATGGTCGACCACTGGCTGTCGTCGCTGACCGAAGCGCATTTCGTTCGCATCCTGCCCTTGCTGAGGCGTTCGTTTGCCGCCTTCAGCCCCCCGGAGCGGCGGCAACTCGGCGAACGCGCGCAACATCTGGTGCGCAGCACACCAACCGCCTCACCGGTGGATTGGCATATCGCACGCGCCGAAAAAGCCATCCCGTTGCTGCGCCAGTTGCTGGGCCTGCCGGCACCGGAAGGCGAGGAGAAGCGATGAACGATCCTGCATCGACGCCCGACGAAACGGCGATCCCGGACACCGATCCTGTCGGTCGAGCGACGCCGGCCAGCGAGCGTCTGCGACGTTGGCGACTGGTACTAGGCGAACCGGCACAGGACGCATGCCTGTTCGTTCTTGCCGGTGACGACTTGCGCATCGATCAGGCGCTGACCGCGCTCTACGACGCGCAGGACGCCGGCGGCTTGCGTGGCGGCAGCGGCGCCTCGTCACCGCGCGTCGCCCGCTGGCTCGGCGATATCCGCCAGTATTTCCCGGCCAGCGTGGTCCAGGTGATGCAGAAGGACGCCTTCGAGCGGCTCGATATGCGCCGGCTGTTGTTGGAACCGGAAATGCTCGCCGCGGCGCAACCGGATGTCCATCTGGTGGCGACCCTGATTTCATTGGGCCGGGTGATTCCTGCCAAAACCAGGGACACCGCCCGCCGGGTGGTTCAGAAAGTGGTCGATGCCTTGATCGACAAACTCGAGGAACCGCTGCGCAGCGCGGTCAGCGGTGCGCTCAACCGGGCGACCCGAAATTACCGACCGCGGCACGCCGAAATCGACTGGCAACGAACCATCCGGGCCAACCTTCGTCACTGGCAGGCCGACTACCACTGCCTGATCCCGCAAACGCTGATCGGTTACGGTCGCAAGTCCCGGCGTACGCAGCGCGAAGTGATCCTGTGCATCGATCAGAGCGGCTCGATGGCCGCGTCGGTGGTTTATGCGAGCATTTTCGGCGCGGTGATGGCCTCGCTGCCAGCGGTCAAAACGCACCTGGTCGTTTTCGATACCGCGGTGGTCGATCTCACCGAGCAACTTGACGATCCGGTCGATATCCTTTTCGGTGTCCAGCTCGGCGGTGGTACCGACATCAATCGGGCGGTGAGCTACTGTCAGTCGTTGGTTCGCGACCCGCGCAACACCATCCTGGTACTGATCTCCGACCTCTACGAAGGAGGTGTCGAAAACAACCTCCTGCAACGCGCCAACGAACTGGTCCAGTCCGGCGTACAGATGATTACCCTGCTGGCACTCAGCGACGCCGGCGCACCGACGTACGACCATCGTTTGGCCACCCGGCTGGCGGCGCTCGGCGTGCCGTCGTTCGCCTGCACGCCGGACAAATTTCCCGGCTTGATGGCCGCCGCCATTCGTCGTGAAGACATCAGCCTGTGGGCCGCTCGACAAGACATCGTCACCGTTCGCCCCGGAAGCTGACTAGCGGCGATCGACACCGGACACCCACCCTTGGAAAGGCTATGCCCGATGCGCTCCGGTGCCAAGCGTGGAACGGCCAACTTACAGCATATTTTGCACGAGCTGAATGGTCAGCGTCTGTCCAGGCTTGATCTCGTTGCCCTGGATGCGGTTCCAGCGCAGCAGATCATCCTTCTCGACCCGGAACTGCCTGGCGATTGAGACCAGGGTGTCGCCATGACGGATCGTGTATTGTGCCTGCCTCGTCTGCTTCTTGCTGGCATGCCGGGAAGTGTCTGACGAATCTTCAGCCTTTTTCCCGGTCCTGGCTTCGGCCTTGGCCAGTGTCTGGCGGCTGTCAGCCTTGCCCTGCCGGCTCCCGATCTCGGTGGCGTCGATTCGTGACTTGCCTGCCGGGACCTTGCTGACCGGCTCGGGCGCGGCCACCGCCAGTTTGACGCCGGCATTCACCTGGTCGCCACGCAGCTTGTTGAGCTGCTTCAGTTCGGCCACGCTCATGTCGTAGCGGCTCGCCACCTGCGCCAGCGTTTCTCCCTTGCTGACGGTATGACTGCGGGTCGCGGCAACCGGGGCCGGTTCGGTGCGCACTTCGGCACGTTTGCTGTCCACTGCCGCCAGGACGGAGTGTGCGCCCGTGGCTGCCGGTTTGCCGCCATGCTCGGGCGCGGCCACCGCCAGTTTGACGCCGGTGTTCACCTGGTCGCCACGCAGCTTGTTGAGCTGCTTCAGTTCGGCCACGCTCATGTCGTAACGCTGCGCCACCTTGAGCAGGGTCTCGCCTTTCTGCACCGTATGCGTGCGCGTGACGGCAACTGGCGCGGGTTCCAGTGGTGCGAGGCGCGGTTGTTCTGCCACTTGGGGTTGCTCAGGCAGTCCGGCCAGGTCGGCAGGATCTGCGCCTTCCTGACCGGCAACCAGCAGGGTCAGTCCCGGAGCGAGCCTGATCCTGCCGTTGATGCCATTGACCGCTTTGAGATTGGCAACCGTCATGCCAAAACGCGGCGCAACCTGTTCGAGCCTGTCACCTGCACGTAGGGTATAGGCCTGCCAGGAAGAAAGCGGCTTTTCGCTCTCTTCGTGGGCCTCGAGATTGCTGATGAAGGTGTCGACCTTATCGGCCGGGATTACCATCGGAGTTTCGGACTTGATGACCGGACGATTGTGTGCCGGATTCAGCGCGACAAACTCCTTGACCGGCATTTCCGCAAGCTGCGCCGCCAGTTTGACGTCGATGTTGGCGGTCTTGGTGACCGTCGTGAAATAGGGTCGGTTGGGAACTCCGCGGATATTGAGATTGGCAAGGATGTTGGGGTTGCTGAAAACGTTCTTCAGGGCCTGCAGTTTGGGAACGTAATGCCGCGTCTCCTCGGGCATCGTCAGGCTCAGATAGTCGGTCGGCAAACCATTGGCGCGATTCTTGTTGATGGCCTTGCCGACGGCACCTTCGCCCCAGTTGTACGAGGCCAGCGCGAGATGCCAGTCGCCGTGCAGATCGTAGATGTACTGCAGGTAATCGAGTGCCGCCGCGGTCGAAGCGACGATGTCACGGCGTGCGTCAACCCACCAGTTCTGTTCGAGCTTGTATTGCTTGCCTGTTGCCGGAACAAACTGCCACAGGCCGGAAGCATGGCTACGCGAGTAGGCGGTTGGATTGTAAGCGCTCTCGACCATCGGCAGCAGGGCAAGCTCCATCGGCATGCCACGCTTGTCGAGTTCCTCGACGATGTGATGCAGGTAACGACTGCTGCGCTCGACCATGCGGCGCAGCGATTCGGGATGATTCAGATACCACTGTTGATGATGGAGAACCAGTGGGCTATTGAGGTTGGGCATCGAGAAGCCCTGGCGCATACGGTGGAAGATTTCCTCTGGCTGCGCAGTCAGATCGATGGTCTCGGCAAGCGGCTTCGATGCGGGAAGCTCGATCACCGGCAAGACCCCTTCGGGGTCCAGTTGCCAGGCGACGGTACCCGCCTGCGGTAAACCGGCACCGGGTGGTGCTTGGCTGATCGAGGACAGGCTCGTCGTTTCATCTGACGAAGCCGCCCCACAAGTAAAAGCAAAAGCAATGGCGAATGCAATTCGTGGCGTCATCCGTACATCCTTTTCTCGTTCTCGGGTGGGCGCCAGCTCATCCCCGCTGCGTGGGATCAGCTGGTCGAATGGCGAGACTGCAAACGTAGCATTATAGCACACACTTTCTGTAAATATTCCGCGTTATTCCATCCGCATGGGCGGGTCAATCATGCAGGTATGGTTTTAAACTTGGACGTGCTGCCAGTTGCGGCGGCAGGCACGTCTGGCGTACGCGAGCCGCTATAATGGACGGTGATCGCTGTTGAAGCACCATTGCATCGGACGAGAAGAACATGTTTGCGGTCTATGGCTTGAGTGGTCCAATCTACCAGGGTACGTTCGAAGGACTCAAGGATGTTGCCGGGGTTCATCGGGGCTCCGCTGTCCGCCCCATTGCCGACGACCAGCCAGCACCCGTCTTTAGCGCTCCCGCGGCGCAGGCCGTAAGCGCTTACCGGGCAATGCTGCGCAACGACCCTGAGCGGGGTCCGCTGTACCATGCCTATCAGATCATGCAACGGCAGATCGTTTCGGTGACCAGCAGCGATCCCGTCGAGCGGGCGTGGCGCATACTGCTCGAACGTCGCATCCACCAGGCGCCGGTGCTCGACCCGACTTACCGACTGGTGGGGATCGTCAGCGAGCGCGACCTGCTGACCGTTGTCAACGTCGAAGACGGGCGCGTGCGCGATGTGCTGGCGAGGAAGGTGAGCGACGTGATGACGACGCCCGTGGTCAGCGCCGACCCGGTCACCGACATCCGGCGGATCGCCTGGGTGATGCTTGAACACCAGGTCGATGGCGTGCCGATCGTCAATGAAACGCAGGTGCTGGTCGGTTTCGTGTCGCGCAGCGACATCCTGCGTGCGATCATTACCGATCCGCCGCTGAGTCTGTGGCGCTAGGCCGCCTGCCTGCGGCGTCACCATTCCCGATCGTCTTTTGCCTGAGGAAAGCAGATGAGCCATGCGTCCGTCCGCATCTACCACAATAACCGCTGTTCGAAGAGTCGCGCAGCATGTCAGCTGATTGCCGAAAAGGGTATCGATGCCGAGATCGTCGACTACCTGAAGACGCCGCCAAGCCACGAAGAGCTGCGCCAACTCCTGCGAAAACTCGGCATGCGGCCATCGGAACTGGTGCGTCGCGGTGAAGCAGTGTTCAAGGAGCACTACGCTGGACGCCCCCTGAGCGACGACGAATGGCTGGAGGCGCTGGTAACGCACCCGATTCTGATCGAGCGTCCGATCGTCGTGCGCGGTGACCGGGCAGTGCTCGGTCGGCCGCCGGAGAAGGTGCTCGAGCTGCTGTAGCAAGTGCTCGGGATTGCTCCTGCAAAGTCCTTTCGCAGAGGAGTCGGATGCCTAACACAATAGCCTACGAACTCGGCGCCGATCATTATGCGGCGCTCTTGAAGCACAACCAGCAGCGCCTGATGCGCCAGCGATCTTCGTGGGCGCGCCGGGCAGCGTATCAGGCCACTCTGATACTGGTCTGCGCGGCCGTCGTGCTGCTGGTCAGCGAGGCTTGGCTGGGCAACCGTGAGGGAAAGTGGCCGGCGCTGGCGCTGCTCGTCGGGATCGTTCTGCTTGGCATCCAGCAGGCACTGTTCCAGAACGAGATCTTGGATCGCATCGCCAAAGGAAGCTGTCTTGTCCGCCGGCCGCGTATCCTGGAAGTCGGGGACGACGGCCTGCGCTGGGCAAACGACGACGGCACGACCTTCGTTGCCTGGCCAGCGATTCGGTCGCTCGAAACCGCCTGCGGGCATGTCCTGATCTACCTCGACGACGTCAGCTTCATCCCGGTCCCGGAAAGCGCTTTCGCGTCGCCTGCCGAGCAGGCCGATTTCGTTGCGCTGCTGCGGGCGCGGATCGCCAGCGCGCCGGCACCAACCGACAGGCCCGGCAACGCGCCGCGCGACCCGACCGTTGCCGTTGCCGGCGGCGGGTCGGCCAACAGACCTGGCGCCTGGCACGGTTTCCTCCTGTATCTGCGCTTGGGGCTGCGTCTGGCCGCGTTCCTCCCCCTGCCGTCGCGCCGTCCGTCAGCGTCGTGGTCGCAGTTCATCGCCTTGACGGCGCTCGGCATCGTCCTGCCCGTCGTCGAGGCGCTGCTGCGTGTCGGCTCGCGCGGCGTGTTTTCTGAAGAAGGCTTGCCGGGCGCCTTGTTCCACGTGCCGATGATGCTCTTCGCTGCCTGGTGTGTCGCCTGCCTGGCCGGGCGTCAGCGGCAGACGCTGGCGCTGCTGACCGTGCTGGCGGCCGTGCAGGTGGCGGTCGAGGCGCTGTACCTGCTCCTCTTCCACGCGGCCGGTGCGGCGATGGATTTCCTGCCCAAGGAATGGCGCCAGGCCATTTACTACCTGCCGCCATGGTGGGTGGCCCTGGCCTTTGCCGGCGCGGCGATCCGTTTTCTGGGGCCACCCGCCAGCCGCCGCCTGGCGGTCGTCGCCGCGGCCGGACTGCTCCTTGGTGTGCCGCCAAGCGTCGTATACCACGACCGCTCGCTGTGGATTGAGGCGCACGACGAGGAGGCGGGCGGCGACTTCGAGCGGAAGTACCTGTCGCTGGTGGCTGAAGATGCTTTCTACCTGCAACCACGACTCCTCGAGCGCGAACTTGCCGCCCTCAAGCCTGGGCGGCCGGGTGTCACCGATCTGTATTTCGTCGGCGCGGCGGGTTATTCCCGGCAGGACGTGTTCATGACGGAAGTTCGCTCGGTGGCCGAGCTGTTCCGCGAGCGCTTCGCCACCGAGGGGCGTTCGGTGCTCCTGATCAACAACCCGAAGAGTGTCGCCGACTCGCCGATCGCCAGTACCACGAGCCTGGGCCTGACGCTGCGGCGGATTGGCGCGATCATGGATCGCGACGAGGACATCCTGTTCCTCTTCCTCACCTCGCATGGCTCGCAGGATCACAAGTTCGTCCTCGATTTCTGGCCCATGCGTTTCAACACCCTCGATCCCCGACGCCTACGCGAACTGCTCGACGAATCGGGGATCAAGCGCCGCGTCGTGGTGATCTCGGCCTGCTATTCGGGCGGCTTCATCGACGCCCTGAAGGACGACAACACCCTGGTGATCACCGCGGCCGCGGCGGACAGGAACTCCTTCGGCTGCAGCAACGAGGCCGATTTCACCTATTTCGGCAAAGCCTATTTCGACGAGGCGTTGCGCCAGACCTATTCGTTCGTCGAAGCCTTCGAAAAAGCCAGGCCGGTGATCGCCGCGCGCGAGAGCCGGGAGGATTTCCCGGAGTCGGATCCTCGCCTCTATCTTGGCGAAGCCATCCGGCGCCCGCTTGCGGCCTTTGCCCTGGCACGGCAGGCCACGCCAGCCCAGCCGGCGGCCGAGGCCAAGCCGCCGGCCGTGGCCGGCGGCAAGTACGACGAACTGCTCAGCCTGCTCGCCGTGCCCGATCAGGGCCGGCAATGCCTGCACGAGATGAGCCTGGTTTCACCCGAGCAATTGGTCAAGTCGCAACCCGACTACTTTGGCGGACTCGGCCCGGGCTCGCCCTATTGGGTCGAGCTGGTCGCTGCCTACCAGCGCTATGCCGAAGGACTGTGCACCGCCGCCCATAGCGAAGCGGCCCTACGTGAAGTATACCGCGACCTGTGGCGGGAAAAGCTGGCCGAGCGCGACATGGACGCCGCCTTGAAGCTGTTCCGGACGCCGGCAGGACGACGCTGGGTCGCGGCGCAGAACGAAGTGGTGCGCGAAGCGCCGGAGCGCATCGGCGAAACGCGAACGCCTCTTCTGACGCAGGCCTTGCGTCGCCTGCAGGCCGAGCAAGCGCGCATCCTCGAGTTGTATCGGCGCGAGACGGACAAGCGCAGCGTTCCGGCCGTGGTCGGCCAGGCACGCCCCTGATGCTTCACGCCGCGGGTCGGAAGGCAGACGCGCAGAGTCGCGAGTCACAGGCTCGCCTTTCACATCAGCGGGGTGATCGCCCGGTCATGTGCCGGGAAGCGGTTACCGGTCAGGAACCCCTCGAACGCTGCTGCGGCTAGCGGCCGGCTGAACAGAAAACCCTGCATGTCGTCGCAGTCCAGGCCGCTGAGCATCTGCCTCTGGGCTTCGGTTTCAACGCCTTCGGCCAGGATGCGCAAGTCGAAGCTGCTAGCGATGCAGGCAATGGCGTGAA
>DIME01000077.1 GCA_002425405.1 Candidatus Accumulibacter vicinus
CGATTTCGACCCGGCGCAGCCGGCATCGCTTGCCGCTCTGTGCGGCGCACTGTCGGCGCTGGCACCGGCGCAGCCGGTCGCCGATGCGGCCCGTCTCCCGCTGGTGGTGACGCTCGATGACAGCCTGGCGCGCAGCTTCGTGGTCACGCCACCGCGCGGTGCGCGGGGTCTGCGCGAACTGCGGGCGAGTGCAGCGGCACGCTTTGCGGCCTTGTACGGCGAGTCTGCCGAGTCCTGGCTGCTGGCTGCCGACTGGCAGGCCGCGGCGCCTTTCGTGAGCTGCGCGCTGCCGCGGGAACTCTACCAGGCGCTCGAAGGGCTGGCGCGCACGCAGGGCTGGCGGCTGGATTCGGCGACCCCGGCGCTGGTTCGCGTCTGGAACCGGGTATGTCCTGCGATTCCTGCCGACGGCTGGCTGGGGATCGGTTTCGCTCGTACCCTGACGCTGGTTCACCACCAGCATGGCGAACTTGCCGGCCTGCGTACGCTGCAGCTGCCGGCGGCGCCGGATCTGGCCGAACTCGAAACGCTGCTCGAACAGGAGCGTCTGCGCAACGCGGTCGCGGCCGGCATGCCGCCAGGACAATCGCTGTTATGGACAGGCGGCGCCCAGTGGCTGCCAGCCGCGTCGACGGTGGCCGGGATCGCTTCGCGGACCCTCCCTCTGCCTGGCCCGAAGGGATCGCCGGGCGAGCGGCCAGTGGCCGAGCAACTGGCGCTGACCGGAGAGCCGCGATGAAGCAACTCCAGGTCGATTTCGTTGCGCCGTCGCTGTGGCGCCTGCCGGTCGCGGCGCGCCAGCGGCGGATCCTGGTCGGCGTCTCGGTAACGACCGCGCTTGCTGTGGGGGCCGTCTTCTGGCAGTGGCAGCAACTCGATCAGCAGCTCGCCGAAACGACGCAGGCGATCGCCCTGGCTCGCCAGGAGATCGTCGCGCGCACGCCACCAGCGCCGGTACCACTGCTTCTCTCCGAGCCGCAGATCGTCTCCATCAACAACGCCATCGCCCAACTGAATATCCCCTGGCCGGCGGTGCTCGACGGTTTCGAGCGCCTCGCCGGCGCCGACATCGCCCTCCTGCAGATCGAGCCGGACCATCGTCGACGTCTGGTCAAAGGCGTAGCCGAGGCCAAGGATCATCAGCGGATGCTCGGCTACCTGGAGTTGCTCGGCTCGACCGCACCGTTTGCCGGCGCGATGGTGACGCGGCAGGAGGTGAATGAAAAGGATCCCAACCGGCCGCTGCGTTTCCTGTTCGAGGCGCGGCTCGACGATTCGACCGTGGTGGCTGCGCCACTCACCGACCCGGTCGGGGAAGCCGAGTGAACAAGCTGAAGCGGTTCACCGATCACCTGCGGCTGGTGGCCGATCTCTGGCTGCACCGGCATGGTCCGTGGTGGCTGGTGCTCGCCGGCGTGCTCGCTGTGCTGCTGGGTTTCGCTGTGATCGTCATACCTGGGCTTGACGCCGAGCTGGTAGCGAAAGTCGCGACCCTGAACGCGTTGCAGGAACGCGTGGCGAACAGCCACACACCATCCACCGCCGCGACGCTTCCCGCGACCGGGTCGGCCCTCCACTACCAGGCCTTCCGCGAGACGCTGGCCGACGATGAGCAGGTTCTGCCGGGCATCAAGGCCATTCTCGACTCGGCCGTGGACCATCACTTGGTCGGCACCCGCGCCGAATACGTGCGTGCGGTCGATACGAATGCGCAGGCGGCGACGCTGCAGATGACCGTGCCGGTGAAGGGGCGCTACAGCGACATTCGATACTGGGTTGAGGAGATTCTACGTACACACACCTACGTGGCGGTGAATGAACTTGCCTTCAAACGCGAGGAAGTGGGTCTCAACCAGGTCGAAGCCAAGGTTCGCCTGACGATCTGGCACCGCCCGGCGAACCCGGACGAGCACCGCCGCCGGATGGACGCAGTTGTAGTGGACCCATGAACAACCGTCGTCTACTCTTGTTGTCGCTACTGGTGGTGGCCGCGTACCTCGCGTTTTTTGGCGACAAGACGCCGAGCGACAAATCTGCTGCCGATGTCGTCCAAGCGGTACCGGCAAGGGCTAAGGGCAGTTCCGGCGCGAACAAATCAGCGCTCACGCCGGCCGAGAACCGACCGGTCGTGTCGAGGCTTCTCACCGGCAAGGCGGCGTCGACCCTGGAGGTGGACGCCTTGATTCCGCGTGACACGTTGATTCCGGCGGCCAGCGATGACCAGGGCGATCGTGACCTGTTCCCCGCGCTGAGCTGGACGCCACCGCCACCGCCGCCGCCACCACCAGCGAAGCCACCGCCGCCGATGGCTCCACCGGTGCCCTTCGTGTACCTCGGCAAGAAACTCGAAGGCGGGCAATGGGAAGCCTATCTCGGGCGCGGCGAAGAGGTGTTCATCGTTCGCGAGGGCATGGCCCTGGACGGCACCTACCAGGTCAAGAGCATCAACCCACCGACGCTGACGCTGGTATACCTGCCGCTGAAGCAGTCGCAGACCATCCCCATTGGAGGATCGCAATAGTGAGCAAGGCCAACTCCGGCCGTTCCGGACCTGCAGGCTGGCGGCGCGGCTGCCTGAGTATGACAGTCGCGCTGTTGCTGGCCGGGTGTGCGGCCCAGAACGCCTACCGCGAAGGGCAGACGCTGCTCGCGGAAGACAAGGTCGACGCCGGGCTGGCGAAAATTCAGGAAGCGATGACCCTTGACCCGTCTTCCGCCGAATATCGCATTGCCTACATACGCGCCCAGGACCGCTACCTCAATGCCAGTCTCGCCAAGGCTGAACGCGCTCTTGCCGAGGCGCGTTACGACGAGGCCGAAGGCGCTTTCCGCCGTGCGTTGATGTTGCAGCACGGTAACGACCGGGCGCTCGCCGGCTTGCGACAGATCGAGAGCGCGCGCCGCCACGATATTCTGTTCCAGGAAGCCGAGCTTGCCTGGGCCAAGAAAGATCCCGATCTGGCTCTGGCCCGCCTGCGGGCGGTCCTTGCCGCCTACCCGAAACACGAGCGCGCGCTTGCCCTGCAGCGACTGATCGAGGAGAAAACCGCCAAGGCCGCCAAGGAGTCGGTGTTGACCGCAGCCTTCCGGAAACCGATCACCATCGAGTTCAGGGATACGCCGCTAAAGACGGTCTTCGAAGTCATTTCACGGACTTCGGGTCTCAATTTCGTCTTCGACAAAGATCTGCGCGCCGATCAGAAAACGACCATTTTTCTGCGCAACAGCACGATCGAAGCCGCGATCAACATCCTGCTGCTCACCAACCAGCTCGAGCAGCGTGTCCTCGACGGCAACTCAATCCTGATCTACCCCAGCACCCCAGCCAAGCAGAAGGAATACCAGGCTCTGGTCGTCAAAACCTACTATCTGGCGAATTCAGACGCCAAGACCGTCGGCACGACGCTCAAGACGATCCTCAAGACCCGTGACATCGTCGTCGACGACAAGCTGAACCTGCTGATGATCCGCGACAGCCCGGAAGCGATCCGGCTGGCCGACAAGCTCGTGGCTCTCCAGGACGTGCCCGAACCCGAGGTGATGCTGGAGGTGGAGATCCTTGAGGTCAAGCGCTCGCGGCTGCAGGCATTGGGGATCAACTGGCCGGACAATATCGCCCTGCGCGCATTGCCGGTCGACAAACTGACGCTGAAAGACCTCGGCAACATCACCTCGGCGACGACTGGCGTGACCGTCGGGCCGGCTGTCATCCGCGCCAATCAACTCGACACCGACGTCAATCTGCTGGCCAACCCCCGTATCCGCGCGCGCAACCGCGAGAAAGCCAAGATCCTGATTGGCGACCGCGTGCCGAACATCACGTCGACGATCACGGCAACGGGCTTTTCCTCCGAGTCGATCACTTACATCGATGTCGGCCTGAAACTCGACATCGAGCCGACGATCTATCTCGACAACGAAGTCGCGATGAAGGTGACGCTCGAAGTCAGCAACATCGTTAACCGGATCGAGACCAAGTCCGGCACGGTGGCCTACCAGATCGGCACGCGCACGGCGACCAGCGTCCTGCGCCTGAAGGACGGCGAGAACCAGTTGCTGGCAGGTCTGATCAGCGACGAGGACCGGCGGACGGCCAACAAGGTCCCTTTCATCGGCGAGATTCCGATCCTCGGCCGGCTGTTTGGCAGTCATAGCGACGAGGGAATCAAGACCGAGATCGTGCTGTCGATCACGCCGCGCATCCTGCGCAACATTCAGCGTGCGGAAGCGTACCTGGCCGAGTTCGATGGCGGCACTGAAACCAGCTTCCGTGGCCGGTTCGATGGCGGCGGCGGTGGGGCCACGCCGGTGTTCGGCGCCCTGGCGCCCTCGCTGGCCGCCTCTGCGCCGCCTGCGGCCGGGACGGCCAAGCCTGGCGGATCGGCAACACCCGGCGGGCAGGTCAATCCGTTCGCACCGCAGGCGCAGTCCGGGTCCGGGCTCAACGCGCAGGCAGCGACCGCGCAGACCAGCGCGGCATCCTCGCCGGTCAATCCTTTTGCGCCGGCGGTCGAGGGCAGCACGCTGACGCCGGAATCGCTGTCTCCGTCCGCTGTCCAGCCGGCCTTGCAGGCGGCCGGATCGGCACTGCTGCTCTGGCAGGGCCCGACACAACTCAAGACCGGTGAGACGGTCTCGCTGCAACTGGTGATGCAGGCCGACCGGCCGGTGGTCAGTGTGCCGCTGGTCATCGGCTTCGATCGGCGCCTGCTGCAAGTTGCCGATGTCAGCGAGGGAGCCTTCCTCAGGCAGGGCGGCGCGGCCACCACTTTCACCTATCGAATCGACCCGGACGGACAGGTGCTGATGACCGCGACACGATCCGGTACCGGTGGTGCGACCGCCCCGGATGTCGTCGCAACGCTCAACTTCCGCGCCTTGGCGGCTGGCGCCGCTCGAATCGAGCTGATTACCATCGTTCCCGTCGGTTCAGGTGGATCCACCATTAACGCCATTCTGCCCGGCCCCCACACCTTTACCATCAACCCCTGATCAATGATCCAATACCGGACTCTATGGCCTCCGTCCACGATAACAGCGCCGTACCCTCAAGCCGATGTACGCCAGGCGCGCGGCTTCTCCTTAATCGAACTGATGATCACCCTGGCAGTGGTCGCCGTCCTGGCTAGTGTCGTGGTACCGGTTGCGCAAACGTCCCTGCAACGTAGCAAGGAGCAGGATCTTCGGCTCGCCCTGCGTGAGCTTCGCAACGCCATCGACCGCTACAAGCAGGCGAGCGACGAGGGGCGCGTCCCGAAATCAATCGCTGAGACGGGCTATCCAAAGAATCTTGCCGTGCTTGTAGAAGGCGAAGACGATCAGCGCGACCCCAAGCATCGCAAGATCTACTTCCTGCGCCGGATTCCGCGCGATCCAATGCATCCGGATGCCCAGGTGTCAGCGGCCGACACCTGGGCCAAGCGCGCCTACGCCAGCGAACCTGACAATCCTCAGGAGGGCGATGACGTGTACGACGTCTATTCAAAATCCACAGGTATTGGTCTCAACGGTGTGCCTTACCGGCAATGGTGAAGAACGGCGGTCGGCAGCGTCGCGGGCATCGGACAAACCTCTGCGGCCCCAGTAGGTATCGGATCGGTCGGGGATTCACGCTGATCGAACTGCTCGTCGTGCTGTCGATCATCGCCCTGCTGCTCACTCTTGCCGTCCCCAGGTACTTCCACAGCATCGACATCTCGAAGGAAGCGGTCCTCAGCGAAAATCTGCACATCGTCCGCGAAACGATCGACAAGTTTTACGGCGACAAGGGACGATATCCCGAAAGTCTCGAGGAACTGGTCAGTGAAAAGTACTTGCGCGCTCTACCCCATGACCCGGTCACCGGTAGTGCCGGCACGTGGACCATCGTTGCGCCCGATGAAGCCGGCGCCAAGGGAAACGTATACGACATCAAGAGCGGTGCTCCCGGTACCACCCGGGATGGCAAGCCTTTTGCCGATCTGTAGATCTGTAGCGATCTCGCACGATCCCATGTGTCACGATCTTCATTCCAGCGCGCCCGCCCGTGGCCTTGAAGCCGGCTTCACCTACCTGGGGGTGATGATCCTGGTCGCCATACTTGCTTTAGCGACGAGCGCGACGCTGACACTGAGCAGCATTGTCCAGCGACGAGAGGCTGAGCAGCGACTGCTCGAAGTTGGCTCGGCTTACCGCCGGGCGATCGCCAGTTACCTGAACAGCACTCCAGCGGGTGTCCGCAGCTATCCCGCCTCGCTCACTGATCTACTCAAGGATCCTCGGTATCCCGGTGTCCGTCGACATCTTCGGCAACTCTACCCGGACCCCATTACCGGCAAAACCGACTGGGTTCTTGTCCCGGCTCCCGGTGGCGGAATCATGGGAGTGCATAGTCTCTCCGACGCCAGGCCGATCAAGGTTTCCGGGTTCGAAGCCGAGAACCAGTTGTTCGAAGGCAAGTCGCGCTATTCGGAGTGGGTCTTCGCGGTCCTGCCTTCTCCTGCAGGCATTGCGCCACGGCCAATCCGCGGGACGAACGCACTAGCACCGGGTCCAACTCCGATACCCCCACAGCTGCCCGGCGTGAGTCTCCCGCAGCGCTGACCTCAGCCGAGTTACCGTACTATCGGCGCGTGCCGACAAGCCGGGGTTGGAAGCTCCGGTCGGAATATCTCTTGCCGACAAGAAAGACTGAGAAAGACTGCTTTCGTCCTTGAAAAATGTCAGTTCGTGGTGTAATGTTATAGAAAATTCATCTTGCTCGAGGGGGAATCGACATGCGACGAGGGGGAGCGTGTTTAATCTGGCTGTTGCTTGCGTTCGCCGCGGCGGGCCCGACGGGTGCAACTTCCATACAATACCAACTCACGCCGCTCGGCGGGAGTCATTTCCGTTACGACTACACGGTCACCAATGACGGCTCCCTGGGCGCAGCGGTACCGCTACAGCTGTTCGACATCGAGTTCGATCCGGCGCTGTATCTTGAGACGTCGCTGAGTATTGTGACTCCGGCTACCCTCCAGGCCAGCTGGAGCGAGTTGATCCTTCCGTCCCAGATCGGCGTACCGGCGTTGTATGACGTGCTCGCCACCGCGGGGGGTCTGTCGGTTGGGCAGCATGCGACCGGCTTTGCCATCGAGTTTGATTGGATATCATCCGGCCAGCCGGGGTCGCAGACGTTTCTTGTGTTCGATCCAGTGACGTTTGACCAGCTCGAGGTCGGGCTCACGGTGGCGGCCCTGCCGCCAGATCCGAATCCCGCGCCGACGCCGGGAACGCTGGTGATGGCGCTGACCGGGCTGGCCACGCTGGGTGGCTTGCGCGCTCGAAGGCGAAGTATTTCCTGCAACTGAGTCCGACATCGCCCGAGGATCACTCGAGCATGAGGGGTTTCGTTTTCTGGTCTCAAGGGGAACGAGTATGAAACGTCTCTGGCTGTTGTGCGCCATCCTGCTCGCAGCGTGGCTTTTTCCTGCCTTGGCCCATGCCCAACAGCTGACCATCGGCAATTACACAGTGGTCAGCAGCAAGCGACTCTCGCGGACCGAGTTCGAGTACGTCTATAAAGCCAGCGTCAGCAACATCGGCGAAGATGTCGTCAACGTCATCGGCACGCTCACCAGCGGTGCGGCCAACATGACCGTCATCGAGGGGACGCTATCGTTCGGCAACGTCGCTGCCGGTGCCACGGTGGCCAGCATCGATACCTTCACGGTACGCATCGACCGCACGTCGACCGTTCCCGTCAGCGCCTTCCTCTGGAACATCAGTGCCGAGTCGGCGGCTCCGCTGCGCGCCCGCTTTAACGCGCTGCCCGCCGCGGGCGACGCACCGCTGCGGGTGACCTTTGTCCCGGATCCCATCACCGTCGCGGCGATCAATCTTTACGAGTGGGATCTCGACGCCGACGGCAGCTTCGAGACAGGTGACACGGTTGGCCGAAATTTCAGTTTCACGTATGCCCAGCCGGGCAGCTATCCGGCCAAGCTGCGGGTGACCGATTCCAAGGGCCGTCAGGACACCCAGACCGTAACGATCACCGTCGGCAACGCCCCCCCGGTCGTCACCGCCCAGGCGCAACCCAGCAATGGTCAGGTACCGCTCACCGTGAACTTCAGCGCCACGGCCACCGACAACGAAGGCGTCGCTCGCTACGAGTGGGATTTCCAGGGCGACGGCGTGTACGATTACAGCTCGACGGCGAGCGGCAACACCTCCTTCACCTATACCAGTGTCGGCGTTTTCACGCCGGTTTTGCGCGTTACCGATGGGCGGGGATTGGCAGTCACCTATTCGCTTCCGGCCACGACCGTACGGGCGGCCCCACCGGGATCGCCGACGGTCACCGCCACCGCCTCACCGGCGAGCGGCAACGCTCCCCTTAAGGTAACGCTGTCGGGTTCGGCTTCCGACCCGAGTGGGCATCCCTTCACGCGCTATGAATGGGATTTTCAGGACGACGGTGTCGTCGATGCCTCTGGTGCCAGTCCGGCACAGACCTTTACCTATGTCGCGGCGGGAACCTATTTCCCACGCCTGCGCGCAATCACCGACGATGGCCGCACGGCCGAGGATGTCGTCCAGGTCAGCGTGCAGTCCAACGTCACGCTGCGCGTCTCGCCCGATACGATCGACCCGTCGCTGAGCGAGACCGCCACGATCACCACCACGCTCATCGCCCCGACCAAGGTGAGCCTGCTCATCGAAAAACGCGGTGGCGCGGGCATCGTCAGAACCTTGGTTCCGTTCGCCACCCGCACTGCCGGAACCTATGCTGACGCCTGGGACGGCAAGAACGACGCCGGCGTGGTGGTGCCGCAAGGCGACTACTACGCGGTGCTGGTGTATGAGTCGGGGGGAGTGAACAAACGTCTCGATCTCGCGCTGAGCACCGGCGGCGTGCAATACAATCCTCCGCGCAGCTACATTCCGGATCAATTCTCTCCGTTCGCCGGACAGCCGCTGACCATCGATTTCACGCTCAGCCGGGCCTCGGAGGTGACCGCCTTCATGGGCCAGTTCGAAGTTGACACCCGGCTCGTGACCTTCCTGCAGCGTGAGCCGATGGGTCGGGGCACGCACCGCATCGTCTGGAACGGCGAGAACGGGGATGGGCAACTGATTCAACCGCCGATGATCGACTGGGGATGGGGCTACGTATTTCAGGACCAATTCCTGTTCGGCATCTGGGGTTACACCTTCCCCGACAACGCCATCTTCGTGCGTAGCGGTGTACAACTGAGCGACCTGCGCGCGGGACCTTCGATCCTCGACCCAACGGGTCTTGATTCCGCGGGACAACCAGAACGTAGCCGCATCACCTTCACGCTCAGCAAACCGGCGACGATCGAACTGGTCATCAACGACGCCACCAGCGGCAGCGTTCTCGGCCGACGGCAATACCCGAACCTCGCTGCGGGAATCAACGAAATCCAGTGGGATGGCAAGGTCGGCAGCGGCGTGCTGGTCGCGCCAGGGCGCTATCGGCTTGGCGTCACCGCGATCGAGCCGAACGGCTTCAAGTCACTGACGCTCTATACCTTGCAGCGCGTCTACTACTGAACGGGGAAACTGCCATGACTGTCAGAAACCGGTTCATTGCCGCCTCTCTCGCGGCACTCGCCCTGTTCGCGTGGACCAGCCCCGGCCACACCGCCGAGTTGACGCCGGAGGCTTATGTCCGGGCCGATATCGAAGCCCGTGAAGCCACCCTGGCCAGCATGGAAGAGCGACTCGCCCTGCTGCAGGCCGGCGGCGGCAGCCGCGCCGAGATGGCCGCGCTCACCCGATCGCAAGCCGCGGTCGAATCCGCCTACCGCAAGTACGGCACGAGCGCTCGCGCGCACGGCGCCTACGCGGCGACCCACGCGCGGGATATCTCGGCCTGGCTCAAAGCCAATCCCGACGCGACGGCTCATTTGATGGATCTCCGGACCCGCTTCCAGGGACTTTCCGGTGCCTTTGATTCGGTGCGAGGGAGGTAAAGCGCTATGACCCATTTGCGTTGGCTGCGGATCGTTTTGCTTGGCTGGCTGCTTGGCCTCGCCGTTTCCTTGCCGAGTCATGCCTACCATTTCCCCTGGGACCAGGGGCACGACACCACCAACTGGAACAACCCGACGCCGCCTGGTCCGTGCCAGGGCCCGACGTGCACACCATGCAACAGCACGGGTTCGCCCGTCTACATACCGACCGGGCACTTCCTCTGGTCGGATACCGACATCGTGCTCAAGGGGCGCCCATCGCTCGGCATCGTTCGCACGTACAATTCCCATGACCCGCGCGACGGTATGTTCGGCAATGGCTGGACCATCGGTGTTGACGGCGGCCTGTATCTGGCCACGGACGGAATGAGCAGCAAGTACGTCCTGCGCGCCGCTGACGGCAAGCGTTACGACTACCCGAAGGCGACCGACGGCACGATCACGGCGCCGGCCGGGCGCTTCGATCAGGTGGCACCGCAAACCGACGGTTCAGTGCACCTGATCAATCTCGACGGTAGCGGCAAGGTCTTCCGCAGCGACGGCAAGCTCGCCATCGACGTCGACGCCAATGGTAATCGCATCATCTATACTTACGACGGCAGTGACCGGCTGAAGAGCCTCTCCGACGGCAACGGGCGGACACTCAACTTCAGCTACAACAGCGGCGGCCGTGTCAGTCATGTCACCGACCACGCCGGGCGCACCTGGCAGTACGACTACGATGGCGCCGGCAATCTCACCACGGTGACCGATCCGCTGGGCGGCGTCCGCCGCTATGCGTACGCTGCCTACACAGCGACCGGCGATGGTCAGACCTACCAGCATCTCACGCAGGTCACCGACCCCTCCGGCGTCATCGTCACGCAGGTCACTTACAGCGGCGAGCGCGTGCTGAGCTATACGGAAGGCGCCAACAGCTACCGCTATGTCTACGACACGGGCAGGCGTCAGGTAGCGAAGACCGACAGCGTCGGCAGCCAGTGGCGCTACGTGTATGACGACAAGGGGCTGATTCCTGAAGAGTTCGATCCGCTCGGCAACCGGGTGGGGCGGACCTTCGACGACAATGGCCGGGAGATCCAGCGCGTCGATCAGGGAGGGCAGACCTGGCGGGCAACGTACGACACGCTCGGCCGCACCCTCACGCGAACCAACCCGCTCGCGCAGACCACGCGCTTCGAATACGCCGGCAACAACCCGAACCCGAAGAAGATCATTTCGCCAACGGAGCGCATCACGCAGATCGGCTACGACAGCAGGCTCAATCCGACCACGGTGACCGATCCCGCGGGCGCGATCACGCGCATGGAGTGGACGGCGCGTGGCGATCTGACCGCTTCAAGCGACCCCCTCGGCAATCGGACGACCCTCACGTACAACGCGATCGGTCTGCCGATGGCCCAAATCGATCCGCTCGGAAGGAGTACGGGCTTTGCCTATGATGCGGTAGGCAATCTCACCCAGTTGACCAATCCCGCCGGCGAGGTCACCCGGTTGAACTACGATGCACTCGATCGAGCGACGCAAGTGACCGATGCGCTGGGCCAGGTGACCCGCTTTGCCTACGATGCCGCGGGCCGCCTCCTGAGTCTCACCGACCCGGCCGGACGAACGACCCAGTATGCCTACGATGCCTATGGCCGGCTGGCGACCCGGACCGAACCCGACGGGCGCGTCCAACGCTCAGACTACCGCAGCGACAACCTGAGGTCGCAAACGGCACTGCCCGACGCCCGAATCGTCAGCTACGGTTACGACGCGGCCAAGCGCCTGACCAGTGAGAACGCCGGTGGGGAGATCAACAGCTTTGGCTACGATGCGCGCGGCTTGCTGACCAGCGCTGGCAATGCCGCAGCGTCGCTGGCACGCAGCTTCGATGCCGCGGGGCGATTGACCCAGGAAACGATGCATGGTCAGGCGGTAGCGATCAGCCGCAGCGCGGAAGGCGAGCGCACACAGCTCAACGCTTTGGGCTCGGTGACGAATTACACGCTGGATGTGCGCGGCCTAGTGACGCGCATCGCCGTCGGCGGTGAGCCGTTCGACATCGCCTATGACGCCGCCGGCCGACGCACTCGCCTGGGCCTGCCCAATGGCTCGGTCGCGACTTACGGCTACGACGCGGCGAACCAGCTTACGGCGCTCATCCACGGCGGCGCGTTCGCGGCGAATTACCGTCAGACCTTCGACCTGGCAGGCCGCATCACGCGGCTCACGGGCGACGGCGCCGACTGGAACTACGGCTATGACGCACTCGGCCGGCTCGTCGCCGCCAACCACGGTAGCGACGCATTTGCCTATTCGTACGACGCGGTGGGCAACATCCTGGGCACGGGCCGTACGTACGACGCTGGCAATCGATTGACGCAGGATACCGATTTCAACTACAGCTATGACGCCAACGGCAATCTGATCAGCAAACAGCATCGTACGACCGGAGCCCGTTCGGTCTATACGTGGAATGCCAGAAACCAACTGGTCCGTCTGGAGCGTTTTCCGGATGCCACCGCCACGGTACCGAACAAGGTGCTGAGTTTCACCTACGATCCTCTCGGACGTCGCGCTTCCAAGACGGAAGATGGCGTAAGCGAGCGCTATGTCTACGACGGCAGCGATCTCATCGGCGTGCTGGATTCACTCCACAGCGTACAGCGCCGGTTTAGCTTCGGCACCGGGATTGATGAACCGCTGCGTATGGCGGGCAGCACAGGCGCACGTTACTTCCACGCCAATCACCTGGGATCGGTGATGGCGCTGAGCGCTTCGACGGGAGTGGTCAGCCAGTACAACTACGATCCCTACGGCAAGACGCGGCTTACAGGTGAAGCGGCTAACCCGTTCAGATATACCGGCCGCGAGCAGGATGCCGAAGACCTATATTACTACCGAGCCCGTTATTATAACCCGATGGTGAACCGCTTCCTGTCAGAAGATCCGATCGGACTAACGGGGAGCGTTAATCTCTACCAGTACGCGAACGCTAATCCACTGAGCTTTTCTGATCCGTCGGGGCTAGTGAGCGCGGGTGAGGTCCTGGCGCAGATCGGTGCGGTCGGCCCAATCGACGCATATACCGCTAAGCAGCTCGCTGATCAGTCGCTCGCTGCAGCCCAGAAGTCTGGACTACCCGGACAGCATAATGGACAAGCTGATGCGTACCGGCATTGTTTGTGGTCGTGTCTGATGGCCCAGAAGATTGGGGCTAAACAGGCTAGGGAAGTGGGGGACATCCACGAAAAGCATGGGGAGAACCCTCCGGGCGAGACCTGCATGGATCTGCACAACAACGCTCAAGGCCGCAACGCAGCGAGTGGGAAAGACTGCGCGGCCAGCTGCCGTAGCTTGCTGAGCGGGGGCAAGCTCATGAACTCTCCGTGCCAAATGCCTTAGAGTGGAGAGACGGGATATGACAAGGATCTCGGTTTGGTTGTGTAAATGGCTCGGGGTATTTACGCTGTTCGCAGCGCTATTCGGCGGGTGTACGGATGCGTCGGAAATCACTCTTGCGATAACCAACAACTCGGAGGTGCCCATCCAAAATCTGGTGGCCGGGTTTACCGGGGGTACTGCTCAGTTCGGGCCACTGAAGGTAGGTGATCGTCAGGAGACAAAAATCAAACCAACTGGTGAATCGCATATCGAACTCGACATTTATCCTATTGGAGGAAAAGTTGAACGCAGAGTGATCGATACCTATTTCGAGCAAGGGTATCGGGGTAAGATTGAAATCACTTTGGGATTAGGATTTGCTGTCGAGAAATCAGAACAACTGACTGTTCGATAGAGCAACTGCGATTATCCTGGCAGCCTCGTTCGGCGAAGTCACGCGTAATCTTAATGTCCCGTGGTTGTCCTCGAATTTCTTCCTCGGCCAGTAGAAGAAGGAGTTGCTGTGTCGTCAAAGTTGTACGTTATTCGATCCTTTGGCCTAAGGGCCACCTGGTTGACTACCCTCGCGGTTCTTGTCTTCGCCCTGCTCGTTGTCCCCACCGCCGCCGCAAGCGAAGTCGTGATCTATACCTCGGTCGACCAGGAGTTCGCCGAGCCGATCCTCAAGCAGTTCGAGAAGCAAAGCGGGATCAAGGTCAAGGCGGTGTTCGATGCCGAAGCCGCCAAGACCGTTGGCCTCGAACGCCGGCTGATCGCCGAGAAGGCCAGGCCCAAGGCCGACGTCTTCTGGAACTCCGAGTACCTGCGCACGCTGCGGCTCGGAGCCGAAGGCGTGTTGGCGCCGCAGCCACCGATTGCCCCGAGCATCCCTGCTGAATACCGGTCCAAGGACGCCCTATGGATCGGCTTTGGCGTGCGCGCCCGGGTGCTGATCGTCAATACCCAACTCGTCCCCGACAGCGCGACGCCATCGGCCCTCGCCGATCTCGCCGACCCGCGCTGGAAGGGCAAGGTCGCGATCGCCAAGCCCTATTTCGGCACCACCTCGACCCATTTCGCGGCTTTGTATTCGCGCTGGGGAGAAGCGTCTTTCACCCAGTTCCTGCAGTCCCTCAAGGCCAACCAGATCGCGCTACTGCCCGGCAACGCCGACGTGCGCGACGCCGTCGCCGCGGGGCGTTTCGCGCTCGGACTCACCGACAGCGACGACGCACTCGGTGCCATTCAGGCCGGCAAGCCCGTGCGCATGATCTTTCCCGACCAGGGCCGAGAGGGTGCCTTCGGCGTATTTCACACTGTGGCATTGGTCAAGGGCGGGCCGAATCCGCAGACGGCTTTGCGCCTGACGGAGTATCTGGCAAGCGAGACTACCGAGAGCGAGCTGATTCGCAGCGGCGCCGTGCAACTGCCGGTTCGCGCCAACATCGCCGCCGCGAGCGCCATCGGCCCAGGCAAACCCAAGATCTGGCATCTTGCCACTCCGGAGTTGATGCCGGCGCTCGCCGACAGCGCGCGGCTGATTCGCCTCCACCTGGAGTAGGAGTTGCTCGCCTGGCGCGCCCACCTTGCCACCGTGCCCGGGTTCCTGGCGCTTGCCCTCCTGCTCCTGCCCTATGCGCTCCTCTGTCGGTCGGCTCTCGGCGTCTCACTTGCCGATGGCGTGTGGCTGTGGAGCACCTTCGACGGCAAGTCGCTGGCAGCGATTGGTACGTCACTCGCCTTGAGCGCCACCGTCGCGGCCCTGTCGGTCGTTCTGGCCGTTCTCGTCCTCACGGCGCTCTCGCACGTAGTCTGCCGGGGCTGGGTGTGGGCAGTTCTCGCTGCGCTGGCCCTCAACTTCTGCCTCTCCCCCGTCATCCACCTCGTCGCCTGGCGCGAGCTGACGGGCGCCGAGCAACTTCCCGGTTTCCTGGCCGCGGTCGTCGTCTTGAGCTGGAAGTACTTCCCGCTGGCGCTCGCCGTGCTGCTGCTCGGCCTGCACGCGCTCGACGCGTCGGGAATCGAGGCCGGGCGCGTCTTTTCTCGTCGCGGGGAGGCCTTGCGACATCTGGTGTTTCCGCAAGTCGTGCCGGCCATCTCGGCGGCGGCGGCGATCATCCTCGTGCTCGTCTTCGGCGAAGCCGAGGTGCCGCCGCTGCTCGGGATGCGCGTCTATGCCGAAGAGTTCATGGCGCGCCTGGCGCTCGAACCCGACATCGGGCGCGCCCTGCCGGCGGCGCTGCCGTTTGTCGTCGCTGCGCTCGCCGGCTGGGGACTGACCGTTCGCTCGGTCGCCGGGTACTCGGTTCTGGCTTGGGATCGCAGCGCCTTGAAGCCGCTGTCGACCTACGTTCAATCGGCGCGCCATCCCCGGGTGCTGGCCGGTGCGCTATTCGTCCTGGTGTGCGCACCGGTCCTGCTGCTCGCCTTCGCGGCGCTGCCCGGCGGCTTCGTGCAGTTCCTGCCCAAACACGGCCACGCGCTCGCCACCTCGGCGTTGCTCGGCGTGCTCAGCACCGCTGTGGCGCTCGCTGTCGGTGGCATGGTCTCGACGCTGTTCGCCGCCGTCGGGCCGGCACTTCGCCGGACGGTCCTGTCGCTGTTGCTGCTGGGACTTTTCATGCCCGGCGCGCTGACGGGGCTGGGCATGGTCGCGCTCTCGCAGTCGCCCGCATTCGACTGGCTGAACACAGGCGACGTCCTGCTGGTCGCCACCCACGTGCTGCGCCTGCTGCCCGTCGCGGCCCTGCTGCTGATCGGCCTGGCGTTGCTCGAGCCGCGGCGCTGGGCCGAGGAAGTCCGCCTGCTGGGAATCCCGTGCTGGCCACGCTGGCGCTTCATCCACGCGCCATTGCGCTGGCCGCGCTGGCTACTGGTCGGCGGCGTGCTGATGGCGCTTGCCCTCTCGGAGCTGGCCTCGACGATCCTGGTGGTCGCGCCGGGGACCGAAACCGCGGTGCTGCGCCTGTACAATCTGATGCACTTCGGCTCACCCGAGTCGGTCGCCGCGCTGGCCTTCAGTCAGGCCGGCCTGGTCGTGGCGGTTCTGGTGGCGGTCGCCGCCGCGGCAATTGGGAGGTCTGGCCATGCTGGCGCTTGAAGGGGTGGTTTTTGGCCGTTCGGCTGCCTTCAGGCTGACCGTCGACAGTCTGCGGGTCGAACCGGGCGAACGCGTGACGGTGCTCGGACCTTCCGGCAGCGGCAAGACGACGCTGGTGCGATTGATCGCGGGCCTCGACCTGCCGGACCGTGGCGAGATCTACCTGGAGGGCCGCCCGGTCAATCGGCGCCCGCCGCATGCGCGGCCGATCAGCCTGCTGGCGCAGGATCTCGGGCTCTGGCCGCACTTGAGCGCGCTCGAGCATGTCGCCTTTGCACGCGCGTGTGGGCGCAGCCTGCGGGCGACCGACGCCGACCGAGATCTGTTGGCCTGCGTGCAGCTTGCCGACCGTGCTGCCGCGCGACCGCACCAGCTTTCCGGTGGCGAGCGGCAGCGGCTGGGAATGGCGCGCGCGCTGGCGCGCCGCCCGAAGCTGCTGCTGCTCGACGAGCCCTTCTCCAACGTCGATCCGGTACTGGCGGCCGAGCTGCACGGCATTCTCGATGACTTCCACGCGCAATGGCATCTGACCCGCTTGCAGGTCCGCCACTGGACCTTCGGCGCGCCGCGTGCGGACGAGCGATTCCTCGTCGTGCGCGGCGGAGCTATCGTCCAGGACGGTACCTGGGCTGAACTGCGCAATCATCCTCTGGACCCATGGGTCGAACGTCTCGTCTCGCTCGCGGCGCACTGAGCGTGCTGCTCACGGTCTGCTTCGGCATCGCTGCCGCCGCGGATGCGACAGCGACCCGGCTGTATGTGACGTGGTATCCGTGGCAGGCGGACTCGGTCCTGGCCGCCTGGGCGCTCAAGCGCCACGTCTCGATGGCGGCGGAGTTTGAGGCGGCTCCGAATGGCGCACCTGTCCCGGCCGACCAGGCGCTCGACATCCCCGAATCGCTCTATCGCCGCAATGGCCTGCGCACCGCGTATGAGGAGGTTCTCCGCTTGCACCGGGTCGACTCCCCCTGCGCGGAGCGGCTTCGGCCGATCGTCCGCGTGCTCGAACTCGCGTCGTGGCGCAAGGCCGAGCACCCGGAGGCGGAGAACTTCGAAGCCGGGCTGCTGCCGCTGTTGCCACGGCAGCCGGGCAAGGGCGGTCTGGCCACGGCGTTCGCCTATGTCGATCAATTCTGTTCCACGAAGGGAGCTACCCCGCGATGAGGAAGACGCTCGCTCTGTTCAGCGTTTGCTTTGCCACCGCCGTAGCCGCCGCCGAGGGCTTGCCCGATGGCGCCTTGTTCATCGGCCTGAAACAAGGCGTCTGGAAGCCCTATGTCCTCAGCGGTGGTCAGGCACGGCCGGTCGCCACGGTGGTCGAGCCTCGCACCGCCACCTACGACGCGAAACGCGGGCTGGTGGCCTATGTCGGTGCCGACAATCACTTGCACGAGGTGAGCGTGACGGATGGCCAGGACCGTGTCTTGCTCACCGCGAACAGGCAGAAGGCGTTCACCCAGCCGGCCTATGCGCAGGATGGCAGCCAACTGTTCGTGGTCGAGATGAAGGAGGGCGCCAGCGCCGACACCGAAATCGTGGCGATCGCCAACAAGGGTGCCGACCCGCCGCGCCCGGTCACGCGTCAGCCCGCCGCACAGTTCGAGCCGCGCGCGGCTCGTGACGGCTACCTGCTGTATTCCAGCGTCAGTTGCGTGCTTGGCTGCGGGCGAATCATCCAGGAGATCTGGCGAAAACACCTGGCCAGCGACGAGGCGGAACAGATCACGCTGACCAATAGCATCGCTCGCCAGCCCGTGGCCTCTGCCGACGGCAAGTGGATCTATTTCAGTTCCAACCGGGCCGGGCACTACCACCTGTGGCGGACCGCCGGCGCCGGCATGCCGCTTGAACAGATCACCCATGGCCACGTCGCCGACACCAGTCCGGCGCTCGATCGCGATGGCAATCTGTACTTCGTGCGCCACGCCGATCAGGGAACGCGGCTGATGCGCCGTACCCTCGACGGGCGTGAGCGGGCGTTGGCCATGCCGGCCGATGTCGATGACCTGAGAAACCTGGAGATCAACCCGTGAAGAACACACTGGCGCTGTTGGTGATGGCCGTGGTGATGGCAACTGTGGCGCGTGCCGGCGAACTCGTGGAGTTTGCGGCTTACGACCGAGCCGAGTTCTCGCCCGCTCGGGGCGAACAATTCAGGGTGCCTGTCCGACTCAAGGTAGCGGCCGAGGTCGAACTCCGCATCCTCACCTCCGACGGCGATCTCGTGCGGACGCTCAAGTCGCCACGGAGCTGGACCGCCGGCGACCAGGAGTTTTCCTGGGACGGCAAGGATGACGACGGTGTGATCGTTGCCGATGAAGCCTACGTTCCGGTGCTGGCCGCGCGTGCGAAGGATGGGCGAAGCGAAGAGATCGATCCCCGTGCTTTCAGCGGTGGCGAGACCGTCGGCGACCTCAAGGTCGAGACGGCTGCCAGTGGGGACATCACCTACACGCTGCCGGCGCCGAGCCGGGTTCTCATCAGAGTCGGCATCAAGGATGGCCCAATGATGCGCTCACTCGCCACCTGGGCTCCGCGAGGTGCCGGTAGAAACGTACAACGATGGAATGGTTTTGACCAGGATCGCTTGGTGGACCTGCGCAGTCACCCTCGATTGTCGGTACTCGCCACGGCGTTTCGCTTGCCGCAACAATCGATTCTGACCGTGGGTAATCCCGACAACGATTATCGCGCCTATCGGAAAGAGAAGGGCTGGCCGGAAAAGGCCGCGCCAGCGACCGAACTCAAGCTGGAACGGAACGGGCAGCGTCTGTCGCGCAGTTACTTCCTCCCCCGCTTCAAGGATCCGGATCCCCGGGTAACGCTTTCCCTGATCGAGAAGCTACCCCTGTCGCGCGACCAGCTCCCTGTTATTGCGGGTCCGGTCACCCTCCGCGTCGATATTCCCGAGGAGGATCGCTGGTTGGTACAGGAGAGCCTTTACGAGGTGGCGTTCTTTGTCGATCAGGAGTTCGTCTCCGAGGAGGAGCATGGCTATGTGCCTTTCAGTTGGCGCTGGACGCCGAGCGGGCTCGCCGCGGGTCGGCATCTGCTCACCGTGAACATCTCGGGCTTCGGGGGCAAGGTCGCTGTCAGGAATCTGCTGTTCGAAATACCGGAGTGAGGCAGGCCAGCAAGCAGGATCAACGCCAGGTGTAGGGCGTGGTTCGAAAAAGGTCTCGACAGGTGTTTGGCCGTGCCGCCAACTTTTTTCTACATCAACAAATTCTAATGGCATTTTTTGGTGCTGGCGGCTGCCTTCGGTAGGCGCTGTCGCGGGCACTTTGCCGTCGCGCATGACGCTCGGCGATGATTCGCACGAGGTCTTTGCGACCGTGAACCTTCACTGGGAGCTGCGCCACGAGCCTGTCAACAACATCGGCACAGGACACAGCGAACCCATTTCTTCCCCCACAGCTCTCCGGCCCGTTTCCCTCGTTGAACCCGGCGCCCATTCCAGCGCAGCCAGGACCGTCCCGATGATTCTGGCGGATGACCTGACGCCGACCGGATACTGGATCTGAGGAAAGCACCGCGTACTCTGCAAAAACGCGACAATGGAACTGGTCACACGCTACAAGCGCTTATCCGCGAGCGTATAATCATTGGTCGAGGCTGCTTGCCAGCGAGAGCATTTTTATCCTTTGGGAGAAGGCCAGATGGCTTTGTACGAATCCGATCACACCAAGTTCATGCGCGAAATGATGGCCCAGCATCCGGAATGGGCCGAGGATCAGCGCCGCGGCCGGGCGATCTGGTGGGACAGGAAGGTCGACCTGAATGAGCAGAAGTCGCGTCGGGAGGCCAATGAACCGCATCGATCCTATCCCTACGACGTGAATTTCGACCTGCAGTAGCTGGCGGACGTCACCAGGAGAAGAAGCGGCCGGATGCCCGTCATCCGGCCGCTTCTTCTTGTTGTTGGCGGGGCCGAAGGCTTTGGCTTCGCCGAGTTTGATGCGTTGCCTTGTCCCTGGCCCCTGAAACCTTTCCTAGTTGTTCAAGGGTTTGATCACGCGTTTGACGGCCGGGTCGTCAGGGTGCGGGTGGATCGTGAAGCCCAGCCTGGTCATCAGGTTGAACATCTTGGTGTTCATCGACAGCACGTCGCCGACGATGGTGCGGTAGCCCTTGACGCGCGCGCAGTCGATCAGCGCACTCATCAACTTGCGGCCGACGCCGTGCTTCTGCCAGTCATCGGCGACGGCCAGCGCAAACTCGACGGATTCGCCGTCCGGGTTGGTGACATAGCGGGCGACACCGATCTGCAATTCCTTGCCATCGGCGTCGGGGAGGGTTGCCACCAGGGCCATTTCCCGGTCGTAGTCGATCTGGGTGAAGCGCACCAGCATGGTCTGCGTCAGTTCCCGGATGGTATCCATGAAACGGTAGTACTTGCTTTCGTCGGACAGGCCGATGACGAATTGCTGCTCGCGTTCGGCGTCTTCCGGGCGGATCGGGCGGATCGTCACCGTCCGGCCATCCGGAAGTTCCCAGTCCTGGATCAGATGCACCGGGTAGGGGTGGATTGCCATGTGCGCATAGCGGTCGCCCGAAGGCGCCGCATAATCGATGACGATGCGCGCGTCGGCGGCGATCCCGCCGTTCTCATCGACGATCAGCGGGTTGAGATCGAGTTCCTGCAACCAGGGGAGTTCGCAGATCATCTGCGAAACATGCAGCAGCACGTCTTCGAGGGCTTCAAGGTTGACCGGCGGCATGTTGCGGAATTCGCCGAGCAGTTTGGAGGCGCGCGTCGAGGCGATCAGGTCCCGTGCCAGAAAGCGGTTCAGCGGCGGCAGGGCAACCGCCCGGTCGCTGAACACCTCGACTTCGGTACCGCCGGCGCCGAAAGTGATGATCGGACCAAAGATCGGATCGCGCGATACCCCGATCATCAGTTCGCGGCCGTTCGGTCGCGCCAGGTACGGTTCGATCGAAACGCCATTGACGCGCATCGTCGGATGCCGCTTCTTGACCGTCTCGAGGATGTCGTGATAGGCGTTGCGCGCCGCCGGCGCATTGGTGATGTTGAGCCGCACGCCGCCCACTTCGCTCTTGTGGAGGATGTCCGGCGAATCGATCTTCATGGCGATCGGAAAACCGATCTGTTCAGCCAGCAGCAGCGATTCGGTCGGCGTATGCGCGACCATGGTCTGTGCGACCGGGATGCGGAAAGCACGCAGGATGGCTTTCGACTCCATCTCCGAGAGGACCTTGCGCCGCTCGTGCAACACCGCTTCGATCAACATCTTGGCTCCTTCGGTTTCAGGCCGCGAATGCTTCGACAAGGGGGCCGGGGTCTGCAGCAGAAGCTTCTGGTTCCAGTAATAGGTCGAGATGTGGTAGTACAGTTCGACCGCGGTTTCCGGCATCCGGAACGAGGGAATGCCGGCGTCCTCAAGCATGGAGCGTGCCTGATGCACCTGCTCCTCGCCCATCCAGCAGGTGAGAATCGGTTTGGCGGTCAGCAGGTCGACTTCGATCACCGCCTTGGCAACCTCCATCGGCTGCGTCATGGCCTGTGGCGAGAGCATGACCAGCACACCATCGACGTTGTCATCCTCGGCGATAGCCAGAATGGCGTCGTGATAACGCTTCGGTGTGGCATCCCCTTCGATGTCGATGGGGTTGCGTTGCGACCAGGTCGGCGGCATCTTCGAATTGAGTGTCTGAATGGTGCTGGCAGACAGTTCGGCCAGCGGAATCTCGAGATCGCCAGCACGGTCTGCGGCCATGGCCCCCGGTCCGCCGCCGTTGGTGATGATCGCCA
>DIME01000057.1:0-2443 GCA_002425405.1 Candidatus Accumulibacter vicinus
GATTGACGCCCCTTGATGAAGGCTCATATACTCTTGATGGCGCCGTTGGATTTCCTATCCTTGGGGTCCAGCTTCCGGTTGGCCAGAGTAATTGACACAAGCTCGAAGCGGATCACTTACACGGCGGGAGGCAAGGTGCTCTATATTCTTTCAACGGACGATGCGAAAACCCGCGCCGACGAGATTGCGGGCGAACTCGCTAAGGCATACCCGGACCTCCAGGTGCTACAGTGCGGGGAGGTAGAGGCCCCGCCGCTTCTGACCGCGCAGAGTTGGCCGCGCTGGGACGATCTGCTGGTCGTCGTCTTCGGCACCGGACCGCTGCCGGCGCCACTGCAGGGAACGCTGAGTCAGGAGGTGTCGGCGGCCAGCGCCGAACGGCGCAACGCACGCATCCTGCCGATCTCGACTTTGCCCGATCTCAGGGTACCGCCGGCGCCGCTCGATGCCATCAAGGCCCTGCCGTGTCTGCATGATCGGAACACCGATGTGACGAATGTCGTGCGCCGGGTTGGCGTTCTGCTCGGGCTATGGCTGCGCGGTTCCGGCAAGAAGTTCTTCGTGTCGTACCGGGAGAGCGATGGGCGGGAGGTGGCAAAGCAACTGGTCGAGTACCTGAAGCGCCACGGCTACCCTGCCTGGCTGGACGCAGAGCGCCTCGATGGGGGGCAAATCGTTCAGCAGGAGATCGAAAAGCACGTCGCGGGCGCGGACATGGTGCTGTTGCTCGACACCCCGCAGGTCACGGACTCCAAATGGATCAAGAAGGAAATCGACGCGGCGATTCATGGTTTCGTGCCGATCTTCCCGCTGGTGCTGCGCCCTGCCGCAGGCGGGCTCAGAAAACCGGGTTCGTCGTTCTTGGCCTTGCGGGAGCTCTATTGCCACGAACTCGAGGTCACGCTTGGCAACGACGCCATGTGCGTTTCCTTGTCTCAAGAGGATTTGAACCAGGTACTGGTGGCGATTGAGCAGCGCCTGCTGCAAATCGTCCGCAACCGCATGAAACTGCCGTCGCATGCCCGTGAGGCCTTCGAGCGAGTGCACTTTTCCTGGAGCACGCTCGACCAGCATCGCCAAATGTATGAGTCGACCAGAAAGGAATCCAGGTTTTCGCAAACCCGGATGCTGGCCCACTGTTCGGTCGACGGCCCCACCTTCCACCGCTCGGTCAAGGCCTTCCAGAGCTACCATCCGGCCGCGGCACCGGCGGGCGGCTCTGCCGGCACGGCCCCGCCACGGGCTTACAACTTCAAGCTGTTCCTCTATGACGAACCTGTTCCGGAGCCGAATCTGGAGGAGATTGCCGAGCATTTGCGTCTCGATGAAGACCCCCTGCTGCGGCTCGTCGACCTGACCGAACTCACCCTCCACCTTGAAACCTTCCGCAGACCGCAGGCGGCATGACATGACCGCATCCAGACTTGTCGACATCAACCTTTCCGGTCTGCGGATCGGACTGTCGGGCGCCGTGCCGGACCAGGCCGAGTGGGGCGCGCGCGCCCTCGACTGGGAAATCCTGAAGTTCGTCTCGACTTTTGCCGATGCGGTCTTTCGCTACGGAGGCCGGCTGGTTCACGGCTGCCATCCCAGCTTCACGCCCCGCATTCTGGGTCTTGCCGAACCCTACAAAGGGACACGCAGCTCCCCGCTAGTCACCTTCGTGATGTCCGAGCTGTGGTCCGGCGAACACCTCGGCAGTCAGCTCCGCCAGGAGCGGTATCAGGGGCTCGTCGAGCTGATCGAGGTCGATCGGGTGGTGCCGCCTGGCGCGAGCGGCGACAGCGCCAGTGATCCCCTGGTCAGAAACGCCAGCCTGACGGCGATGCGCCAACGGCTGATAGCCGAGATGGACGTGCTGGCCGTCATCGGCGGCAAGCGCTGGGCGGGCACCGCGCTGCGCCCGGGCACCCTGGAGGAACTCGAACTCGCGCTGGCGAGAAAGATCCCGACCTTTCTGCTCGGTGGTTTTGGCGGCATGGCCGAGGAGCTTGCCCGGCGCACCGGCGGAGAAAGCGATTCGCACGAGCATTTCGCCAACGGACTCGATCCCGAAACCAGCCGCTACCTGCTCAGCACCGCCAACGCCGCCACGGCAAGCGCGCTGATCATCAACACGTGTCAACGGCTGCAAGACGAAGGAAAATTCATGCCTCCTCTCACGCAAGCGACGGAGTAAGGTGATTTCCGCAAAACGCCGTACCAAGAGTCATGGCGTTACCGTGAAAGCCCGGGGAACAAAGACAAACAAAGACCTCCCGCGGTCAGCAGGATAGTCAAGTGAAACGATGGCTGGTCAGGCGGAGGCAGCGGTTGCTTCTGGCAACTTGCCGATATTTTTGAGGGCCTTGATCCAGCGTGGAGCGTTCTTTCGAGCGGACATGGCCTCGTAATTCACCCCTGGATCACGATAAGGCTCACGCCGCGACAGCATGAAATAGAT
>DIME01000057.1:2790-4089 GCA_002425405.1 Candidatus Accumulibacter vicinus
TTCGCGCTGCATTCGCGCACTCACACAAGAGGTAACGAACAATGGCGTTTCCTTTTCGCGTTTTTCCTGATTTTCGCTTGCCCGCCGATTCATGGTTGCCAGGACACAGGGCGGCCCATGAGGCCAGTCTGTCGGCATCGCCAAAACGCGACATGTCGTCGCCGATCTCAATCAGGATCATGGCGCTGGCGATGGCATCCATGCCGGGAATCGTCTGCAGGAGTACCCAGGCCCAGTGGTAAGGCGTCATCGCCTGAAACAATTCGGCATCAATTTGGGCGAGTTGTCGTTCCAATGCGGTCACGTGCTCATGCAACTGGCGCAGGACGAACAGGTGGCGTGGCGAGAGATCGCCATCGAGCGATGCGGCCAGGTCGTCGCGTTTGTTCTTCAGGCTGCCACGCGCCATAGCGAGCATCTCGCCAAGCGGTTTGCCTTCAATCAGCCCAGCCACCATCTCGCGTGCGGAAACCCCTTTGATGTCGGATACGACGGCACCCAATTTGATCCCGCCATCCTCAAGCACTTTGTGCATACGGTTGGTTTCGCTCGCGAGCATCTGCGAAACTCTGCGGCGATAGCGCGAGAGGAGGCGCAATTCACGCAAGTCTTTCGGCGGAATGAAACTGCCCCGCACCAGCCCAAACCGCGCCAGCACAGCCAGCCATTCCGAATCACCCATGTCGGTCTTGCGGCCCGGCACATACTTGATGAAATGCGCATTCACGACCAACGCAGGAATGCCCACCCGTTCGATATGCGCATGCGCACTCTTCCAGTAAATGCCCGTGCTCTCCATCACCACCAACTCCACACCCAGCTCTTGCAGCCAGGCCGACATCGCCTTCATGTCGCGCTTGAAGCCACCAAACTCTCGCTGATGCTTGCTGATCGTGCCATCGTCTTCTTCAATCAGCACCGTCACGACATGCAGCATGCGATGCACATCGATACCGGCAACTCTCCGATGTAAAGGGGATAGTCCTTCCATAAATTCATCTCCCGTGGTAAAAAATGACCTTGGGAGAAGTCGGCGCGGCGGGCTGGATGATCCTCAAAGGGTCTCTTTACCGTGCGTCCTGCTTGTCAACATCCAAGCGGTACAATCGGGGGTGCGAGCCAGCCCAGGTGGGTCCGGTTAGGCATCGGGGTGTAGCCGCCATTCGTACTTCGACCTCTGCACCGCCTTCTTCCACGCGAGATCTTCTCACTTCTTGACCTTGCTTTCATCGTCAGGGGCGAGTCAATCGTCAATCATGATGGGTTAGGTGCAAACACATATGATGGATCAAATGTAAG
>DIME01000099.1:0-3319 GCA_002425405.1 Candidatus Accumulibacter vicinus
CTCGTCCAACAAACGGATCAGATCGTGCCTTCGCCCGATCTATCCTTATTCGTTAGGCGGCACTGACGACATATGCCATGTACCTGACGGAGAACGGAAGGTGTTCGAACTGCTTTAGTTCGCCCGCCACAAACCCAAAGGTCTGATACCAGCGCTGCAACGCCACGTGCTCACCGATGACGCCAATGCTGACAGACTGGACGCCGTGTTGACGAGCGAGTTGCAGTACAAACTCGGTGAGAGCAGCGCCTATCCCTTGGCGGCGATGCGTTGGAAGCACGGCCAGCCGGTTGAGGTATGCAATGTGAGGGCTTGGGTACTCGGTCGCAACGCAGCCGACGGGTCCAGCTTCCAGTTCAGCGATGAAGTAGAGCTCGCCCCTCGCGATGTCACTTTCAATCCACCCGGCCTCACAGAAGGAAGGGTGCTTCGGGCAGTTCTCACGGTTCAGGCCGAACAGTGCGGCAACGTCCTTGTTGGACTCTGAGATGAGATTGGCAAGGATAGCGGAGTCATTGACAGTGGCTGGACGGATGTGCATAGGAGTGGGGTGTTCGTGCCGCCTAACGTCTGAATTCACCGGCGCTGCGCGGCTTCATCGCGCAGCGTCCGGTGGAATGATGGGTTAGAGCGCAGATTCATTTTGCGTGCAGAAGTGCAAGAAACTCCCTCGCCCCCTCAATGGAATATGCTTTTCCATCCGCACCATCGATAGTTCCTAGGAAGCCAAGCAGGGGGACAGTACGCTTATCGGTCTTGGAGATCGGGAACTCCCCGATCTGCACGTTTTCGTGGACAAGTACCACAGATAGTTGTCGGGTCTCCATTTCAAACCCGGTAAAGATTCCGCGAGCGTAAGTGAACTCGGGAGAGTCGTTGTCAATGATGGTCTTTGTTTTCGTCCGTTTGACGTTCCGATGATTGGCTGACTTTTCGTCGGCAACCCAAAACTCGGTGACGATACCGTTTGAATAGACCCGGCGAGTGGCTTCAATGAAAAGCGTTGCAACATCGACAGCATCTTCAACCTCGGCAAGCTGTGGGCTATGAAATTCGTGTTCCAGGAGGTTTCGCAGGCGAACAATTTTCTTGACTATTCGCGGCGCTACCAGACCGAGGGCCGCGATCTTCTCAAGTTTGGTGGGAAACTGCTTGGGAACGGACAATCCGAACCCTTGAAGGGTATTGGTCACCTGACAATCGATTGCTCGTTTGGCATTCGACAGAGCATTCACCAAACCATGATTTCCGCCAGTTGATAGATCGGCCTCGGCATATCGGAGATAGTCAGGTGGCGTTACCGGCGTAACGTACTTGAGTGCCTCGATACCTTTGATGTCCAACGTTGGCTGTGCCCATTGGGGCACGTAGGTCGAGATGTACTCAATTTCGTCCATGGCGGAGGCGATCTGCGCTCTAACGTGAAGTGGACATCCTACTTGACGATTTACTTTGCGTCATTATACTGTATTCATGAACAGGTATAGGTAAATTTCCAACCCAAACAAGGAGGTGCCCAATGGACACGTTCACTAAAAGTTCGGGCAATTGCGTCAATGCCGGCGGCGCTGCTCGACCCCCCAGGTGGCTGTTTGAACAGCTCAGCGACCGCATTTATGCCAAGCACTATAGCGTAGCGCGGCCGATGGCTGCAACCCAAAAAGGCGTCGCCTCACGTTGCCGGCGGATTGAATTTTCGAGGACAATATCCTCAACCCTGCGTAGGAGGTAGACCACCGAATGGCAATGGAGGCGACATGAATATTTTCCTCGAAAGGCACCAGGAGTCAGAAGCTTAGACATACCCGGATCGCGCCGACCGTGATTTCGCTGGCGACGGTCAATGACAAATAAGAAAAGGCGATGTTCGGATACGGCCTGGAGCCAAGCGACGCGAGTCAACACAACAAACTGGTCTCCGTCGCCAGAATCAGGCGGGCGCGCGACCCAATATGGTCGGGCTGAAGCCTCTCGCACCACACCGCCCGCGCCGGCAGTCCCCTCAGAAATCTTGCCACGGCAATGACCGAGCGCAGCCGAACTGTCCGCACCTTGCCGTACAAGGGCAGTTCCATGACGGTGGCCGGCAGGGCCTCAAGCATGGCCGCATCAATCCGCGGACCATACTTGCATTTCGGTCCACGACGTTTTGGCGCCGCTTCTGGCGGCAGATACAAGGCTGTACCCCGCCGTATCTGTCCGATGATTCGCACGCCCTGCGCGATCAAAGGCAGCATCAGACTCCGGCGGATGAACCAGGCATCGATCAGCAAGCGCATCTCCTTGACGTGCCTCCCTGACCGAATCGATCAGCTGACGCGCTATCCACAGTTTGCCGCGTTGGCCCGATTCCGGCCGGAAACACCCGTAGCACCCGTTGCAGCAAACGGATGGAGAGTTTCCCGACCGATACGGGTGCCTGCTCGATTGAAAAACCGAAAACTGTGCCGCGTGAAGTATGGGGGGGCGAATGCGGACGGGTTTACACCTTTTGCCGGGTTGCCTGCCCGAGCAAATCCCGCGTCACCGCTTCGGCGACCCGGATCCCGTCGACGCCGGCCGAGAGGATGCCGCCGGCGTAACCGGCGCCTTCGCCTGCCGGATAGAGACCCTTGACGTTCAGGCTCTGGCAATCGTCGCCGCGGGTGATGCGCAGCGGCGAAGAGGTGCGCGTCTCGACGCCGGTGAGTACCGCGTCCGGCATCGCAAAGCCGCGAATCTGACGGTCGAAGACGGGTAAGGCTTCGCGCAGGGCGGCGATGGCGTAGTCGGGCAAGGCGCTAGCGAGACTGGTCAGACGCACGCCGGGCTGATACGAGGGCAGCACCGTTCCAAGCTGCGTCGACGGGCGGCCAGCAAGAAAATCGCCGACGAGCTGTCCGGGCGCCTCATAGGTGCCGCCGCCGAGCTCGAATGCGTGCGCTTCGAGTTGCCGCTGCAGTGCGATGCCGGCCAGCGGTCCGCCGGGGTAGTCGAGCGGGGTGATGCCGACGACGATGCCGGCATTGGCGTTGCGCTCGTTGCGCGAATACTGGCTCATGCCGTTGGTGACCACGCCGTTCGCTTCGGAAGTGGCGGCGACCACGGTGCCGCCGGGACACATGCAGAAACTGTAAACGCTGCGGCCGTTGCGGCAATGATGCACCAGCTTGTAGTCGGCGGCACCGAGCAGCGGGTTGCCGGCGTAGGGCCCGAAACGCGCCTGGTCGATCAGCGCTTGCGGGTGTTCGATGCGAAAGCCGATCGAGAAGGGCTTGGCCTCCATGAACACGCCGGCGGCGTGCAACATCGCGAAGGTGTCGCGGGCGCTGTGGCCGAG
>DIME01000099.1:3650-17082 GCA_002425405.1 Candidatus Accumulibacter vicinus
CCGTGTTCGATGTGCAGGCCGCTGACGCGCTGCTGAAAACGGATCTCGCCGCCGAGCTGTTCGATCTCGCGGCGCATCTGTTCGACCATGCCGACCAGCCGGAAGGTACCGATGTGCGGTTTGCTGACGTAGAGAATCTCCGCCGGGGCACCGGCCTTGACGAATTCCATCAACACCTTGCGCCCGTAGTGCCTGGGGTCCTTGATCTGGCTGTAGAGCTTGCCGTCGGAAAAGGTGCCGGCGCCGCCTTCGCCGAACTGCACGTTCGATTCCGGGTTGAGCTGCTTCTTCCGCCACAGTCTCCAGGTATCCTGGGTACGCTCGCGCACTGCCTTGCCACGCTCGAGAACGATCGGCCGGAATCCGCTCTGCGCCAGGATCAGGGCGGCAAAGATGCCGGCCGGGCCGAAACCGACGACGATCGGTCGCGTCGTGAGCTGCGCCGGCGCCTGCCCGACGAAGTGGTAGCGCATGTCCGGTGTCGGCTGCACCTGCCGGTCGGCCGCGAATCGGTCGAGAACCGCGGCGGCGTTGGGCAACGCCACGTCGACACTGTAGAGAAAGGTCGGCGCACTCGCCTTGCGCGCGTCGCAACTGCGCCGGAAGACGCTGATCTCGCCGAGGTCGGCCTCGGCCATGCCGAGGCGAGCAGCGACCGCGGCAGCCAGCGCTGCCGGCGGATGCTCGATGGGAAGGCGAATGTCGCTGATCCGCAACAGGGTCGTCGCGCTCAAGGCTGCTGGCCGTAGCTGGCGAACTTGTCGAGCACCGTTGCCATTTCGGCGGCATCGAGCAGCACCGGTTGACCGAGCTGGCAGGCGCGCCAGTATTGTTCGCAGAGTGTTTCGAGTTCGATGCCGAGGTCGATCGCCTGTTGCAGATCGTCGCCGAGCACCAGCATGCCGTGGTTCGCGAGCAGGCAGGCGCGGCGGTTCACGATCGCCAGCAGGACCGCGTCGGAGAGTGCCTGTGTACCGAAGGTCGCATAAGCGGCACAGCGAACATTGTCGCCGCCAAAGCGCGCGATCATGTAGTGGAACGGCGGGATATCGCGGCGCAGGCAGGCGATGCTGGTGGCGAACGGCGAATGCGCGTGCAGGATGGCGCCGGCGTCGGCGCGGGCCGCGTAGAGGTCGCGGTGGAAGCGCCACTCGGATGAGGGCCGGCGGTGACCCCGGCAACTGCCGTCGCGGCGCATGTGCACGATGTCGGCGGTGAGCAGACTGTCGTAAGCCATGCCGGTCGGTGTGATCAGGAAGTCGCCGCCAGCGTCCGCGCCGGTGCCCTCGACACGCACGCTGAGGTTGCCAGCAGTGCCGCGGTTCAGGCCGGCGGCCTGCATGCAGCGCGCGCTGTCGATCAGTTGTTGGCGCGGATCAGTCATGCGTGGCCTCTGGGTAGAGGGTGCGCAAGCCGTCGCTGCTCGCCGAACAGACGCCGCGTTCGCTGATCACGGCGCTGATCAGACTCGCCGGCGTGATGTCGAAAGCCGGGTTGGCGACCGCGGTCTCGGCCGCGAGTTGCCGGAGCTGGGCGGGCCGGCCGGCGGCATCGCATCCCTGCAGCAGCCGCAACTCGTCGGCAGCGCGCTCCTCGATCGGGATGTCGGTGCCGTTTGCGCAGGCGAAGTCGATCGTCGATCCCGGTGCGGCCACATAGAACGGGACGCTGGCGGCGCGCGCCGCCAGCGCCTTGAGGTAGGTGCCGATCTTGTTGGCGACATCGCCGTTGGCGGCGATGCGGTCGGCGCCGACGATCACCGCGTCGATGCTGCCGCGTGCCAGCAGCAGGCCGGCAGCGTTGTCGGCGAACAGCGTATGGGGTACGCCGTGCTCGTGAAGTTCCCAGGCGGTCAGCAGGCCCTGGTTGCGCGGGCGCGTCTCGGAAACCCAGACATGGAGGTCGATTCCCTGGTCGAACGCGGCATAGACCGGTGCCAGCGCCGTCCCGTGGTCGACGGTCGCCAGCCAGCCGGCGTTGCAGTGGGTCATGATCTCGATGCGCCCGCGCTCGCCGACCTGTGCGCGCAGCCATTGCAGGCCGTGCTCGCCGATGCGGCGGCATTGCTGCACATCCTCCTCGGCGATCCTGCCCGCTTCGAGCCACGCCGCCTCGGCGCGCAGTGGCGGCGGCAGCGGCATCAGGCAGGCTTGCAGGCGCGCCAGCGCCCAGTGCAGATTGACCGCCGTCGGCCGCGTCGCCCCGAGCCTCCTGATCGCGGCGAGCAGGGTGGCGTCATCGGCACGAGAGGTGAGCGCCAGCGCGACCCCATAAGCGGCGGTGACCCCGATCAGCGGTGCGCCGCGTACCTGCATGCTGCAGATCGCCTCCACCACCGCCTCCAGGCTGTCCAGTCTCAACACCCGGCAGGCCTGCGGCAGTGCCGTCTGGTCGATGATGTCGATGGCACCGGCCTGGGGTACGGGGGTGATCGTTCGCGTTGGTTTGCCCTGGACTCTCATGACCGTCATTCTACCAGCCGAGCAGGGCAGGGGGCTGGACCGCTGAATTCGGCCAGCACGACCTGTTGCCTGGCGTTTTGCGAGCCGATTTCCTGATGCTCGTGAGTTCGGCAGGATGCTGACCAGGTGCGCCTGCTGCAGGGAATCATCGCCTATAATGTCCGGAGAATTTCCACGCTCACCCCCAGCCCCCCTTTTCCCGCCTGAGGAAGAGGGATGGTGGGTGAGTCGCTCAGGCCGCACTCAAGTGCACCCACAATGCTGCCGAGGGGTAAGGGCGGCGGCGGTCGCAACCGCCTTGCAGGAGAAGTCGCGACTGGCGGGGCGCCGGGTCGCGATCCCTTCCGGGTGGAAACCTCGGCCGCGCGCTGTTGGCCGAGGTTCTCAAATGGCGTGACGCGCGGCTTCTCCGCTGGCGGCGGTAATCGCGCACTGGATTGGGAGGGGCATCGCCGATGGGTCAGGAGATTGGCAACAACGGTTTCACCGCTGACGACTTTGCACGTTTCAGCCAGCGACTGGCGCTGGAAACGCGGCACGCCCAGGATGCCTACGCACGCGGCGACTTCGCCAACACCGATCTGGTGGCAGGTTTTGAACTCGAAGCCTGGCTGATCGACGAGAACCTCTTTCCGGTGCCACGCAATGTCTCATTCCTGGCACGCATGGCCAACCCGCTGGTGGTACCCGAGTTGTCGCGCTTCAACGTCGAACTCAACGGTACCCCACAGCCACTGGACGGCCCGGCACTGTCGCTGCTGGAGAACGAACTCGTTGCCACCTGGCAGGAATGCCTGCGCGTCGCAGCGCTGGAAGATGCGGCCCTGATCGCCATTGGCACGCTGCCGACCCTCCGCGAGGCCGATCTGTCGCTGGCCAGCATGTCGCCCTACCGGCGTTACGCGATGCTCAACGAGCAGATTCTGCTGCTCCGCGACGGCCGGCCGCTGACGCTCGATATTGCCGGCATCGAAAACCTGTCCACGACGCACGCCGACGTGATGCTCGAGGCGGCGACCACCTCTTTTCAGGTGCACCTGCAGACGCCGGCCAGCGAGGCGGCGCGTACCTACAACGCATCGCTGATGCTTGCTGCGCCGCTGCTGGCGCTGTCCGCCAATTCGCCGTTCCTGTTCGAGCGCGCCCTCTGGCACGAAACGCGTGTGCCGCTCTTCGAGCAGGCCGTCGATTGCTGTGACCCCGGACATCCGCAGCATAGGCGGGTGACTTTCGGTTCGGGCTACCTCGGTGCCGACCCGACGGCATGTTTCGCCGAGAATCTGGCGAATTATGCGGTGCTGCTGCCGGTCGACCTCCCGGGCCCGGTCGAAGCGTATGCTCACCTGCGGCTGCACAACGGCACCATCTGGCGCTGGAATCGCCTGCTCATCGGCTTTGACGACAAGGGGTTGCCGCACTTGCGCGTTGAACAACGGGTGATGCCCGCCGGGCCCAGCATCATCGACATGATCGCCAATGCGGCCTTTTATTACGGCGCCGTACGAATGCTTGCAAGACAGGACCTTCCGCCCGAATCACAACTGCCTTTCACCATCGCTCAGGACAATTTCTACCGTGCCGCGCGGGACGGTTTCAACGCGCAACTGAGGTGGCTCAACGGACAGCACATACCTGCCTGCGAGTTGCTCGAACAGGTGCTGTTGCCACTGGCGCGCGCCGGTCTGGAGCAGCTCGATCTGGCGGCCGCGGATATCCGGCGCTACCTGGAGGTGATTGCCGGCCGCTTGCGCAGCCGCCGCAACGGCGCTGTCTGGCAACTCGCCCATTACCGGAAACACCATGACTTCTTCCGGCTGACCGCCGATTATCTCGACCACCAGCGCCACCTCATGCCCGTGCATGAGTGGCCGATATGAGTGGAGGGCTGCATGAGCTATACGATTCGAACCCGCGACCAGCATCTTGCCGCCGACGGTCTGCCGAAGCGCATCCTCGCGCTCGACGGCGGCGGCTTGCGCGGCATTCTCACGCTGGGCATTCTCGAACGCATCGAGCAAATGCTCGCCGAGCGGCATCGCGCTGGCGACGACTTTCGCCTGGCGCACTACTTCGACCTGATCGCCGGCACCTCTACCGGCGCGATCATCGCCGCCGCGCTGGCCAAGGGAATGCGTGTCGCCGAAGTGCTCGCCGAGTACCGTCAGCTCGGCAGCAAGGTCTTCGCGAAGAGCCTGTTCCGCCAAGGCGTGCTGCGCGCCAAATACGACGCCGGCACGCTGAGCAAGGAGCTGCAGCGCGTCTATGGCGCCGACACGACCCTGGGCAGTGATCGCCTGCTGACCGGCCTCGTCGTCGTCACCAAGCGGCTCGACTCCGGCAGCCCGTGGCCGCTGATGAACAACCCGCGCGGCCGCTATTTCCACGGCGACGGCAAGGGACGTATCGGCAATGGCGACTACCCGCTGTGGCAGGTCGTTCGCGCCTCGACCGCTGCGCCGTCGTATTTCGACCCCGAAAAGCTGACCATCGCTGCTGGCCAGGGCAGTATCGGGCAGGAAGGCCTGTTCGTCGATGGCGGCGTCAGCCCGTACAACAACCCGGCGCTGCAGGCACTGATGGTCGCCACGCTCGACGGCTACCGCATCGGCTGGCCGAGCGGCGCCGACAAGCTGCTGCTCGTCTCGCTCGGCACCGGCCGGCCCGACCCTGCCGTCGCCCAGGCCGGAATCGCCGCGGGACAGGCCATCCAGGCGTTGCTGGCGATGATGGAGGACGTCGCGACGATGCAGCAAACGCTGCTGCAGTGGCTCAGCTCGAGCCCGACCGCGCGCACGATCGACCGCGAAGTCGGCGACCTGCGCCATGACCTGCTCGCCGGCACGCCGCTACTGACCTATCTGCGCTACGACCTGGAACTGGCCGCCGAACAGGTACGCGCGCTGGCCCCCGAATTGCGCGACGACAAGCTCGTCTCCTCGCTGAGCGAGATGGACGCGCCGGAGAACATGAACGTGCTGCACCAGCTCGGAATGCGCGTCGGCGCACGCGACGTCCAGGCGCACGACTTCCCCGCGCACTTCGATCTGCCGGCTGCGTAGTTCCCGGCTCACCCCGCCCGCCGTTCCCACCGTCCCCCATCTCCTGCCTGCTTCCTGCCAATGAACGCTCCCGCCACCCGCCGCCGCTACCGCCGCCGTGCCGACCAGGCCGTCGCCGCCGTCCAGCTCAACCTCGAAACGCCGGGCCTGCACTACCAGAAGTGGGGCAACGAGCAGTTCGCCAAGCCGGGCGACTGGCTGGTCGACAATGGTGGCGACGTCTACACCATCGACGCCGGAACGTTTGCCCGCACCTACCGGCGCGTCGGCTGCGGCGCGTACGTCAAGAGCACGCCGGTCTGGGCCGAACAGGCGGCGTGCGCCGGCAGCGTCGCGACTCAGGAAGGCCGTACGGCATACGAGGCCGGCGACTGGCTGGTCAGCAACCGCGAAGACGGCGGCGATGCGTACGCGATCAGCGCCGAGAAGTTCGCGCGCCTCTACGAACCCGACGAATAACTGGCTCACAGGCAGGAGGGTGGCATGCGCTATTTCGTCATTCGCGGCTTCGTGTCTTTCGAGCGCCCCGGCCTGCACCTCGTCGCGTTCGCCCAGCAGGCGATCGAAGACTTCGAAGCCGCGCGCGACAGCCTCGAACGCCTGCTGCGCCTCGGTGACTGCCAGACCGGCGTGCGCTTCGCGCTGGCCAACATCTACGAACGCAGCTACCGGCGCAGCGGCAAGCCCGAACTGATGGATCGCGCCGAACGCGCGCTCGACGAAGTCCTGCAGCGCCCCGACCTTCCGGCCAGCGAGCACGCCGAAGCGCTCGCGCTACGCGGGCGCAACCTCAAGACGCTGTGGCGCAAGGGTTTCGAGGGCATCGCCGACGCCGGAGATCGGCGCGCACGCGCGTGCAAGCGCCAACTGCTCGATAGCTGGCAGGCCTACCGCGAGTCGTTCCAGCGCGATCTCAACTCGTTCTACTGCGGCATCGCCTGCCTGCAGGTCGGCCACACGCTGCTCTCGCTGTCGGGCGAAAGGCGCTGGAAGGCGATGTTCCGCAGCCCGCGCGAAGCAGCGCGGCAGCGCAGCGAGCTGCAGGATGAGCTGCGCACGCTGCGCCACGTCGTCGCCGCGGCGATCGAGCGCGGCCTCGCGCACGGCAGCGAGAGCGACCGCTGCTGGGCGCGCATCAGCCGCGCCGACCTGCGCTTTTTGACCGGCAATGAAGCTGAGCTGCACGCCGACCCGTCGATCCTGCTCGATGACTACGAACACGCGCTGCTCGGCCTCGAACCGTTCTACCGCGGCGCGGCGATCGGCCAGTTGCAACTGTTCGTCGCGATCGGTGTGCGCGCGGCGATCGCCGAAGCGCTGATCGCCGCGCTGCGCCGTGACGAGCCGCCGACGGCATCGCCGCCGCACCTCGTGCTCTTCGCCGGCCATCAGATCGACGAACCCGGCCGCAGGCCGCCGCGCTTCCCGGCGCGCGCCGAGCAGACCGCGCGCGAGCTGCTGCGCGCGCACCTCGAGCGCCTGCGCGAGCAACACGGGCCGCTGCTGCTGCTCGCTTCGGCCGCTCCCGGCGCCGACATCCTGGCGCACGAAGTCTGCGCCGAACTCGGCGTCCCGACGCTGCTCTGCCTGCCGATGCCGCTCGAAAACGTCTCCGCCCTGGCTTTCGGCACGCGCGACGACTGGCGCAACCGCCTGCTCGCGCTCGCGCGCCAGCACGCCGAAGCAATCCGCGTGCTGCAGGACGGCCCCGAGCTGCCACGCTGGCTGCACGAACGCAACCCCGAACTGTGGCAGCGCGGAATCCGCTGGATCGTCCGCTCGGCGCAGGCGTGGCACTGCAGCGCGCGCACGCTGCTCGCCCTGTGGGACGGCGACGAGAACGACTCCTCGACCGGTGGCGTCGCCGAAGTCGTGCGCCAGGCACGTGAAACCGGCGCCTTCACGATCGAGCTGATCGACAGCCGGCAACTGCTCGCGGCGAGCGGCTAACAGTCATGACTTTTCCAGACACCCCCGATCATGAAAGTCATGACCGTTTCCCTCTCCCCCAACCCCTCTCTCACGCAAGGGGAGAGGGAAGGTTCGTGAGTCGCTGACACGACTTTCACATTAAAGCGCAGGACGCAGCCCGCAGGCCTTTCCCCAATCCCTATCCCAGCCCCTGAATCTCCACCCATGCCACTCAAACTTTTCGTCAGCCACAGCTCGCGCTTGCGCGACGACGAGACCAGCGACGCGCAGGCGCAGGCGAACTGGCAGTTGCTGCTCGATCTTCCCGGGCAGATCGAGCAGGTCTACGGCTCGCAGGTGGAAGTGCTCGTTGACCACGATGCGCTTCGCGCCGGAGACGATTGGGAAACTGTGCTGCATGGTTTGCTCTGGGACTGTGACGCTGCCCTGATCGTGTTTTCGCGCCGCGCCGTCGAGGAGTCCGATTGGGTGAAACTCGAAGCGGCGGTTCTCGGCAGCCGCGCGATGAACGACCCCGGATTCCACCTGGTTCCCGTCCTGCTCGCCGGCCAGACGACCGTCGCCGACCTCGACCAAGGCTACTTTGCAGCCCTCCGACTCAAGCGGCTGCAAGCGATTCCCGAAGTCAACAGCGCGCAGGAGATCGTTGCCCGACTACGGCCGATCCTCGGCGAGCCTGAAACGCTGTTCAGCGGCCAGCCGAGTGCCTACCGGCAAACCGGCACGGCCGTCGAGGCGTGGCTCGTGCGCAACCTTGGCCAGAAAGTCTTGGAGGCGCTCTGGGACAAGCTGTGTCCGGGGAGCCGGCCGTGCGTCGCGCACCCGGATCGCGCGACGCGCTACGCCAGGTCGATTGCCACGCACCTTCTCGAAAATGGCGAGGACACGCTGCGTCGTACGCAGAAGGTTTTTGACCACCTGCTCTGCTCTGGACACAACGGCAACCACTGCGCCGGCCTGCTCAAATGCCTGAACGCGCAATGGATCAACCCGAACGCCGCCGCGTGTCTGACCGAGAAAGAAGCCGGCGCGCAAAGCCTGGTACTGAACGGCGCTTTCCTGGCTTCCGGGGATCCGGATTTTCCCGAGCGACCCTACTACACACTGAATCGCTACCTGAAGCGCGCCTGGCCTGAAACGCGCCGCTTCCAGTGGGTTCCGATCGCCCGGATACCTACCGACCGAGAAGTCGCCGACGAAGTTTGCGAGCAACTGCGCGCGCAATTGTGCCGGGGCAGCCGCGCCAACGACGAAGCACTGCGCCGGCGCCTCAGCAGCCTGCGCGCGGACGACTGGCAGATCGTCGTCTTCATCGCTCCGACGTTGTGGCCCGACCGCGATGCACGCCTCGTCGACGACCTGCGAACGCTGCACGGCCAGTACCAGGGGCTGCTCGTCGTGCTCGGCATCGACGACGAAATGCCTGCCGGCCTGCCCGAGGGAGTCCGCGTGGTCGATCCCGCGCTGAACCTGCTCGTCGAGGAGGAGCAGCACGATCGCGAACTCGACACCTGGGATCTGATCAAGAACAGTTAGCAAGGAAGAACACGATGAGCAAACAAGCCTCCTGGGAGCTGGTTCCTGCCGCCAACGCCTGCTTCGCCGGCGACCCGGACCGAAAAATTGATCCCTACCTTTTCTCTGCCGAGGCGGTCACGGCACTGCGGGTCGCTCTGGCGACGCAACGACCATTGCTCGTCGAAGGTCTTCCGGGTTGCGGCAAGACCTGCCTCGCCGAGGCGCTGGCTGCCGAGATCGGTTGGACCTTCCTGTGCGAGACGATCACTTCGCGCACGCGGCTCGAAAAACTTACCGTCGAGGTCGATCACCTGAGCCGCCTGCACGACGCGCAGCGCGCCGCCGCGATCGGCGGCGCGCCCGCGCTGAGAGCCGACGAGGCCTACTATCGCCCCGGAGTCTTCTGGTGGGCCTTCGACCGCGACAGCGCAAGCACGCACGGCCTGTCCGCAGACGCCAGGCAATGCGGCGTCTGCGCTGCATTGCCGGGAATCGAACGGACGCGCAAAGCGCCGCCACACGGGACCGTGCTGCTGATCGACGAGATCGACAAGGCCGAGCCCGACCTGCCGAACGACCTTCTCGAACCGCTCGACCGGCGTGGCTTTCGGCTACCGAACGGAAAGTACGTGTCGGCGAGCCCGGAGCGCGAGTTGCTGACGGTGATCACCACTAACGGCGAACGCGAATTGCCGCAGGCGTTCCTGCGCCGCTGCGTCAGACTCGTTCTCGACGAACCCACACCGGATCGACTCGTCGCGATTGCGCGCAAGCACTACGACGGCGCCAACCGCGACCGCGTCGAAGCGCTCGCGGCGAAGATGACCGAGTTCCGCGCCAAGGCCAGGGAGATGGGTCGGCGGCCGCCGGGAACGAGCGAGTTTCTCGACGCCGTACGCGCTTGCGAAGCACTCGACGTCCGGATCAGCGCCGACGATCCCGTATGGCGGCAGGTCGAGCGCGCCGTGCTCCTCAAGCCTGGCGAGCCGGAAAGTGCCACGAAGGCAGACAGTGAATCCGCCGCGTAGGGGCGAAATCCATCTCGGCGAGCTGCTCACCGTACTGGCCACGCTGCAGCCAGGCGATGCGGCAACGGCGCGGGCGATTGCCGCCAGCCTTGGTTTCGGCCTGTCCGCGGCGCCGGACATCGCGACCTCGACCAAGGAGAGCGAGCGCATTTACGATCGTAGCCAGCAGCGCGCTCGGCGCCAGGCGAGCCAGATGGCCGCGAAGAAGCCGTCAGGTTTCGATGCGCCACCACGATCGCCAGCGCCCGTCGATCTGCCGGCGCAAAAGCTACGCGCAACGCTACAGGCCATCGATCCGCAATCGCCGAGCGCTTTCCCGGAAAAGCCTGCGTGGATCAGTAGCGGCTACCAGCGCCTCGATCTGCAGCGTACCATCCCGTTGCCCCGCGCGAGCCTTTTTCCCGCACGTACCATGCGCGGCGTGTTCACCGCCGCGTTATCGACGCCGCGCGCCGGCGAGCAACTCGACGTCGACGCGCTGCTGCGCCACCTGATCGCCGGCCGCCTGCCGCGTGCGTTGCCTCGGCTGCCGGAGGAAACGCTGGCGCGCGGCTGTCAGTTGCTGCTCGATTTCAGCGACAGCATGCTGCCCCTGTGGGAAGACCTGCGCCATCTCTCGCAGCAGTTCGTGGACGTGCTCGGCAGGGAACGCGTGTCGGTATTCGAGTTCGACACGCTGCCCGGTGACGCGCACTGCTGGCCACCGGAGGGAGGCGATCCGGTCCCGTGGCAGCCCGAACCCGGACGCCCGGTTGTCGTCGCCACCGGTTTCGGCGCGCCCGACCGGCGCGCTCGCTTCGCCGGCGACGGCTGGCACGATTTCGTGGCCCGCTGCGCCAGGCAGGGATCTCCGCTGAACATCCTGATCCCCTGGTCGCCAGCCTGCTGGCCGCGCGACCTCGGGCCGCACGCGCGGCTCGTGCATTGGCACGAGCGGACAAGCGCGGCGATGCTCTCGCGGCGCACCGACCGCGCAGGCGCCTGGCCGCGATGAGCTGGCAGCAGCCGACCCGCTCCGAAATCGACGTCGTCGCCAACGTCCGCCGTCGCACCCCCGAGATCGTACCGCTTGCGCGCGTGCTCGCCGCCGCGACGCGCATCGAACCGCTGCTGTTGCGCAACGCCCGCCGCCACTTCTTTCCGGGTAGTGCCAGCGAGATCGAGTACTTCCTATGGTTCAGCCCGCTCGTTGCATCGCGCAGCAGCAGCGAGGTCGTTTTTCATGCGGGTGCCGCGCGGTTGCTGCTCCATCGCCTCTGGCGGCACCAGCGGGAACGCTTCGACGAAGTCGTCGAGTTCGTCCGCGCACAGACGCGACATTGGCAGCCCGAGGATCGCCTCGAACAGGATCTGCGCCTCGCCGCGCTCCGGGGAGACCACGACGAACTGCGCAGCGGTGTCGAAGACATGCTCAAACGCCTCTACGAAGAGAGCGACGAGCAGGCGCGCATCCGGCTCGCGCGCTGGGGCGTGCGTGCGCTGGCAACGATAGGCGCTGCCGGTGCCGGATTCGACGCGGCACGACTGCTCACGCGTTTCGCCGCGGTCAGCCTCGGCAGCACGACTCCACTTCCCGCCGGCTGCGCGCCCGAATTGCTCCCCGGCTGGCTTGCCGAGAGGCTCCCCGCTTCGCTTCGCCCCGCGCGCTTGTCGGTCGAAGCCCGCTACGACCCGGACACTCGTGCGCAAGTGCTGCACTTCGTCGCGCCCGGCGAACAGGACGACGCGATCGACTTGCCGACGCCATTGCCGGCGACGCTGCACATCGCGGCGGACGGCCAGCAAGGTGGCTGGTACATGGTCCGGAACGGCACGCGCGTGCAACTGGCGCCAGCAAGCCGGCGAATCGCCCTGGCCACGATCACCGGCCAGCGCTACGAACTCCTCGTCGACCTGCCACCGGACGAAGAGCCGAGCGGCGCGGCACGGATCGTGCTCAGCCATCTGCCCGAAGACGCGGAACAGGCCCGCGCAGTCGCCCGTTGGCTCGGCACGCGCGGACACCTGGTGCAGTTGCGGCCGGAAGCGACAACGGCAGGGACACACGAATCGACGAGCGACGAGTCCGGCCAGCCCATCCACCTGCTGCGTCTATGGACGAGTGCCGCGTGTCGCCGCCTGCAGGAATCGCGGGGCGAACTTCCGCTGGCAGATACGCGCAGCGCGCTGCTGCGCGTCGACCCCGCCGTCGAACTGCCGCAGGCCGGCTATGGTGCCGAGAGGGTGCTCGACGTGCGCGGCTGGCGGGATGGGCAGCCATCAGAGGAAGTCGGCGACTTCCTGCACCAGCTCGCAGCGTGGCTTGCGGGCGAAACGCCGCCGCCGGATGACGAGCGTGATCCTCCAGTGGGCGAAGCCGAGCGCCTGCTTGCCGAACTCGAAAACCCGCAGACGCCGACGCCGCGGCGACTCGAAATCGGCGACCGCCTCGCTGAAATCGGCGATCCGCGCCGTGGCGTCGGCGTGCGCGAGTTCGTCGTCGAGGAGGAGTCCCCCGCAGAGCCGCCGCTCAGCGACGAAGCCAGCGAGCTGCTTGCCGAACTCGAAATCTCGCAGACGCCGCCGCCGCGACGGCTCGCAATCGGCGACCGCCTCGCCGAAATCGGCGATCCGCGCCGTGGCGTCGGTCTCGACGCGCACGGCCTGCCCGAGATCGACTGGGTCGACATCCCCGGTGGCGAATTCGTCTATCAGGCAGGCAAGAAACGCACGCTACCGACTTTCCGGATCGCGCGCTACCCGGTGACCAACGTCCAGTACCAGACGTTCGTGGACGCCGGCGGCTACCGCGCAGAGCGCTGGTGGCGCGACTTGCGGCGGCCGCAACCGGAACCCTCGCACTGGCCGCAGGGCAACCGGCCGCGGACGGACGTCGACTGGTACGAAGCCGTCGCTTTCACACGCTGGCTGAGTGCCCAGCTCCGGTATGAAGTCCGCCTACCGACCGAAGAGGAATGGGAGCGCGCAGCGCGCGGGCACGATGGGCGGCAGTACCCGTGGGGGGCAGAGTACGAGAGCGGGCGGGCGAACATCGATGAAACCGACAGATTTGGCTTCGGGGAAAAGGTCGGCGAGTGGTTCCTGGAGCAGACGACCGCCGTCGGCGTCTATCCGCACGGCGCTTCGGCGGAAGGAGTGCTTGATCTCTCGGGAAACGTCTGGGAGTGGTGTCTCAACCAGTACGATGAGCCAAAGAGGATCCAGCCGGACATGAGCGGTCAGGCGCGGTTACTGCGCGGCGGCTCGTGGCTCTCCCTTACGGCCGCCGCGCGCGCGTCGCGGCGCCTCAGGGACGACCCTGCCCCCCGGAACCACCTCGTCGGTTTCCGTTTGGTGTCGTCTGCCCACATTGCTGCCTCCGCCAAGTTCGCCGGGATCGCCGACCACGGTTTACGATACGCGACGGCGGGGCTTTAACCAAAAATGGGAAATC
>DIME01000196.1 GCA_002425405.1 Candidatus Accumulibacter vicinus
CCAAGGCGCTGTCGCACGAGCCACAGATTCTGTTTCTCGACGAGCCGACAGCCGGGGTCGATGTCAACCTGCGGCGTGACATGTGGCAACTGGTGCGCTCGCTCAAAGCGACCGGGGTGACCGTCATCCTGACCACCCATTACATCGACGAGGCCGAAGAGATGGCTGAACGGATCGGGGTGATCAGCAAGGGCGAGATCATTCTGGTGGAAGACAAGGTTGAACTGATGCGCAAGCTGGGCAGGAAGCAGATGACTCTGCAACTGCAGAATCCACTCGCCGGCATCCCACCCGAACTCGATGCCTACCCGCTGGAACTGTCGAGCGATGGCGGCGAACTGACCTATACCTACGACACGAATGACGAGCGAACCGGCATCGTTGCGCTGCTCAGGGATCTCAATGACGCAGCCATCGTCTTCAAGGATCTGCACACCACCCAGAGTTCGCTTGAAGACATTTTCGTCAGCCTGGTGAAGGAGGCAAAATGAACCTGCAGGCCATGCGTGCGATTTACCTCTTCGAGATGGCACGTACCCGACGCACGCTGCTGCAGAGCATTGTCTCGCCAGTGATTTCAACCTCCCTGTATTTCGTCGTCTTCGGGGCGGCGATCGGTTCGCGGATTCCCGAGATCGACGGCATCAGTTATGGTGCCTTCATCGTGCCAGGGCTGATCATGTTGTCGCTATTGACGCAGAGCGTTTCCAACGCTTCATTCGGCATCTATTTTCCAAAATTCACGGGAACGATCTACGAGTTGCTGTCGGCGCCGGTTTCCTATCTCGAGATCGCCGCCAGTTATGTCGGTGCAGCCGCCAGCAAGTCGGTTGTCCTCGGCCTGATCATTCTTGCCACAGCCGGCCTGTTCGTTCCCATCGAGGTCGCGCATCCCTTCTGGATGCTGCTTTTCCTGGTGCTCACGGCGGTCACTTTCAGCCTTTTCGGGTTCATCATCGGCATCTGGGCGGATAATTTCGAGAAGCTGCAACTGGTGCCGTTGCTGATCATCACCCCTCTGACATTTCTGGGTGGCAGCTTCTACTCGATCAATATCTTGCCACCGATCTGGCAGACAATCACCCTGTTCAACCCCGTGGTCTATCTGGTGAGCGGCTTCCGCTGGAGTTTTTATGACGTTGCCGACGTCCGTGTCGGGATCAGCCTGGCCATGACGCTGCTGTTCCTGGCGATATTTCTGGCGATCGTAGCCTGGATTTTCAAGACCGGCTACCGCCTCAAGAACTGAAGTGGACTCCGAAGGTTTGTGCTGGGGCGGCTAATCTTGCTGCCGATTTTGAACAACCGGGTGTTTGCCGTCGAAGGAGGGCCTGGCGATGAAAAAACTATTCCACTGGATTGGACGGGCGTGCTCATCGAAGGCCTCTTCGCCGGTGTTGCGGGTGCGTTTTCTGCTGGCGATGGCGGCTGGTCTGCTGACACTTGCGGCATCGCCCAGTACTGCCCGGCCTGTTCTGCAATGGGGAATCGGCTGTGGGGACGGGCGGGTTGATGTCGTCCTGGATGACTTCGATACGCCGTGGGAGCATTGCTGTACGGCCGATGTGTCGATTCCCAGGCCGACATTGCGTACGGTTGCGGGCTGCAACGGCACGGCTCTGGCAGTGGATTACGATCTGCGCAATGTCGCCCCCTCCGGCAGCCAGAACGCCGGGCAAAGCTGGGTCGTGTTGCAGAGGACTCTGGCCGAGGCGCGCGACCTCAGCCGATACACCCACCTGCGGCTGGCAATGCGCGGCTCCAACCTGCGTGCGCACGACACGGTCGAAGTGAAGCTCAAGGACGCGAGCGGCCTGGTTGCCGTCGCCCTGAAAAGCATGACCGACCTGCCGGTATGGAGAGCAATCTACCTCGACCTGCGGGAATTGAGCTCGGACCGCGCGATCGACCTGAGCAGAGTGACGGGTTTCGAGATGGCCATCGTCCGTTGCGCCGGCTGCGAAGTCGCGGACAACCCATCGAGTGACCCAGGTGTGGAAGAGCATGCCGGAACCCTCTACCTCGACGAGTTTGCGGCGGTCGACCTGAAGCCGGGTGGAGCCCACCGTTTGCCCGCCGCCAGCGGTTTTGCGACCGTCACTCGGGACGCGACGGTGCGCCGCAAAGCCGCCGATGCGCTGCTGGCGCAGGTTGCGCCGTCCGCAGCGGGCAAGGATCTGCTGCCGGCGTGGTTTCCCGAGACGACGCCCAACTTCAACAGCTATGCCCAGGCCGAAGCGCTCCTGGTGTTCGTTTACGAGTACCAGGACACCGGGCAGGCGGCTTTCCTCGAGGCCGCGAGAAAGCTGGCAGCCCGGCTGATCGCCTTGCAGATTCCCGCCAGCAGGGTGCAGGCAGGAGCCTGGTACTCGACGTATGTTTCACAGACCGGGATGCTCAGAGGTTCCGATCGCGCGTCGCAGCCGATTCCCTGCGATGGCAATGAAACGCTGATACAGGACATCGATACCTGTGAATGGGCCGGCAACGTCGGATGGGTGCTGATTGCGCTCAACAAACTGCGCAACAGTGGTCTGTACGCGGATACCGTTGCGCTCGACAACGCGATCGATCGTGGGTCAGCGTGGCTGATTGGCCAGTTTGGCCGCCATCCGGCGTATCCGAACCTGATTTCATTGGGCATCGAAGGAAACATCTCGGCTTACTTTGGCCTGCGCGCTGCAGGACGCTTGCAGGAAGCATCGCTGCTCGGCAGCGCCATTTTTCAATTCGGTTAGGATGCCGTCCAGCGACGCATGAAGCCTGGCGTTCTGCCTGCTGACGCGGCCAGCGCGATGGATGTCAGCGGCAGTTGGGGAGCGACCTTTCTCCGCGCGATTGGCAAGACCCAGGAGGCGCTGGACGCGCAGGCTTATGCAGCCTCCATTCTGCGCGTCAGCTCATTCGACGCAACGCGCTATGGGTACGGCGACATCGCCGGACCCTACACGCCTGCAGTCGAATTTCAGTTACACTTTCAACGGCAGCGAGCCGGCAGGTACCTACCGCTGGCTGGGCGCATTCGTCGAACCGGGGACGCCGCTCAACCTGATCTCAGACATCACGCAACCGTCGTTCGAGTTTCGGTAGCGGTGCGAATGCCTCTTCTCCTGGAACGGGCCGTCAGGATCATCACCCCTGGGGTGTGGATTGCCGCTGGTGTCTGCTCGTGGCCGTCCGTATCTGCCACTGTTGCCGATATTGACTGGCATTGGCCTCGATCCATGCCAATGCGCGGAGTTCCCGCTCATCCCATGGAAAGCGCTCCACATACGCTTCGATCTCGGCAACTTGCTGGCGAAGAAAGTCTGTCTCTGAGAAGGTGGCTCCAAGACCGGGAAGGAAGCGGAGCGTGGGATCATCCGGGATATTCATGTTCTTCACTCCTTGAGGAGCGTGTCTCAGGCCGCGGCTGCCCAGTCGATCCATTGGCAACCGCTGACCTGGCCTGGTTCCTGAAGCGATTCCTGCGCTGATCTGCACGAACCCCATGCCGTCAACCATCATAAACCACTTTAAAGATACGATCTAACACAATGTACAGTCGCGATATTGTTCCCCGTTTCCGGGGGGCGTTGTCAACCTCGATGAGAAACGGAAGGCGTTTTTCGTAGTGACTGACGTAAAATTGATACACTCCGGGACTCTGGAAATTGTTTAGAATCACCAAAGCAAGAAACAGGCCGAGAGCCAACTCCTTACGATAACTTTCAGAAATTGATGGGGTTTTTGTTCTACGTGAGGGAATTTCGAAATTCCGGTGGCGGTAATTGTCGGAAGACTGTAAAAATCGTCGACACCGGTCAGCGCAGCGCGGATCGCCGCGCAATACCCCTGGGTGATTTGCGCCACCTCGTCGTCCCGTTTTTCTACTTTCCGTTCGATGGGATAACCTTTTGCCAAAATCGCCTGAGCCCGAAACGCCGGACGAAGCCACACCACTGGTCACCCAAACCCTGATTCCCTGATTCCCGCATTCCCGCATTCCCGCATTCCCGCGGGTGTGATTCAAAGTGATG
>DIME01000146.1 GCA_002425405.1 Candidatus Accumulibacter vicinus
TAACGCGACTTTCACATTAACATTGTCGAATCAACTCACCCCGAGACCCGCCACACGCCATGTTTCCCGTGCTCCCGATTCGTTACGTTGAACCCGTCTACCGGCCACCGAGTGAGGCCGAATCGCTGATCCTGCCGCTAACCGACGGTTGCTCGTGGAATCAGTGTACCTTCTGCGAGATGTACACCGCGCCGCAGAAGCATTTCCGAGCGCGCGACGAAGCTGAAGTGCTGGAGAGCATCGAGCGTACCGGCGAACGCTTTGGCAGCGCAATCCGGCGCGTTTTTCTCGCCGACGGCGATGCCCTGGTGCTGCCGACGCGTCGCCTGCTCAAGGTTCTCGACGCCATCCGCAAACATCTGCCGGCTGTGCGGCGGGTGTCGAGCTACTGCCTGCCGCGCAACCTGCGGAAGAAGTCGGTCGAGGAACTGGGCGAACTCGCCGCAGCCGGCCTGGCGATTGCCTACGTCGGTGCCGAGTCGGGCGACGACGAGGTATTGGAACGAGTCAACAAGGGCGAGACCCATGACTCGACTCTCGAGGCGCTGAACAAGCTCGGGGCGGCCGGCATCAAGCGCTCGGTGATGATTCTCAACGGTCTTGCCGGCCCGGATCTCTCGCTGCGGCACGCCGACCAATCGGCACGCCTGGTCAATGCCACACAGCCCGAGTATCTGGCGACGCTGGTCGTCAGCTTTCCGCTCGGCGAGGAGCGCTTGCGTGGCGGCTTTCCAGGCTGGCGAGCACTCAGCCAGCACGAACTGTTTGTCGAAATGGAGCGTTTTCTCGCCGGGCTGGAACTCGAACGGACCGTGTTTCGCAGCGACCACGCGTCGAACTGGCTGATCCTCAAGGGAACGCTTGGCGCTGACAAGGACCGCCTGCTGCGGCAGGTGCGCGACGCCATTGCCAACCCGCAGGCCGCAGCGCTGCGCCCGGCGTGGGCACGCGGGCTGTAGATGGCGACCGACTACCAACGCTGCGGCGAACTGATCCGGCAGGCCGACGGCCTCCTGATCACCGCCGGTGCCGGTATCGGTGTGGATTCGGGCATGCCCGATTTTCGTGGTCCGCAAGGTTTCTGGGGGGCTTATCCGGCGCTCGGACGCGCCCGCATCGCCTTCGAGGAAATCGCCAATCCAGCGGCCTTCGCATCGCAGCCTCGCCTGGCCTGGGGTTTCTACGGACATCGACTGCAACTCTACCGCCGCACGGTTCCGCACGAGGGTTTCCAGATCCTGCGCCGGATCGGTGAGCACCGGCCGCACGGTGCCCGCGTATTTACCAGCAACGTCGACGGCCAGTTCCAGAAAGCCGGCTTTTCCGAAGATCGTGTCAGCGAATGCCACGGATCGATCCACTACCTGCAGTGCCTCGACGGCTGCCATGACGGCATCTGGCCGGCCAAGGACTTCGACCCCGAAATTGACGAAGAGCAGTGTCTGCTGACTTCGGAATTCCCGCGCTGTCCGCGCTGCCGGGGAATTGCCCGGCCGAACATTCTGATGTTTGGTGACTGGGGATGGCGCAGCGAACGTAGCGACGTTCAGGAAGCAGGTCTGCGCGCCTGGCTTCGACTGGTCGAGCATCTGTTGGTCATCGAGATTGGCGCCGGCACCCGCATCCCGACCGCACGCCGAATGGGCGAGCGGGTCAAAGGCCAGATGATCCGTATCAATCCGACCGAGCCGCAGCTACCGGACGGCAAAGGCGTGTCGATTGCCGCTGGTGGCCTGGCAGCGCTGCGTGCGATTGCTGACGCCTGTCTGGTCTAACCGTGGTCGGCGGTCAGTATCCGGCCTGCGCCGCGACACTCAGCCAGGAAGCCGTGTCCCCCAGCAGGCCAATGTCGGGAGAGATCGACGGCAGCAGATACCAGACCTTGTCATTGGCGGTGGCCACGTAGGCGTTGGTGCCGGCGTAGTAACGGAAGGTATAGCCAGATGCCACGCCGGCCTGGCCGTGCGAAGGCGAAAGATACTGCGGATACGCTGCCTCGAGATAGTTGAAGATGCGGTCCGAATGGCTCTGAGCGGAGAGCGGGGGAAATTCAGTCACCCCGGTCAGGCGCACCACATGCTCTCGCAGAAGGGTACTGCCGCTGAAGTTGACCACCGGCAGGTTGGCAAAAGTACCGCCGGCATTGACCGTGCGCAGTGCCGCGATCCTGTCCACCACGGCCATGCCCGGCGTGGTCACCCGACCGAACACCGTGAAACCGCCATTTTGCGTGTCCAGGTTGGAGGCGTTGTTGCCCAGGTTGAAGAAGAACTCGCTGGTGGCGCTGTTGGGGTCACCGCCGAGCTTGGCCATCGCCACCGTGCCGCGCACATTCGAGCGTGCAATGCTGAACTCGTTGACCACCGGAGGAAGGGTGGTGATGTGGCCGGCATAGCCGCTGGCAGGCCACGCATACCCGCCCAACTGCACGACGAAACCGGGCACGCTGCGGTGGATGAAGTTGTCTATGTAGGCGCCGCTGCGCACATAGCTGAGGAAGTTGGCCACCGTCTTCGGTGCAGCGGTGTCGTAGAGCTGGATGTCGATCGCGCCCTGCGTGGTGTGCAATCGGACCATCGTGGATTGAGCCCACACAGTGGTCGCCAGGGCAAAGCTCACGATGGCCAACAGGCCTGGACGCAGCAGACGCAGAAAGGTGTTCATGGGCAATCATTGACCGGGTGGATGGAAACGCGGATTATCCTGTCGCCCGCCAGGAAACTCAACCTCGGTGATCTCCCCTCTCCACTCGCGGGAGAGAGGTTGGGGGGCATGCTCTGCGCCCATCGAACGATTCCGGCGTGCAAGGAAGGGGAAACGGTCATGACTTGCCTCATCGGGGGCATCTTGCAAAGTCATGACCAGGGTCCACCCCATGCTACACTCTCTCGCGCCATGACGCCAAGGAGTGTGCTGGGCGAGTTTCAGGAAGGCTCTACTGCAAATGGAGATGTTTCGCAGAACCCCGGTGTGCGCATATGCCCATTCGGAGACGATATTTCGTCGCAACCTGTCACAGCACGTTCGCCATTGCCACCTTGCGCAGCGCCTGTGGATGAACCCGTGAAAACCCTCTTCGCATGAACAATGTCCCCGTCCCCGAATACATCACCTCTGTGACCGAGGTGACTTGGGGCATCGTGCTGGTTGCCGCGACCATGGTCGTGCATGGGTTCGGCATGATCCTGACGATCGATACAAGCCGTACCCTAGAGCACAGGGCGAATGGCACGCATTCCTTCTTCTGGGGGCTCGGCAACATCATTCTTGCAAGCTGGCTGATCATGCTGGTGCATCTGCTCGAAATCGCCGTCTGGGCAGCTTTCTTCGTCGTCACAGGGGCCATTCCCAAGTTTGGCACGTCGTTCTATTTCGCGCTCCTGGAATACACTACCCTGGGCAGCAGTATCAGTTTGTCTGACGAATGGAATTTGCTTGAAGGCATGATCGCCATTGCCGGCTTGATGACTTTTGCCTGGTCCACCGGCGTCCTGTTCACAATCGTGCAAGGTTTTCAGAATCGCCAACTCGAACTCATCGAGGCGCGGCGCGCGAGGCGACAGGAGATTCTGGCGTCGTCTGCACAAAGTCGATCAGGAGAAACGGGCTGGCAGAACACGCTCGGCTTCGATCGGCTGCCGAGCGCCGTACAGCGACTGCGGCAAGCCGATCTGACCGGCGTGCGTTTCGCCGCGCACATCTTTATCGCGAGTGGCACGCTTTGGTTGTTGCTGCAGATGGGGGTCGGTACCAATCCGATCTGGGCAATCAGCGCGATGATCGCCGTGAGCGATCCGAACATGCACGAGGCGCTGGCCACTTTCCGTGGGCGGATTTTCAATACCTTGCTTGGCTGTACCGTTGGCTTGCTGTTCCTGGTCGTCGGCAGTTCGAGCCAGTGGAAGCTGCCGCTGGCCATGGCGGTGACAGTCCTGCTCTCGACCTACGTCGTTCGCGTACCGGCGATGTGGCGTCAGGCACCGATCACTGCTGCGCTGGTGATCGCCTCGGGGCTGATGCATCATTCCAAGGAAGTCGGCATTGAAGACGGCCTGATGCGCGTGATCGAGGTCCTGCTCGGTTGCATTGTCGGCCTGTTTTTCACTTGGCTGATGTCGAGAATCTGGCCGGTGCACGTTGCCGGCAAGGAAAGCGGTGCGTCAGGACCATAATGTTTCACCAAGTTACCCGCGATCGGGGTTTAGCAAACGTTTTTTACCATAAAGGAACCAAGCGAAATGGCGAACCAGGAAAACGGCACGCTGCCGAAAGCTGACGAAGGCATGGGTCACGAGCGGTTTCTCAAGCTCAAACAGGGAAAGTATTCGGATGGTCATCCGCTCGATGAGGTGCAGTATCTCGAGTGCAAGCTGATCCTGAAACCCGATCGTTTCATCGCTGCGAAAGTATTCTTCGAGTACGGAGAACTCGCTCGTCAGACAGCGAAAGAGTTCGGGATTGGTTTTTCAAACAAGGGGGTGACCCTAAAGCCACAGGTGCGGGAGGTCGAGTTTTTTGACACCGCCGATTTCCGCCTTTATAACAATGCGTTCATCCTGCGACAGCGCGTCACCTACGAAGACGGTTTTCCCGCAGGGGATCCGGAGATCGTCTTCAAATTCCGCCATCCGGAAATGCAGAAGGCTGCGGACCTGGACGTGCGGCCGCAGATTGCCGGCCACTATCGGATCAAGTTCAAGGCAGAGGCGCTCCCGTTGAAAGATCAGGTCGGGTCGTATCGCCTGCTGTTCTCACACAACGCGCAATTTCCCTTGAGCCAGGAACCCGAAGGCGCACACACTTTCCTGAGCGGTCTGGCGCGGATGTTCCCTGCTTTGGACTCCCTGAAGCTCGCAGGCGACGACCAGTTGGCACTGGTCAACGGCGCAATCGTCGAAGAGATCCTGCAGGACCTCGGAACCTTCGATTTTGGCCACGGGGTTACCGCCGACGCCAATATTGCGATCTGGCGCGAGCGCGGTACGCACAAGCCGCTCTGCGGTGAGTTTGCATTCCAGGCCAAGTTCACCCGCCGGGACGAACTGCACGAGAAGGCCATGCAACGCTGCCGTCAGTTTTTCATTGCACTGCAAACGACCGGTCGCGACTGGCTGTCTCTGGGAACAACCAAGACCGGGCTGGTGTACCGGATGAACGGCAATCCGCCGCAGGCTCACGAGTGACGCAGCCTATCCAGGAAGGAGAGGGTCCTCTGGGGTTCTGTGGCTGCTGCGACCGTTCGCCCTGGGCCGCACGCAACGCGGTCCGCGCGGTTGCGCTACGGTTCTTAGGCTGAGGGGTCGGCCGCTTTCGCCGGGTTCTGCGCCCTGGATTGCATGTCAACAGACCCTAGAACTCCATGGCATCGGCGAAGGCCAGCGCCTGTATCTGGGCACGATTGAAATGCGTGGCGGTCAGTCCAAGCATGGCCGCCTGCTCGGCAATCGCCGCGCCATCATTGCGCTCGCTGGCCAACGCCAGATCGAGAAAGGGTTGATAGCAACCGCCTCTGCCGAGCAGGGCATCGCAGATCGGTTCAGGCAGGCGCATCGCCTCGAGCACATGCTCCATGCCGACGCCGAGCAAGGCGTCGAGCAAAGAGAAAGCGCCGGTGATGAAGAGGTTGTCGTACTCCGTCTTGTCGACCAGACCGGTGGCGAGCAACTCCATCAGGCGCGCTCTGAGCAGGGCGGTGTACATCAGCGCGGGTGCCATCGGGTCCTTGCTTGCTGTCGATAACAGCAAAGACAACCAACGGTTGAGCTTGTCGTAGCCGAGCATGCTGACGGCGTGCCGGAACGACTGGATTTCACAGGACAGGCCGAAACCGGCTGAATTGATGTAGCGCAGCAATTTGTACGAAATTGCGACATCGAGCTTGAGCGCGTCTTCGATTTCCCGAATGTCGGCATTCTTGCGGACCAGATTGAGCACCCGTACGATGTTCGCCTGCCCGGCACTGAGCTTCTTTGCCGGTACGTCGCTTGGTGAGGTGAAAAACCAGCCGGCAGCGGCCGTCATTCCCGCATCGATGCAGGCCCGGAAATCCTTGGCGGTGTCGACATTGAAAGCAATGCCGATGCCGAGCGAGCGTGTCCGGGCAGCGAGCAGTTTGAGTTGGGATAGCGTGAAGCGGTGTGCGTCGAAACCGATAAAGCGGTACGGCACGCCGATCGTCAAGGCCTGCGTCGCTTGCGGATCGAAATGTAGGCACACCGTCGGCTGCCAGGTTTCCAGCGCGGCGATCAGGTCCGGCCCATGCGGGCTGAGCAAGGTTGCCGCAGAGAATTCGAGGGTCGCGTTTTCCGGTGTCGTCCAGTCGAGCAGGCTGGCATCACAGTTGCTGCCGCAACTGATGAACACCGGCTTTCCTCCCGGTGGCCAGACCTCGGTCAGCGCACCGAGGGCGCTCACTGCGTCCTGCATGCCGCTGCCGTTGCCCAGATGCAGCGTCAGACGGGTGGCGATGATCCGGCTCTGACGATTGACCAAAGCTTGGCGGGACATGAACACTTCATTCATCTGAGGTAACCCTGGTGTTTGAAGGATGATGGTTCGTAGGCGGCGCACGATTCGTGCTCATTGCCGCCAGCGTATCGGCAGCAAAGTCGAAGGAGTCAGCGAAGAATTCCTCTGCCGGCAACTGGCAATTGGTCAGAAAATCTTGCCTGGCGGCGGTCACCATATCCGGTGAACCACAGACGTAGGCCTGGTAGTCAGCAAGCTGGGGGTGATCGGCCATGGCCACTGCATGCACCAGACCACGTCGACCTGGCCAGTGTTCTGCGGCCGGCGAGTCGGATAGGACCGGTGTGAAATGAATATGGGGATGCTGCACAGACCACTGTTCGGCAAGGGCCAGAAGGTACAGGTCGGCGCGACAGCGCCCCCCCCAATAGAGGTACATCGGCCTGGTGCATGCTTCCGCGATGGCATGTTCGACAATTGCCTTGATCGGTGCAAAGCCGGTACCGCCGGCAACCAGCAGCATCGGTTTTCGGGAGTCCTCGCGCATGAAGAAACTGCCGTGTGGTCCGCGCAGGCGCAGCAGGTCTCGTTCCTTCATGGTTCCGAAGACGTGTCCGGTGAACTGGCCGCCTGGCACCTGCCGAATATGGAGCTGAAGGAAGTCGTCTGCATGTGGTGCGTTGGCCAGCGAGAACGAGCGGCGCCGGCCTTCCTTGAGCAGAATGTCCACGTATTGGCCGGCGAGAAACTGCAGGCGCTCGCTGGCAGGCAGTTTGAGGTCGATGATGATCACGTCCGGGGCGGCGCGCGTGATCTTGTGCACGCGTGCCGGCAAGGTTCTGATCGGAATATCCTCGATCGATCGGACTTTCCGGCTCTCCAGGCACAGGTCGCTTCTCGCCATGGCGCAGCAAAAGAGCGCGAAGCCGGCCTGGCGGTCGGCCTCACTGAGTACCTCGAACGGGGCTTTGCCGTGCGCCAGTTCGCCGCTCAGAACCTTGCCTCGACAGGTGCCACAAACCCCATCCCGACAGCCGTACGGAAGACTCAGTCCCTGACGCAGTGCGGCTTCGAGAATTGTTTCGTCAGGCTCGGCGTGAAAGGTGTGCCGGCTTGGCTGAACATTGACCTGAAAACTCATTGACTCTCCACGGACGCCTTAATCCGGTAAAATTGCGCGGTGCAAAAACTCTTGATCGTCGGTTGTGGTGACATTGCCAGCCGCTTGCTTCCTCGCCTGCTGGGCCATTATCGCGTTTTTGCGCTGTTACGCGATCCTGGGCAGTGCGCCTTCTGGCGCGCCATGGGTGCCCGACCCATCCTGGCCGACCTGGATCAGCCCGCCAGTCTGCAACGCATTGCCGGTCTTGCTGACGTCATCGTCCATCTTGCCCCGCCGCCGAATTCCGACCGACGAAGTCCCCTCGGTGGACAGCGCGATACCCGTACCAGCGGGTTGCTTGCTGCCCTGGCCCGCGGCAGGAGTCTACCACAGCGCATCGTGTATATAAGCACCAGTGGTGTCTATGGCGATTGCCAGGGGGAACGGATTGACGAGACGCAGAACTTGCGGCCGAAGACGGCGCGCGCCTGCCGCCGCGTTGACGCCGAGCGCCAGTTACGCGCTTTTGGCCAGCGCGGCGTCGTTGTCAGCATCCTGCGTGCCCCCGGGATCTATGCTGCGGATCGCCTGCCGATCGAGCGTTTGCAAAAAAGGACGCCGGCGCTGTGCACGGCCGACGATGTCTATACCAACCATATCCATGCCGAGGATCTGGTGATGCTGACCTGTGCCGCGCTGCGTTATGGGCGCAGCAACCGCACTTACAATGCGAGCGATGATTCGGAAATCAGGATGGGCGAGTATTTCGATCTCGTTGCCGATCATTTCGATCTGCCGCGTGTACCGCGTCTTTCGCGTCGCGACGCCGAACAGCAACTGTCGCCCCTGCAGTTGTCTTTCATGAGCGAATCGCGCCGTCTGAGCAACCAGCGGATCAAGAAGGAACTGCACATCAGGCTGCGCTATAGCCGCGTCGAGGATGGTATCGCCGCGGCCCGCGCAGAAAGGACGCACCGATGCTGACCGTCAAGGTGTTGCATCTCTGGATGGTGGTCAGTTGGTTTGCCGGCCTGTTCTACCTGCCGCGGATCTTTGTCAATCTGGCGATGGTGGCGCCGAACAGCGCCGCCGAGCGTGACCGCCTGCTGTTGATGGCGGGCAAGCTCTACCGTTTCATGACTCCGATCGCCGCTCTGGCGGTGGTCCTGGGCCTCTGGCTATGGTTTGGTTTCGGTTTCTCGGGTGGCTGGCTGCACGCCAAGACGGGTTTGGTGGTGGCGTTGCTGGCCTATCACGCGTATTGCAATCGCTTGTTGCGCGACTTTCGGGCCGGCCGCAACCGCCACGGCCACGTCTGGTACCGCTGGTTCAATGAACTGCCGGTCCTGGTGCTGCTGGCAGTGACCTACTTGGCCGTGGTCAAGCCATTCTAGTACGCCTGTCGGGAGACGATCCATCGTGGAAACCTTTTTTGCAAGCTGCCCGCGCGGCTTGGAGCAACTGCTGCTTGAAGACCTCATGGTGGCGGGTGCGCATGGTCTCAAACCGATCTTTGGTGGCGTGCATTTCCTCGCTGACTGGCCGGTCTGCTACCGTGCCAATCTGTACTCACGGATTGCCACGCGCATTCTCTGGCGAGTAGCGCTGGCGCCTTATGGCAACGAAGAGGACATCTATCGCCTGGCGCTTGACACTCCCTGGCCGAAGTGGTTCGCTTCCGAGCAGACCTTTCGGGTGGACGTCAACGCCGTCAAGAGCCCGCTGAAAAGCCTCGAATTCGTGACCCTGCGAATCAAGGACGCGATCTGTGATCGTTTTCGCCGCGAAACCGGCAAGCGTCCGAGTGTCGATACGCGTCAACCGGACCTGCGGGTATACGGTTTCATCAGCAAGGACGAATGCATCCTCTACCTCGATACCTCGGGCGCGCCGCTCTACCAGCGCGGATTTCGCCAGAAGACTGTCGATGCACCGCTCAAGGAAAACCTCGCCGCCGGCATTCTGCGCCTCAGCGGCTGGCAGCCGGGCGTTGCTCTGCTCGACCCGATGTGCGGCAGCGGCACCTTTTTGCTTGAAGCAGCGCAAATCGCTCTCGGTGTGGCGCCTGGCGCGAGGCGTCACTTTGCCTTCGAGCAGCTACGCCATTTTGATCTGGCGGTCTGGCAGCGGCTGCTCGAAGCCGCGCGTGCCGGGGAGGCGGCGGCTACCGACGCGGGAATTTTTGGCAGCGATCTCTCGCCGGTTGCCGTGCGCGCCGCGCTGGCCAATCTCGACCGCGCCGGGTTGCTGCCGCTGGTCACCTTAAGCACCGGCAACTTGCTTGAAATCAACGCTCCGGCCGAGCATGGCGTGATGGTCAGCAATCCGCCCTATGGTGAACGCGTCTCCGATCATGACCAGTTGGCACAGTTTTACCCCTTGCTCGGCAGTGCGCTGAAGCGCCGTTTCGCTGGCTGGAACTGCTACCTGATCAGCGCCGACACCCGTTTGCCAAAAATGGTCCGTCTGACTCCCAGCAAGAAGACACCCTTGTTCAACGGGGCACTGGAATGCCGTCTTTATGAATTCCGGATGGTGGCGGGCAGCAACCGTGGCAGCAAGGCGAATTCCTTGATTCTTGACAGTTCGTGCAGTTGACGCCGAACAGGCCGGCGCCTAAGATCACAAAATTTTTGTGCCAAGGTGCCGTGTGGTGAGAATGGAGCGGTTATACAACCTGATCAGGTCTGATCTGGAAGCGGTTGACGCGGTGATCCGCCAGCGACTCCATTCCGACGTGGTACTGGTTCGACAGGTCGCCGAGTACATCGTTCAGAGCGGTGGCAAGAGACTGCGTCCGGCACTGGTGTTGCTTTCAGCCGGTGCGCTGGGTTATCGCGGTACGCACCATTACGAACTTTCTGCGGTGATCGAGTTCATCCATACGGCCACCCTGCTGCATGACGATGTGGTCGACGCTTCCGATCTGCGGCGCGGCCGTGAAACTGCCAACGCGATGTTCGGCAACTCGGCCAGTGTGCTGGTGGGTGACTTCCTTTATTCGCGAGCCTTCCAGATGATGGTTGCAGTCAACGACATGCGCATCATGCGGGTGTTGTCAGATGCAACCAACCTCATTGCCGAGGGCGAAGTGCTGCAATTGATGAACTGCCACGATGCCAACGTCGATGAGGCGAGCTACCTGCAAGTCATCCGCTACAAGACGGCGAAGCTGTTCGAGGCGGCGGCGCAACTGGGTGCGATCATCGGTGGTGCCACTGTTGCCATCGAACAGGCGATGGCAACCTACGGCATCCATCTGGGGACGGCGTTTCAGTTGATTGACGACGTGCTTGACTATTCGGGAGCTGAGCTGGAGACCGGCAAGCATCTCGGTGACGATCTGGCTGAAGGCAAGCCGACACTGCCACTGATTTTCGTACTTCAGAACGGGACCGCTGAACAGGCGGCTTGCGTACGGCAGGCGATCGAGAGTGGTGGGCGCGATGCCCTGCCCGAGGTGTTGGCGGCGATTCGCGCAACGGGGGCGCTCGAATACGCGAAACAGAAGGCGAAGGCAGAGTCAGAGCGCGCCGCGCTGGCGCTCAAGCAGATCCCCCCTTCTCAATACAAGGATTCCTTGTTAGAATTATGCCTCTTCGCGGTCGCTAGAAGCTATTAGCACTGTCGTCGCATCGGTCGGGGCGTAGCTCAGCCTGGTAGAGTACTGCGTTCGGGACGCAGGAGTCGGAGGTTCGAATCCTCTCGCCCCGACCAACCGTTGCCTGTCGGTCTTCCCCGAACCGACCACCAGCACTTCCCCTACCTGTCCCCTGCATCTTTCCCCCGGAGGTTGCCAAAATCCGGTCAGTGTACGCTCTGACCGCGACCGTTCTGCTATGCTTGATCGCTCTGCAGGACTTCTCTGGCCATGACGAAATTTCTACTGCTAATCGGGCTGGTGTGGTTTGTCTGGTGGGCTTGGCGAAAGTCGTGGACGTCACACCGCGGTACTCGACGGCCGGTCGAGCAACTCGAAACCGAGCGCATGGTTCCGTGTGCTCATTGTGGAGTCAATCAGCCCGTCAGCGAGAGCATTCTGGCCAATGGCCGTTACTATTGCTGCGCTGCCCACCTTCGTGAAGCCCAGTCCGACGGCGCCTGAGCGGCCATGTTGAGCACACCCGAGAAGGTCGGCGCCGAGTGCTTCTCCGAGACACACTGGAAATCGCTCCGCTATTTCAACCTCTATCGCTTCGCGGTAGCCTTGCTGCTTTTCTTTTCCACGTTGCTGTACCCGTCCGTCCTGCTTGTGCTGACCCCGCAACAGGGCTTGCAGCACTTGCTGCTGGCCGGTGCCTACCTGGTGAGTACTGCGCTGACGGTGATCCTGGCGTATAACCATCGCCAGCATGCCAGCATGCAGCTTACCGTCAGCGTCATGGTTGATGTGTTGGTGGTGACGTGGCTGATTCACGTCGGCGGCGGGCTGGGTAGCGGACTCGGATCCATGCTGCTGGTGACACTGGCCGGTGCCGGTTTGGTCGGGCAGGGACGCCTGGTGTTATTCTATGCGGCGATGGCAACGCTTGCCGTTCTGTTCGAACAGTCTTACCGGGCAACACTACATCATGATTTCGATGCCGCCGGATTCTTCCATACCGGGGTCTTCTGTGCCGGGTTCTTTGCGGTCGCGGTATCGGCTCGCCTGCTGGCCCGTCGGGTGATTGCCAATGAGGTGCTGGCGAGACAGCGCGGCGTTGACCTGAACAACCAGACGGTGATCAGCCAGCGCGTGATCGAGGAGATGCAGGATGGTGTGCTCGTGCTCAGCCGCGCTGGCCAGGTCAGGCAAAGCAACCCCCGCGCCAGGCAGCTGCTGGCATTGCATGGTGGCAGTGAAATCAGCGAGTGTTCGCCTGAACTGATGCAGGGTTTCGTTGACTGGTGTCGGGACCCTGGTGATGAGGATGCGTTGGTCAGCGTGCCAGCCAGTGGCATGCAATTGCGAGTGCGGTTTGTTGGCACCGCGAGCACTGAAAACGACGTGCTCGTTTTTCTTGAGGATATCGGCCGTTTGCAGGAGCAGGCACGGCAGATCAAACTGGCCGCACTCGGGCGGCTGACCGCCAACATCGCGCACGAGATTCGCAACCCGCTCTCGGCGATCAGTCATGCCGGCGAGTTGCTCCGGGAAGAGCGGCGTGGCGAATTGTATGAGCGCCTGTTGCGCATCGTTCTTGACAATACTCAGCGTCTGGAGCGTATCGTCAACGATATTCTCGAACTTGGTCGCCGCGACCGCAGCTATCGTGAACGAATCGACCTGCGCGAGGTCCTGCCTTTGTTCATCGAGGAATATCGGGTCAAGGAAAACTTGCCGGCAGATGTGGTCCGTCTTGAGGTGTGGGGAGTGGCCACCCTTTGTTTCGATCGTTCGCATTTTCATCGGGTATTGTGGAATCTGATGGGCAATGCATTGCGGCATTCGCAGCGTGCGGCCGGTAGCGTTCGCCTGCTGGTTTGTGACGCCCCGGCCGATGGTCACTTGGAACTACATGTGATTGACGATGGGAAGGGCGTTGACGATACTTGTCGCGAACAGATCTTTGAACCGTTCTTTACCACACATCATCGCGGTACCGGTCTGGGTCTCTACATCGCGCGTGAGTTGTGTGAAGCAAATGGGGCGCAACTTGAACTCCAGAAGTCGGGGCCAGGTGCCGATTTTTGTCTCTTGGGGAGGTCGGTTGGGTGTTAGCTGGCAAAACTGAACGGCGCCCGCGCGGCGAATTGGCGAGAGTGCTGGTGGTCGACGATGAGGCGGATATTCGTGAGCTTCTCGATCTGACGCTGGCGCGCATGGGGCTCTCGGCAGACTGTGCGGGGAGTGTGACGGAGGCACGTCTGTTGCTCGGGCAGCAGCGCTATCAACTCTGTCTGACCGACATGCGTCTCCCTGACGGCGAAGGCCTGGAGATCGTTCGGTTGATCGGTGAACGCTATGGCGAGACTCCTGTCGCAGTGATCACGGCTTTCGGCAGTACCCAGAACGCGGTGGCCGCGCTCAAGGCTGGTGCCTTTGACTATCTGGCCAAACCGGTAGCACTGGAGCAATTACGCAGCCTGATCAAATCAGCGCTCAGTTTGCCGCGTCGTCGGGCTGGCGTGCTCGGGGATGAGCCGGTGGACCTTGCCGCCCAACTGATCGGGCCCTCAGCAGCGATTGCACATGTTCGTGACATGATCGACAAATTGGCCCGCACTCAGGCACCGGTCTATATCTCCGGGGAGTCGGGGACCGGCAAAGAACTGGCTGCGCGTCTGATACACGATCAGAGTGCCCGTCGTGCCGCCCCCTTCGTGCCGGTGAATTGTGGAGCGATTCCCGAGCATCTGATGGAGAGCGAATTCTTTGGTTATCGCAAGGGTGCATTCACGGGTGCGGACAGCGATCGCGAGGGATTCTTCCAGGCTGCTCATGGAGGAACGCTGTTTCTCGACGAATTGGCTGATTTGCCGCTGCCGATGCAGGTCAAACTGTTGCGGGCCATACAGGAAAAGAAGATACGCAAGGTTGGCAGCACAGTCGAAGAAGCCGTCGATGTGCGCATCATTTCGGCGACTCACCGTTTGCTCGGTGACTGTGTCGATGCCGGAACCTTCCGCCAGGATCTCTATTACCGGGTGAACGTCATCGAACTCAAAATGCCGCCTTTGCGTGAACGCGAGGAGGATGTCGAGCCCCTGGTCGAGGCATTGCTGGTACGCATCTGCGGAGCGCATCCGCCACGACTGGAAGCGCAAGCCCTGGCGGCGCTGAAAGCGTACAGTTTTCCAGGTAATGTCCGAGAACTCGAAAACATCCTCGAGCGGGCTACCGCCCTGTGTAACAACGCTACGGTGAATCTCGACGATCTGCGTCTGGCGCCGGAAAAGGCGGCCAGCGGCAGTGTGGGCCGCGAAGATGAAACGCTCGACGACTACATCAACCGTGTCGAGAGGCAAGCGATTCTCGATGCCTTGGCCAAGACGGCGTTCAACCGTACCGCAGCGGCCAGGCTGCTCGGTGTGACTTTCCGTTCGCTGCGCTACCGCATCGAGCGGCTCGGTATCGAGGAGTGAGTTCCCTGCGCTGGGCGACCGTTCCGGAAATCAGGCCTGACGGCTGGCTTGCGGGCGTGCGGCATATCGAATCGCCCAATTGTGATGAACGTCCGCTGGGCGAGACCATTTCGCTGATCGTTGTCCATGCCATCAGCCTGCCACCGGCACAGTTCGGTGGTGAGGGTATCGTGCACTTGTTCACCAATCGGATCGACGCTGCCGCCCACTCCTACTTCGCGCAGATCAGCCATTTGCGCGTCTCTGCGCATTTTCTCATTCGTCGCGATGGCGAGTTGATCCAGTTCGTCTCCTGCCGGCAGCGTGCTTGGCATGCCGGCCTTTCCTCCTGGCAGGGGCGACCGCGGTGCAACGACTTCTCCTTGGGGATTGAACTGGAAGGCTGTGACGAGCTGCCATTCGAGGACGGACAGTACTTGCGTCTACTGGAACTGCTGCGGCTGTTGTGTATTCATTACCCGATTGCAGCGGTTGCCGGACACAGTGACATCTCGCCAGGTCGCAAGACCGATCCCGGCCCCTGCTTCGACTGGCAGCGCCTTGCGGCCATCGGCGATCTTCCCGGGGTCTTGCCCTGAGCGTCGGGCCCGTCAAGCGAGAACACAGCTCAAGGCCAGACCAGGGAAAGGTCAACTCACGACGCTCAACCCAGAAAGCGGCGGATTCTGTCGACCGCCTCGGCGAGACGTTCGAGCGTGGTGGTGTAAGCAAAGCGCATATGCTGGTTCGGCGCGTGCGTGCCGAAGTCGAGGCCAGGGGTCGTCGCGACACCTGCCGATTCGATCAGGTCACGAGCAAAGCGATCGCTGTTGCTGGTCAGAGCGCTGCAGTCGGCGTAGATATAGAAGGCACCCTGCGGCTTGGCCGTGAGCTGGAAACCGAGGTTTGCGAGCGCCGGCGCGAGGAAGTCGCGCCGGCGCCGAAACTCTGCGCGCCGTGCTTCGAGGAGGCTGATCGTCGCCGGCGCGAAGGCCGCGAGCGCGGCATGCTGTGCCGGTGTCGATGGCGAGATGTAGAGATTCTGCGCGAGCTTTTCGATGTCGCGGGTGAAACGTTCGGGGACGATGAGCCAACCGAGTCGCCAGCCGGTCATGTTGAAATACTTGGAAAAGCTCTGCACGACAAAAATGTCGTCGCCGAATTGCAGTGCTGTTTGAGCGTCACCCTCATAGGTGAGGCCGTGATAGATCTCATCGACAATCAGTTGTCCTTGGTGTTGACGAACAAATTCAGCGATCGCTGCCAGTTGTTCGCCGCTCAGCATGGTGCCGGTGGGGTTGGCCGGCGAAGCGAGCAGCACCCCGGCTGAGCGTTCATTCCAGTGCGCTTTGAAATCTGCCAGGGTCGGTTGAAAGTTGCTCGCCGGGCCGACTGGGATGCCGATCGGCACGCCTTCGAAACTCCGGATGAAGTGACGATTGCACGGATAACCAGGATCGCTGAGCAGCCATTCACTGCCCACCTCAACCAGGCAGGCGAGGGTCAGCAGCAGGGCGCCGGAGGCTCCCGCAGTGACCGCTATGCGGGCGGCGGGGATACTGATACCGTAGCGTGTCTGGTAAAAGTCGGCAATGGCACGGCGCAACTCGGGCAGGCCAAGTGCGGGCGTATAGAATACGCGACCGCTTGCGAGACTGGTCCGGGCGGCGGCGATGACCGGTTCCGGCGTTGGGAAGTCAGGTTCGCCGATTTCCATGTGGATGATGTCGCGACCTTCGGCTTCAAGTGCCCTGGCACGCGCCATCAACTCCATGACATGAAAAGGGGCTATGTTGGCGAGGCGGCTGGCGGGAAAGGTCGGCATGGTTGGAATCGGTTTGGTGAAAACCAGCAGTTTAACCACAAGAGATGACGCTGGCCAAAAAAAGGCCGCCCGGAGGCGGCCTCTGGATGTTCTCTGATGCTCAGGCTGCCTGGAATGCCTTCTCGAACTTGTCGCGGATGTCTACGAGCTGGGCAGGCATCTTGTCGCCCATCTTCGCGAACCAGTCCTTGACGCCTTCGAGTTCGCTCAGCCAGGCCTCTTTGTCGAGGCTGGTGACACCGGCGAATTCTTCTTGGGAGAATTCAATGCCGGCCCAGTCGATATCCTCGTAGTTGGGCATCGATCCGAGGATGGTCTGCCTGGCGGCAGCCTTGCCTTCGCAGCGTTCGATGATCCACTTGAGGACGCGTGCGTTGTCCCCGAAGCCTGGCCAGGCAAACTCGCCCTTTTCGTTCATCCGGAACCAGTTGACCATGAAGATTGGCACGGGTGTGTCGGCTGCGCTGCCCATCTTCAGCCAGTGGCTGTAGTAGTCGGCCATGTGGTAGCCGCAGAACGGCAGCATGGCAAACGGGTCACGGCGAACGACGCCTTGCTGACCGAAGGCGGCTGCAGTCGTTTCGGAACCGAGCGTGGCGGCGGCGTAGACGCCGTGCTCCCAGTCCAGCGTCTGGCAGACCAGTGGCACCGTCGAGGCGCGCCGGCCACCGAATAGGAAAGCCGAAATGGGCACCCCTTCGGTGCTTTGCCAGTTCTCGTCGATGCACGGGCACTGCGAAGCAGGGGCAGTGAAACGGGAGTTCGGGTGTGCGGCCTTGGTGCCCTTCTCCTTGGCAATTTGCGGCGTCCAGTCGTTGCCCTGCCAGTCGATGGCGTGCGCCGGCGCCGGGCCCATGCCTTCCCACCAGACGTCGCCGTCGTCGGTCAGCGCGACATTGGTGAAGATGGTGTTTTCGGCGAGCGAGGCCATGGCATTGAAGTTGGTCTTGTCGTTGGTGCCAGGCGCCACACCGAAGAATCCGGCTTCCGGGTTGATGGCGTACAGGCGGGTTTTCCCATCCTTGCCGACACGTGGCTTGATCCAGGCGATGTCGTCGCCGATGGTGGTGATCTTCCAGCCGCCGAGGCTCTTCGGCGGGACCAGCATGGCGAAGTTGGTCTTGCCGCAGGCCGACGGAAAAGCGGCGGCGACGTAGTGCTTGTCACCGCTGGGCGATTCAACGCC
>DIME01000095.1:0-13895 GCA_002425405.1 Candidatus Accumulibacter vicinus
AAATCATCGCGCACGGCGACGGACGCGTGGCTACCGAAAGCCTCGGTCGCTTCGTCGCCGCCTATCAGGCCGTCACCGCCCTCAAGCTTGGTGAGTTGTGGGCCATCCCGATCATGCTGCGATTGGCGCTGATCGAAAATCTCCGGCGTGTCGGGGTACGCATCGCGTCGGGTTGGGACGAAAGAAATCTGGCCGATTCCTGGGCAGACCGGATGACCGAGATTGCCGAGAAGGACCCGAAAAGTCTGATCCTGGTGATCGCCGACATGGCGCGCTCCAGTCCGCCGATGGTCGGCGCCTTCGTCGCCGAGCTGGCGCGCCGCTTGCAGGGGAGGGGCCCGGCGCTGGCCCTGCCCTTGACCTGGATCGAGCAGCGCCTCTCCGAATCGGGCCTGACGATCGAACAACTGGTGCAGTCCGAAAATCAGCGCCAGGCCGCCGATCAGGTTTCGATCAGCAACAGCATCGGCAGCCTGCGGGTGCTTGGGGCGATCGACTGGCGCGAGTTCGTCGAGACCACCAGTGTCGTCGAGCGTGCTTTGCGGGAAGATCCGGCGGGCGTTTATGGCCGGATGGATTTTGCCACCCGCGATCGCTACCGCCACGCCACCGAGGAGATTGCCAGGAAGAGCCCCCTGTCGGAGGGCGAAGTGGCCCGCCAGGCGGTCGAGCTGGCGCGTGCGGCGGCGCTTGCCGAAGCGGCCAGCGGCTTCGGCGAACGCGCGCGGCACGTCGGCTTCTATCTGATCGACCAGGGCTTGCCGGAACTGGAGCGGGCGGCCGAAGTCCGCCATTCCGGCGCAGCCGTTCTGCGTCGAACAGCGGGTCGTTTCCCCCTCCCGCTGTATCTGGGCGGCATCGTGCTGCTCAGCGTAGTCTTCAGTGTCGGCCTGCTCGCCCAGGCTCTGGCTTTCGGCATGCCGGCGTGGTGGCTGCCGCCGCTCGGCCTGCTCGGGTTGCTGGCGGTGAGCCACCTGGCCGTGGCACTGGTCAACTGGCTGGCGACGTTGCTGGTGACGCCACATCCCCTGCCGCGGATGGATTTCTCTCTGGGGATACCGGCAAACGCGCGTACGCTGGTGGTGGTGCCGACGCTGCTCGGCAGCGCCGGGAACGTCGAAGAGTTGATCGAGGCGCTGGAGGTCCGCTTCCTGGCGAATCGCGACGAGCGCCTGCATTTCGGCCTATTGACCGATTTCCGCGACGCCCAACAGGAATCGCTGACGGCCGACGGACCCTTGCTGGAACTGGCCAGGTGCCGAATCGACGAGCTCAACGAGAAGTACGGCGACAGCCGTGGCGGGGACATTTTCTTCCTGTTCCATCGCCCGCGGCTGTGGAATCGGCACGACCGCATCTGGATGGCTTACGAGCGCAAGCGCGGCAAGCTGGGAGCGTTGAACGCGCTGTTGCGTACGGGTAGCGGGGACGGGTTCTCGCTCGTCGTCGGAAACACCGCTGTATTGTCCGACGTCCAGTACGTGATCACCCTGGACACCGATACGCAGTTGCCGCGTGACGCGGCGCGGCAATTCGTCGGCGCCATGGCGCACCCGCTCAACCGTCCCTATTACGACCCAGTGAAACAGCGGGTCACGGCCGGCTATGGCATTCTGCAACCGCGCGTGGCGGTCAGTCTGCCGGGAACGAACCGCTCGCGCTATGCGCGACTGTATGGCGGTGAGCCGGGCATCGACCCGTACACGCGGGTAGCCTCGGATGTCTACCAGGACGTGTTCGGCGAAGGTTCGTTCATCGGCAAGGGGATCTATGACGTCGATGCCTTCGAGCAGGCGCTTGGCACGCGCTTTCCGGAGAATCGCATTCTCAGTCACGATCTGCTTGAGGGATGCTACGCCCGCGCCGGGCTGTTGAGCGATGTGCAGTTGTATGAGGATTACCCGGCGCGTTACAGCGCCGACGTGAGCCGCCGTCACCGCTGGATCCGCGGCGACTGGCAGCTCGCCGGCTGGTTGCTGCGGCGTGTGCCCGGTCGACGCGCAGGCGAGGACGGCGGGGCGAGTCCCTGCCGGCAGGCCAATCCGCTGTCGCAACTGTCGCAATGGAAGCTGATCGACAACCTGCGCCGCAGTCTCGTTGCCGCGGCACTGACCCTGCTGTTGCTGCTGGGATGGACATGGCTGGCATCGGCCTGGTCATGGACCCTGTCGGTGCTCGGGATCATGCTGCTGGCCCCCGGCTGCGCGGTGATCCTCGAACTGTTTCGCAAGCCGGGCGAGGTGCTGCTGCGGCAGCATCTGGCGGCGGTGGCAAGCTCGGCGACACGGCACCTCCGGCAGGTCGTCTTCGAGTTTGCCTGTCTCCCGTACGAGGCGTTCTACAGTCTGGATGCGATCGTGCGTACGTACTGGCGAATGCTGGTCACGCATCGGCGCCTGCTCGAATGGACTCCTTCGGTCGATGCCGAACGCGCTGCCGCCAGGCGAGGCCGCAGCGAACTTGCCGCTTTGTTGCGGGCGATGTGGGTAGCGCCCACCCTGGCTTCGGCAGCCGCGTTGCATCTGGCCCTGTCGACGCCGGCGATGTTGCTGGTGGCGGCTCCGGTTCTGCTCCTGTGGTTCGCCTCGCCGCTGCTCGCCTGGTGGATCAGCCGCCCGCTGACGCGCCGCACGGCGATCCTGAGCAGCGCACAGATCCTTTTCCTGCGCGCGCTGTCGCGTCGCACCTGGGCGTTCTTCGACACCTTCGTCGGCCCGGAAGATCATTGGCTACCGCCGGACAACTACCAGAAGTATCGCGTCGCTGCCATCGCCCATCGCACCTCGCCGACCAACATCGGCATGGCGCTGCTGGCGAATCTTTCGGCCTACGACTTCGGCTATCTTTCGACCGGCCAACTGGTCGAGCGCACGGCCAATACCCTGCGCACCCTGCACGCGCTGCAACGACATCGCGGCCACTTCTACAACTGGTACGACACGCTGACGCTGCGGCCGCTGCCCCCCTTGTACATTTCGACGGTGGACAGCGGCAACCTGGCCGGCCATCTGTTGACCCTGCGCGCGGGCCTGCTGGCGCTGGCCGACGACCGGATACTGATGACGCGGTTGTTCGACGGTCTCGGCGACACCTTCAGGATTCTGACGATGGCGGCGGACGGTAGCGCGACGGTGTCGATGGCAGCATTCCGGAAAGAACTGGAAACGGCGGCGTCGGCCCCACCGGCAACGCTGATGGCTGCCTGGTCACAACTAGAGAGGCTGGCCAGCGCTGCCGCCGGGATCGCCTCCCGGATCACGGCCGGCCTGGCGGACATGCCAATGACTGCGCCCGCGGGCGAAGCACTGGACTGGGCACAGGCGCTGGACCGGCAATGCCAGGCCGCCGTGGCGGAGCTGAGTTTCCTGTCGCCGTGGCTGGCGCTGCCGGCGCCGCCGGTCGGGATGGCCGCGCAGTTGACCCAGGTCGACGCGCTTGCCGCCCTCGATGCCATCCCGACGCTACGCGGGTTGGCGCAGCTGGAGGCCACCCTGCTGCCCCACCTCGCGGCTCTGCTGGACAGCAAGACGACGCCCAGCCACCGCGACTGGCTCAGCGAGCTGCAGCGGCAGGTCGCCGCCGCCAGTGCGCATGCCGGCGAACGTCTGGCGAGCATCGAACGTCTGGCGCGCGAATCCGGAGATTTTGCCTGCCTGGAGTATGACTTTCTGTTCGACAGCACACGGCATCTGCTGAGCATCGGCTACAACGTCACCGAGCAGCGAGCGGACGCGAGTTGCTACGACCTGCTGGCTTCGGAGGCGCGCCTGTCGTGTTTCGTGGCCATTGCGCAGGGGCAGGTGCCGCAGGAGAGCTGGTTCGCCCTGGGGCGCCTGCTGACCAGTACCAGCGGCGAACCGGTGCTGCTGTCCTGGAGCGGTTCGATGTTCGAGTACCTGATGCCGCTGCTGGTCATGCCGACCTACGACAACACGTTGCTCGACCAGACCTGCAAGGCGGCGGTGGCAAGGCAGATCGAGTACGGTGGCCATCGCGGCGTGCCCTGGGGGATCTCGGAGTCGGGCTACAACACGGTCGACGTGCATCTGAACTACCAGTATCGCGCCTTCGGGGTGCCCGGACTGGGGCTCAAGCGCGGGCTGGCGCAGGATCTGGTCATCGCCCCCTATGCCTCGGCGCTGGCGCTGATGGTGGCTCCCGAGCAGGCCTGCGACAATCTGCAGCGACTCGCGGCCGAGGGCTTCATCGGCCATTTCGGTTTCTTCGAAGCCATCGATTACACGCCGGCCCGCCAGCGACGTGGGCAAGCGCGCGCGCTGGTGCGCTCCTACATGGCCCATCACCAGGGCATGAGCCTGCTGGCGCTGGCCTACCTGCTCCTGGATCGTCCGATGCAGCGGCGGTTCGAGTCGGATCGGCTGTTCCAGGCAGTCATGCTGCTGCTCCAGGAGCGGATTCCGAAGGCGACGGAACTGTTTGCGCACACCGCCAACCTCTCCGATACGCGCGCGCTGTCGATTGCCGAGGCGGTGCCAATTCGCGTCTTCAGCAGCCCGGATACGCCGACACCCGAAGTGCAGTTGCTGTCGAACGGCCGCTACCACGTGATGGTCAGCAACGCCGGCGGTGGCTACAGCCGCTGGAAAGAACTCGCCGTGACGCGCTGGCGCGAAGACGGGACCTGCGACCACTGGGGGAGCTTTTGTTACATTCGCGAACTGGCGGGCGAGGAAAGCGGCGAGTTCTGGTCGACCGCCTATCAACCGACGCTCAAACGACCCGAGACGTACGAAGCGATCTTCTCCGAAGGGCGGGCCGAGTTTCGCCGCCGCGATGCCGTGCGCAGCGGCTCCGGGGCGATCGAGACCTATACCGAGATCGTCGTCTCTCCGGAGGATGACATTGAAGTGCGTCGGGTCCGGGTGAGCAATCGATCGCGGCAACGCCGGGAAATCGAAGTCACCAGTTACGCTGAAGTGGTGCTCGCATCGCCGGCGGCGGACGCGCTGCATCCGGCCTTCAGCAATCTCTTCGTGCGCACCGAGATCCTGCGCGAGCGATGCGCGATCCTGTGCACGCGTCGGCCGCGCTCGCGCAGTGAACAGTCCCCGTGGATGCTGCACCTGGTTGCGGTGCACGGTGTCGAGCCCGGCCAGGCGAGCTACGAAACCGATCGCCTGCGTTTTCTCGGTCGCACGCGCAGCACCGCTGCGCCGCTGGCCATGCGCGAGACCACGCCGCTTGCGGGCAGCGAGGGGTCGGTGCTCGACCCGATCGTCGCCATTCGCCATCTGGTGGCTCTGGATCCGGAGCAGACGGTAACCATCGATATCGTGTCGGGCGTCGCCGACACGCGCGACCTCGCGGTCAGCCTGGTTGAAAAATACCAGGACCGGCATCTCGCCGACCGTGTCTTCGATCTGGTCTGGACGCACAGCCAAGTGGTCCTGCAGCAACTCAACGCCACCGAAGCCGAGTCGCAACTATACGTGCGGCTGGCCAGTCCGGTGATCTACGCCAATGCCTCGCTACGCGCCAGCGCCGACGTACTGAGCAAGAATCGTCGGGGGCAGTCCGGGCTGTGGGGTTACGCCATCTCCGGCGATCTGCCGATCGTGCTGCTGCAGATTGCCGACGGTGCCAATATCGATCTCGTCCGCCAGCTGGTTCAGGCGCATGCCTACTGGCGTCGGAAAGGGCTGGCGGTAGACCTGGTGATCTGGAATGAGGATCACGCCGGCTATCGGCAGCAACTGCAGGAGCAGATCATGGGATTGATTGCCTCGGGCGTTGGGGCGAGCCTGATCGATCGGCCGGGGGGAATCTTCGTGCGCCAGGCGGAACAAATATCCAGCGAGGACCGCATCCTGTTCCAGTCGGTCGCCCGGGCGGTGATTATCGACAGCCGGGGAACCCTGGCGGAACAGCTCGACCACCGTGGCCCAATGGAACCACGACCGCCGCTGTTGCGGACCAGACGAACGCATCGCCCCGAGTTTCCCGCCGCCGCGGCGCCGAGTCCGGAACTGATCCTGGGCAATGGCCTGGGAGGATTCGCCCTGGATGGTCGCGAGTACGTCACCATTCTTGCACCGGAGCAGGTGACGCCGGCGCCGTGGGTCAACGTCCTGGCGAATCCGCATTTCGGCAGCGTCATTTCGGAAAGCGGCGTCGCCTATACCTGGGGCGAGAACGCGCACGAATTCCGTCTGACCCCGTGGCACAATGACCCGGTGACCGATGCGGGCGGCGAAGCGCTCTACCTGCGCGATGAAAGGACCGGCCAGTTCTGGTCGCCGACACCGCTGCCCGTGCGCGCGACGGCGCCCTGTGTGATCCGGCACGGGTTCGGCTACAGCGTGTTCTCGACCCGCTCGGACGGCATCTGCTCGGAACTGTGGGTGTACGTGGCCATCGACGCGGCGGTCAAGTTCTCGGTGTTGAAAGTGCGCAATGAATCGGGCCGGCCGCGCCGACTCTCGGCGACTGGCTATGTGGAGTGGGTGCTGGGCGATCTGCGCGCCAAATCGGCAATGCATGTCAATACCGAAATCGACCCGAGAAGCGGCACGCTCTACGCGCGCAACCCGTACAGTCCCGAGTTCGCCGATCGGGTGGCCTTTTTCGACGTCGATGACCCGCTGCGCAAGCTCAGCGGCGACCGCGCGGAATTCATCGGGCGCAACGGCTCGCTACGCGATCCGGCTGCCCTGCATCGCTGGGGTCTTTCCGGCAAGGTGGGGGCTGGCCTGGATCCCTGCGGCGCGATCCAGGTCGGTTTCGACCTCGCCGACGGGCAGGAGCGGGAGGTCGTCTTCCGCCTCGGTGTCGGCCGCAACGCCTACGAAGCCAACAAGCTGATGCGGCGCTTTCGCGGCGGCCTGGCGGCACACGGCGCGCTCGCAGCCGTCCGGCAGTACTGGCAGCACACGCTCGGTGCCGTGCAGGTGAGCACCCCCGACCCGGCGATCGATGTGCTGGTCAATGGCTGGCTGGTCTACCAGACGCTGGCCTGCCGTCTCTGGGCGCGTAGCGGCTACTACCAGTCGGGCGGCGCCTTCGGGTTCCGCGACCAGTTGCAGGACGTGATGGCGCTGATCCACGCCGAGCCTGGGCTGGTGCGGGAGCATCTGCTGCTGTGCGCCAGCCGGCAGTTCCTGGAAGGCGACGTCCAGCACTGGTGGCATCCACCGTCGGGCCGAGGGGTGCGTACGCACTGTTCGGACGACTATCTCTGGCTGCCGCTGGCCATCTGCCGCTACGTCGGTGCCAGCGGCGATACCGGTGTGCTCGACGAGCCCGTGCCTTTCCTGGAAGGTCGCCCGGTGAATCCAGAGGATGATTCCTACTATGATCTTCCGAGCCGCTCGGCCGCGGCCGCCAGTCTTTACGAGCACGGCGTGTGCGCGATCCGGCACGGTCTGCGCTTTGGCGAGCATGGCCTGCCGTTGATGGGTTCCGGCGACTGGAACGACGGCATGAATCTGGTCGGGATGCAGGGCCGGGGCGAGAGCGTCTGGCTGGGCTTTTTCCTGTGCGAAGTCCTCAGGCAGTTCGCCAGGCTCGCCGACGCGTATGGCGACACTGTCTTCGCCGAACGCTGCCAGGTAGAGGGGCATCGTCTGCGTGGGAACATCGAGCAGCATGCCTGGGATGGCGGCTGGTACCGTCGCGCCTGGTTTGACGATGGCACGGCGCTCGGTTCGGCGGGCAATGTGGAGTGCCAGATCGACTCGATCTCGCAGAGCTGGTCAGTGCTGTCCGGGGCGGCCGAAGGGCTGGGCCAGCTCGCACGCTCGCGCCAGGCGATGCAGGCCGTCGACGAGCGGTTGGTGCGCCGCGAGTACGCGCTCGTCCAGTTGCTCGATCCGCCCTTTGACCAGTCGAACCTCGATCCCGGCTACATCCGGGGCTACGTGCCGGGAGTGCGGGAGAACGGCGGGCAGTACACCCACGGGGCAGTCTGGGCGGCGATGGCCTTTGCCGAACTCGGTGAGGGCGAGCGCGCCTGGGAATTGCTGAGCATGATCAACCCGCTGAGTCACTCCCGCTCAGCGGCGGGGGCTGCGGCCTACAAGGTCGAGCCCTACGTCGTCGCCGCCGACGTTTATGCACTCAGCCCGCACATCGGTCGCGGCGGGTGGAGTTGGTACACCGGCTCGGCGGGCTGGATGTACCGGCTGGTCGTCGAATCGCTGCTTGGGCTGCGGCGCGACGGCGAGCAAATGCATCTCGCTCCCTGCCTGCCCAGGGAGTGGCCAGGATTCAGCATTCGCTATCGCTATCGCGAGACGACCTATCACATCACGGTGACGCAAACACGCGCCGACGCCAGCCTGAAGAGTGGCGTGACCGGTATGACGGTTGATGGGGTCGAGCACGACGATCAGACCATTGCCTTGTTCGACGATCATCGTGAGCATCGGGTCGAGGTCAGCGTACGCGGGCAATGAGCGCCACCCGACGCGGTCGCCCTCGACCAGATCTGCCGGCGCACGCGGTGGAAGGCAATCCGGCCGCCGTCCCGTTTTCCGATGGGAGCGTACAGATCACCCCTGTTTGGTGTCAAAACGAGCAGACCTCGCTCGCCTCAGAATCTACTTGATTTGCGACTTGAAGTAACTGAATGAATGGATGAATGCGTCGCGTATCTTTTCCATTTCCGCGACCATTTTCTCCCATGAATCTTCGCCTGCTGCCTTGAGTTCCTCAAGTTTGGCGACTGCCAATTCGGATTGCTGGCGCAGTTTGGCCATCTCGGCCTCGTATTTCACCAGCGCCTCGGCCTTGGTTTCCTGGGTCCGCGCCTGCAATTCATCGATCTTGGTGTTGAACTCGTCGAGTTGCAGTTTGATTTTCGCGGTGTATTCTTCTCTTGTCAGCATGATCATGGTTCCCTGTTGTCTGAAAGTGGAAGGCCTGGTTCGGGGGAGGGCGGGAGTTCGTCTCCCGCCTGGCCCCTGCTCCAGTCCATTCTCACTATAGCCAGCAGCGAAGCCGGTTTCTGTTCGTTCGCGCACATAGCGGGGAGGGGACTTCCCGACAGGCGACCGCTCGTCAGGCCTCCCCGGCAGCGGGCCTGGCAGGCGCTCAACCCGGCGAGGAAACGTCGGTCGCCGGCGGCATGCCGGCCCATCCGCACCCGGCCGGACGCCGGCTTGGCCGGCCACCCAGCAGCCCCTCGTGATCGGCGAGCCGCTCGCCGATCACGACGCCCTGGTCGTCGATATGGAACAGACGCAACTCGTTGGTGTGCGCGCTCGCGCGCACTTTCACCACGGCCATCACTCGCCGCAGGCAACTGTCCACCTCGATATAACGCTGCACGATGATCGCATCGGTCAGGAAGGCCGTGCCGTAGGGGCTGAAGCGCAGATCGTTGTAGCGGTCCTCCAGCTCCGAGGTCATCAGGACCGTGACGCCGGTGCTGGCCAGGGCCGACACCATGCGCGACAGCGATTCCCGGAAATTGTCACGGAAGGTGGGCGCCAGGGCAAGTTCAAAGCCGGAGAGCGAATCGATGACGACACGCGTCGCCCTGATCCGGTGGATTTCCGTGATCAGCAGCATCGCAATCTCGTCAACCGATAGTGCCGCGGCGCGCGTGTCGACGACGCCGACCCGGCCGCTCTCGATCAGATCGACCATGGCGCGGCCGCGCGAGTGGTTGGGCCGCTGTTCGAAAGCCGCGATCACCCCCGTCTCACCGCCGCGCGCGCCCTCGGCCAGAAAGGCGGCGGCCAGGATGCTCTTGCCCGACCCCGACGGGCCGGCGACCAGCAAGGAGTAGCCGCGCGGCAGACCGCCGCCCATCATCTCGTCCAGGCCGGGCACGCCCATCCGCAGGCGATCGCCGAAGGACGCCACCGATGGTGGAGGAGCCGGCATGGCGAGTTGCGGCGGAGCGAAGACGTGAATTCCCGCCGAGCTGATGCGAAAGGTGTGCAATCCCGGCAGGGTGCACTGCCCGCGCATCTTCATGATCTCCAGCTTGCGGACCATGGAGTTGCCCTGCACACTCTGGCGCAGCCAGAACAGCCCGTCGGTGACGGTGAGGATCGGGTTCTGATCGTTCTCGCTGAAGTAGCCTCCGATCAGGAAGGTCGTGGCCTGCCAGCTCGCCATCAGTACGCCGAGATCCTGGACGAATTGTTGTAGGCCGACGAGCGACTTGCCTTCATCGCGACTGGCGAGGACCACCGACGTAAAAGAATCCACGAAGACCAGTCCCGGCTGGCGTTCCTCGACTTCCGCGACGATGCGCCCGAGTACCCTGGCGATGTCGCCCGAGGCCGTGTCTTCCGCCAGGTTGATGAAGCGGACACTGTGGTTGAGCTTGTCGAGGTCGAAGAAGTCGAACTGCTGCTGGTAGCGCAACATTTTCAGCGGCGGCTCACCAATGGCCGTGAAGTAGAGTGCCGGGCGCTCGGGCGTCGCCAGCGCGAACATGATCTGGTGCGCCAGGGTGGTCTTGCCGCATCCGGGCTGGCCGGCGATGAGATTGAAGGAGAACTCGGGCAGGCCGCCTCCGAGCACTTCGTCCAGCCCCGGCACGCCGGTTCGTAGCTGCTTGATCGTCACTTTTCCGAAAGTCATGGCAAGTCATCCTGCGCGGCATGGCCGCTTGAAGGGTTGTCGAAGAGCGCCCTGGGCAGCCGTCGGGTGGGCAGAGAGAGCAAGCTCAGGTTGCCTTGCTTGCCGGCAGCAGGCGATCGTATTCCTTCTTGACGACGCCGTAGCACTCGCAACTGCGCCGTTCGAGCCCGGGACGGTCAAGTACCGTGATGTGCCCACGCCGGTAGTCGATCAGGCCGGCCTTGTGCAACTGGCCAGCAGCCTCGGTGACCCCTTCACGGCGAACGCCCAGCATGTTGGCAATGAGTTCCTGCGTCATCACCAGTTCGTCCGAAGCTAAGCGGTCCAGGCTCAACAACAGCCAGCGGCACAGTTGCTGATCCACCGAATGGTGCCGGTTGCAGGCCACCGTCTGCGCCATCTGGGTGATCAGGGCCTGCGTATAGCGCAGCAGGAGGTGCATCACGGAACCGGCGCGGTTGAACTCCAGGAGCAGCAGGTGCGCCTTCAGGGAGAATCCCCGGCCAGCGCTCTGCACCACCGCCCGGCTAGGCGTCGAGTCGCCCCCCATGAACAAGGAAACGCCGACGATGCCTTCGTGGCCCACGACGGAGATCTCGGCCGAGGCGCCGTCTTCCATCACCGACAGCAGCGAAACGATCGCCGTGGTCGGGAAATAGACGTGGCTCAGGCGTCTTCCGGACTCGTAAAGCACCTTGCCGAGGGGCAGGTCCACGGGTTCGAGCTGTGGCAGCCAGCGGGCCAGGTCGGCGTCCGGTAGTGCGGCAAGCAATTTGTTTTCCAGGGGGTCTTCCTGATGGTCGCCAGGCAAGGCCACGCTCCTCTCCAACGCGGTAGAACTGCCAAGCGCGAGTATACCCCACGTACCCCGACTCCGGTGCGGGCGCGCGCATCGGCGTCCCCACTTCACCGCGATTCTTCCGGATCTGCGCGCGCGATCCGGATTGACCGCTCGCGCCAACGGGAGAGCATGCAGGACCACGGCGACGGCCGGCGAGATCATATGTACGCAGGCGCACAGACACTTGCGGACCGTGACGAGGAGAATGCCTGTTGAGTTCAGCAAGCAGCGACAAGCGCGCTGGCCGAACCCGTCAAGGCCCGGTTTGAGCGCTTGCTTGACCGGGGAAACCCCAAATACAACCTGGAATGGATAATCGACATGCTCTACACAATCGCCGTCGTTCTCATCGTCCTGTGGCTCGTGGGTTTGGTTTCTTCCTACACCATGGGTGGCTTCATTCATATTCTCCTGGTGATTGCCATCGTCTCGATCCTGGTCAACGTCATTAGCGGGCGGCGTTCCGGCTGACGCCAGCATGACCATGAAGAAGGACACCCGGAAGATGAAAAAAACCATGAGCACCAGCAGGTTCTTCCTGCTTTCCCTGGCACTGGTCGCAAGCGCGACGGCTGCCTATGGCCTTGGCCGTCGCACCCGGCGTCTGGAGAAATACCAGCTCGAAGAAGGTTTGCGTAACTGGGAGGACGAGGGCGGGAACCTGGCGCCACCCGCCGATCAGGCCGTGCCGTCCATCGCCGCTCCTCAGAGCGTTGGCCCGAGTCTCTGACACCGGAATCGCGAGGACGCCCCCCTGTTCCCGCGCCGCTTTGCCGCCGGACGGCCACATCGGCTTCGCGTTTTCTGGCCTCGACCTGATGCGCAGCCCACTTGCAGGCGTTGTCGAGCAGGTTTCTGCCGGCATGCCGTCATGCCGTCATGGGTCTGGTCGATCTGCCAATAGCAGCCGGAGCAGAGCCGACTCAGGCGTCGGTCGTTGAGGGGCAGCGCAAGGCTTGCGTGTGCCCTTTTCCGTTGAGGGTCAACTTTTACAAAGCCATCGAACCCCAACTGAATGCCGGCTGCTGACCGATGGAAAACGTCATCGGTCGAGGAAATCGGCATGGACCGGGTCTACCGAACGCACAAGTGGGCCGGCATCCTGGCCATTTCCTTTGCCGCGATGCACAGGCTGATCGAGTTGTCGGGTGACATCCTCAAAACGACCGTCGGTCGCGAGGGTCGCTTGCCGAAGGAAAAATTGGCATCATGCCCTTCCTCGCCTGGCTGGAGTCGCTGCAGACCGATCCCGATGCGGCACCTGCGGCCGACCTGCACTACTGCACCCGCGATCAGGTGACCGATGCTTTTGTGCCGCGTCTCGAAGGCCTCTGTGCGAAGCTGCCCCGCATTCATCTTCATATTCACGGCGCACGGCAGGGAGCGACCTTGCAGGCGGCTTTGCTGGGCGAAGCAAGAAATGCGGAAATCTGGTTCTGCGGTCCGCGCGGGCTGGCCGATTCCTTGCTCAATGGCTTACGTGCCATGGGCGGGCCAGGGCGCTTCCATCAGGAGGCCTTCGAGATGAGCTGACGCGGGAGCTCGCTCGAAGAGTACGGACAATATTTCGATGATCCGGAGTTCAAGCCGATCAAGCACTGAGCCATTTGCCAAAGGCTGGTCAGAGAACCACCCGGCAAGCCGATGCTGATCGCGAGGTAATCCGCGTCAGCGCGCGGCGGAAGGCTGCAGCGACCTATCAGGGCGCTTCGTTGCCGTGCTTGCCGCTTGCGGTGCGGTCGCGCCGGCCGACTTTTCGCCTGGCGTACAGATTCATCAAGGGCGTCACGGAGATGCCATGGATGACGATCGAAACGGCCACGGTGGTCAGGGTAAGCGTGATCGCCTGGTCGACGACGGGGCCGGACAGGCCGTGGTTGAGGGCGAACATCAGATAGTAGATCGACCCGATGCCCCGGATGCCGAACCAGGAGATCAGAAGGCGCTGATCGCGAGACACCGCTTCTCCAAGCAAGCCAACCCACACCGATAGTGGGCGCAGCACCCCGAACAGCAGCAGCAGGAAGCCGAGCGTGGCCCAGTCGACGCGAACATAGGGCAGCATCGCGCCAACCACCAGAACGATGACCAGTTCGGCGATACGTTCCAGTTGCTCGTTGAAGCCGCGTACCGCCTGTTGCATATAGGCACTGGCCAGGTCAGGATGGGTGGCAACGGCAAGATGCGCTGTCTTGTTTTGCAAGCCGGCTGGCCCCTCCTTCGGAGCGCCCTGCGAGCGGCTATCCTCCTGCACGCGTTGCAGGGCCAGACCGGCGGCAAACACCGCCAGGAACCCGAGAGCGTGGGCAAGCTGCGCGACGCCGTAGGCCAGGGCGACGAGACCGAGGGCGAGAAACTCGTCGAGTCCGACGGCTTCCTGGTGATGGGTGCGCAGATAGATCACCAGTTTGCCGATCATCGTGCCGAGCAGAGCGCCGATGCCAAGTCCGCCCGCCAGCCCCCAGAGGACATCGATCGCCAGCCATCGCCAGCCGGC
>DIME01000095.1:14254-57941 GCA_002425405.1 Candidatus Accumulibacter vicinus
AAGGCGGCGCCGTCGTTCAGCCCGCCCTCGCCGGTCAGGCTGAAGCGCAGCAGGTCGCGGTCACCGGGCTCGTCGACCTGGACGTCAGACGCCAGCACCGGGTCGGTGGGTGCCAGAATGCCCCCGAGCAGGACGGCGGCGCCGAGCGATAGTCCCATGAGAAAGAAGGCAACCGCGGCGATCAGCCCGACTGTCAGCGCCATCGACGCAAATGCCAGGCGGAGCGGCAAGCGCCACTGCCGGCTGGAAAGCGGCAGGCCCAGTTTCAAGCCGACGGAAAAGATGGAGATCAACAACGCGACTTCGGTAACGCGTTCGAGAATGTCGGGCACTTGTCGCGGGTCTGGCGTCATCAGCCCCCAACCGGCAGTGCCAAGGCCGAAGCCGACCGCCAGATAGAGCATCGAAGCGCTCACCGGCAGGCGCTTCAGCAACGAGCCGGCCAGGGCCATGGTGATCAGCAATGCGCCGATGAGCAGCGCCCATAGGGAAAAAGTCATCGCCCTGGCAGCACGACCGTCGGCCCCGCTTCAGCTACGACGCTGCACCGAGAACGAGGACGGCGTTCGTTCCTCCGAACGCGAACGAGTTCGACAGCATCGTCCGCACGACGGGGGTTTCGCGGGCCGCATTCGGCACATAGTCGAGGTCGCACTCCGGATCCGGCGCCTGCAGGTGCATCGTCGGCAAGACCACCGCGCTCTCCATGGCCAGCAGCGACAGCACACATTCGAGCGCACCGGCTGCGCCCAGCAGGTGTCCGTGCAGCGCCTTCGTCGCACTGATCGGAATACGGCCTGCGCGCTCGCCAAACACCGCCCTGATCGCCGCCGTCTCGATGGCGGCCAGCGTGTGCAGCGCCTCCCAGGCCTTCAAGGAACCGAAAGCAAGCGGCGCTTCGGCACCGCCGGCAATGGCCACCTTCAGGTCACCGCAGGCGACGCGCCGCCAGGCCTCGCCGATGGCCACCGCCGACGACGAGCAGGCGGTCGAATACGTCAGATTCGAGCCACACAGCGCGTGTTCGATGCCAATCCATGCGGCGGGCGCATTGTGCATGCCCATCAGCACGGTGAACGGCTTGATGCGGTCCGATGCGTCGCCGTAGAGTGTCTTGTAGCCGTCGTCGCTGGTCTGCGAGCCGCCCATCCCGGTACCGACAAAAACGCCGGCCCGGCGGCGGTCAAGCTGACTCAGGGCATCGCGCGCACCGTCGAGCGCCTGCGTGGCGGCGACGAGGGCGAACTGGCTGACCCGGTCGAGCATGCGCAGCTTCGGTGGCTCGAAATGCTTGGTGGCGTCAAAGCTTGCGCTAGCCACAAGGGGGGCGACGAGTCGCGTGGCGAACGGGACGTCGAGGCGGTGGATCGCCGAGCGGCCGGCCTGGGCATTGGCAAACACCGCGGCCGCGGCATTGCCGAGCGGCGAGACGACTCCCATGCCGGTGACTGCGACGCGCCTCCTCATCGTACGCATGAGGAGTGCAGCGTGGCTACGCCAGCCTGTGCATCACCACCGTGCTGCATCGCCATCAGCTCGTCGATGTGGCGAACCATGTCGCCGACGGTCGTCAGTCGTACCGAGTCCGGTGATAGCCGGATCCTGAATTGGTCTTCGACGGGGAACATCAGCTCGGCGACGCCGAGTGAGTCGATGCCCAGCCCTTCCAGCGGCGCATCGATTGTCACCGCATCCGGATCAAGCTGGTAGTCCTTGACCAGAATGGCACACAGTCCTTCGAGAGTGGTCGTCATCTGTTTTCCTTCGTTATGGTCATTGCGTGTTTTCCGGCCCCCCCGGAGGGCGGGCAAGGCGAATCCGTAGTCAGCGCTGGACGCGGCCGCCGTCACCCTGATCGGCGCCAGCGCGGCGATCGTCACGGCATTGACGGCGCAGCGCGTCTTGTCACCCCAGCGCGCGCCCAGCGTCAGCAGCCCCGGCCAGTTGCGTGCCAGTTCCATCAGCAAGGCAGCGGCGGCTGGCCGCATCGCGAGGTGGGCAAAGACTGCGGCCAGCCGCAGTCGCCGCTCGAACTGGCTGCGCCACGCCGCCGCATAACGGCGGGCGACGTCGTCTTGCCAGGCCTTGCCGGAGAGCTGGTCGCACCGCTTGTCAGCGAGCAACTGCGCACACAGGAGCCAGGCGGATTGCAGCGCCATGCTCATGCCCTCGCCGATGATCGGATGTGCCTCGCCGGCCGCATTGCCGATGCGGAACAGCCGGTCGTCAGCACGCAAGCGGACCCCCGGATCAAGCGGCCCGGCCGCCAGCCAGGAACCTGCACGCGAGGCGGTCTGCAGCGCCCGGCGAACGCCCCGGCAGTCGCGCCGGAGCAGCGCTTCGACGGCGTCGCCGGCACTCAACGTGGACGACGCCTGTCGACAGGCTTCGAGACGGTCGCGTCGGATACAGCAGGCGATGGTGGTCAAGCCGCCATCCGCGACGACCATGCCGCCATAGCCTCCGGTGAACGACAGCACGGGCAGGAGACCCTCGTCCAGCGACGCATCGCGGAAGTTGGCCTTGAAGGCGAGCAGGTCCAAGGGCTGGGCGTCCAGCAGGATCAGGTCGACCGGCGGCCACGCCGGCGCGAGCCACCGGGCAACGCCGAGCAGCAGGTTGCCATCGCCGGCACCGATTTCGAGCACCTGCAGCGGCCGCGTCGCCGGGGTTGATACGATTGCCGCACGCAAGGCGCGCGACACGATCGAACGGGTAGCCATCGCACGATGAACGCGCCGCAGGTCGCGACCCGAACGCGTCGCCGCCGGGTCGTCGACAGCCAGGCCATCGAGAATCTCGGCGCCCACGACCCTCGGCATGGCCATCAAGGATTCCTTCGCACGGTCGGCCGGGCGGCCATGGCAAACGAACTCATCAGCTCACCCGCAGCAAGGCGCCGTGGCAACTGAAGCCGGCGCCGAACGACGAAACGAAGGCGAGCACGCCGGCACGCAGCCCGAGGCGCTCGACCACATGCCCCGACAGACCGGGACACAGATAACCGGTACAGGTGCTGACGATCACCGCACCCAGGTCGGGCGCGTTCAGGCCGCTCCTGGCGAGCGCGCTCGCGGCGGCGCGTGTGGCGAGCGCCGGTGCGTGCGCGAGAAAGCGCCGCGCCAGCGTGTTCGGGTCGATCGTGAACACTTCGTCGAGCGAATCGAGGGCGAGCCAGCGCGCCTCGATGCCGTTGTCGCGTTGCAGGACGGCGCGCGCCACGCAATGGGCGCGCGCGTCGAGGCGCGCGAACCAGTCGGAGTTCTCGAAGGCTGCCAGGCACTCCGCCTTGGTGTAGCGAGCTGCCGGCGTCGCCGTGCCGATGCCTTGGAAATACATGTCTAGCGGGCGTCCATCGGGAACAGAAGATTTCCGCAAAGGGGCAGGTGGGACAACAAGGCCTCGCCTTCAGGAGTCTGCTGATTCATGATGATCTCTCCTGCGTGTGGATGGAACCTGGGATCGCACATGCGATGGCTTGTGCCAATGCATCGCGCACCCTGTGCCCGCTGGCCGACGTGATTCAAGCCGTGGCTGCGGGCAGGTAGCCATCATGGCCCAGGCGTGCACGGGTGTATGTGCGCCAGCGAACGCAAGATCGGCCGCGGGACGGCAGGGTGCGTACTCGCCGACGGCGTTTCCGCACTTTCTCCGCTACTCGGCGGGTGCCTCCCGATCGAAGCGGTAATCGCTCGCCGCATACAGTTGCCATCCGCCATCGCCCGTCAGTTCCAGGACCTGCGGGTGGTATTTCAGGATGGAGGGACGGTAGCCGACGCTGATCAGCGTCGTGCCGCTGGCCGCCAACTGCCGATAAAGACTGTTCTCGTTGGCGATATCGAGGGCGCTGGTCGCTTCGTCGAGAATGGCGTAACGGGGTGCGGAGAGGAGCACGCGGGCGAAAGCGATGCGTTGTTGTTCGCCCACCGAGAGGACCTTGGCCCAATCGAGCTCGGCATCCAGGCCATCGAAGCGGGCGGCAAGGTCAGGCAGATTGACCTTCTCCAGCAAGCGCAGCAGTTCCTCGTCGGCGATCTCCTGCTCCCGCAGCGGATACAACAACTGGCTGCGCAGGCTACCCAGCAGCATGTAGGGACGTTGCGGCAGAAACAGCATTTCCTTGGCCTCCGGCTGAATGATGCGGCCACTGCCCGAATGCCACAGACCGGCAATGGCGCGCAACAACGAGCTTTTTCCGCAACCGCTGGCGCCAACGATCAGCACCCCCTTGCCCGGATCGATCACGAGTTCGCCGAAAACGATCGGCACCCCTCCGTCAATGCAGTGTCAACTGTGATCCTGCTTAACGGTCATGGCTGTTGCAAGCACCCTCGATCATGAAAGCCATGACCGTTTCCCTCCCCCGACTCTTCCCACGGCCCGCGCTGCATCGCGGGCCGGCTGCGGCGGCGCGGCGCAGGGCTCCGAGAGGGGGAGGGGAGATGTGAGTCGGATACGCGACTTTCGCCTAAGCATTCACCTGGCCTTCGCCATAAACGACACGTTGGCCAAGCTTCCGGGCGCGCCGGCCTGGACCTGCTGGCTCTGCCACACCCCGTCAATCTCGGCAGCAATCTGATAAGAACCCGGCGGCAGCTTCAGGTACAGCAGCGGCCCGTCGCTGACCGCCGCATAGATCTGCTGCCGGCTTCCCCTTGCCAGTCGGGCAACGGTAAACGGTATGCCGGCCAGGTAGTTGCCACGCTGTTCGCTGAACATGACGTGTACGTTGTAGGCTGCCGCAACCTTGCGCATGTCTTCGCGCGCTTCGTCGCCAATGCCGCCGCTCATCCAGGCACCCGGTTCTTGCGGGGCGCTGGTGGTATTGGCCGGCGTCACGTCGCCGGCCGTAGCGGCCAGTAGCGGCGCGCACGGCAGAGCGATGACGAGGGCCAGCAGGCCACTGTAAAGGGAAAGGCGGCAAGACCGTCCAGGCGTCTGCATGTCGAACGTTGATCGGGAATGGCTCATGATCTGCTCCAGAAATCAACCCTGGGCGGGCGCAAGGGAAGCCTTCGCCAGTCCCGGCCCGGCGATCTGCCGAACCCTCTGATTGTCCGGCAATGGTCCGTCGTGTCGACCGCCGCCGTCTGTACGTCAGCGTACCGAGGCCACTGAGCGCCGCGCAGGCACGCGCCGGCGGAGCCCCGGCACCAGTCGTTCAGTCGCGATCTATGCGCCGCTCAGCGCGAGCACCGGTCAAGCATGCGAACGCCCCCTTGCACATGGTGGCCGATGAGCAGTCCGGCGCCTGTCCCTGCGCCAGACCGTCGGCGTAGGGACAGGCGCCGGGTCCATGCTGCAAGTGTGCTTCTTCAGCGGCCCGGGACAACTACCACAGTACCGCCGGTTGTCGTCCCTCTTGCGCCGGTGTTGCCCCTTGCGCCAGTGTTGCCGGTGGCTCCCGTATCACCCGTCGGCAAGGTTCACAGCAGCGAAATTCTGTGCACGCCCGCCGTTTGGGTGAGCGAAAACTCGACCGGCAGGAACTTGCCGATCACTTCCACATTGGTCTGCAGATGCGAAGACACGTTCACCGTGGTGAAGGCTCCCGCACCGGCGAGTGCCAGCGGCAGGACCAGTTGATCTGCCAGATGCTCGCCCACCGCTGCCGTACTGTCATGGAAATGCCGGGCGAGCTTCGCCACGCGGCTGGCCACCACTTCAGCCGGCAGACCCTTTTCGCCAAAGGCGGTGAACAGTTCGGTGATTTCGCGGTATTGCAGTTCCACCAGTAAAGCATTCCCTGGCCCCTCGCGCGAAGACAGGGCACGCATTTCCTGCTGCAATTCCCCCAGCACCCCGCCGAGCTGCAAGTGCAGTTCCGCCAGCTCGCGTTTGGCCACCCCAACGGGCACCCCCGCGACGATGGCCGTCGCCCGCGCTACGCGCAACTCGCCACGCTCCAGCAACTCGAAGGACTGCAGGGCCGAGACCGGACGTACGCTGGCGTATAGCTCACCGCCGCCGGCCGGATAAAAGCCGTGGCGCAGCAGCTCGAGTTTCATCTCCACACCCATGCGCAAGAGCAGCGGCAGCCAGCTACGGCTCAGAAAATCAAGCGGCGGTGCCGCCGGATTGTGGGTTCCGCCGCTGATCCGCAGCGTGCTCGGTGCATCGGCGAACCATAGCGCCGGCAACAAGGTCTGCAGTACCAGGGTGCAGCTACCGGCCGTGCCGATGGCGAAGCGGTAGTCGTCACCACGAATCTTGCCTGGGATGAAGCTCAAGGCCTGTGAACCCGGCCCTGCTCCCTCTACCTGTGCACCGCAGATCTGCACGGCAGCATTCACCGCCGTCAGATGCTGCCGCAACAAGCCCGGCTTGCTGCGTCTTGCGCGGATTCGTTCGATGCGAAACGGAATTCCGGTAATCATCGACAAGGTCAGCGCGGTACGCAGAATCTGCCCGCCGCCTTCTCCGTGCGATCCGTCGAGTTCAATCATCTTCATTCTTTCAGCCCTTGACGCACACCACCTGGTGCAGCGTATGTACCACTTCCACGAGTTCGCGCTGCGCGTGCATCACCGCATCGATATCCTTGTAGGCCATCGGAATTTCATCGATCACATCGGCGTCCTTCCGGCACTCGACGTGGGCGGTGGCGCGCTCCTGGTCGGCAACGGTGAAGCGGCGTCGGGCTTCGTTCCGGCTCATTGTTCGCCCGGCGCCGTGACTGCAGGAGCAAAACGATTCCTCGTTGCCCAGACCGCGCACGATGAAGCTTCTGGCGCCCATCGAACCCGGAATGATGCCGAGCTCGCCTTTCTGTGCCGAAACGGCCCCCTTGCGGGTGACCAGGACTTCGGCACCGAAGTGGGTTTCGCGCTGGACGTAGTTGTGGTGGCAGTTTACGGCTTCGACGCTGGCGCTGAACGGTTGGGCGATTACGCCACGCGCAGCGGCAATCACATTCTGCATCATCAGCAGACGGTTGCGCCGCGCAAAATCCTGTGCCCAACCGACGGCTTCGACGTAATCATCGAAGTGCTGGCTGCCCTCTGCGAAGTAGGCGAGGTCACGATTCGGCAGCTTGGCGATGTGCTGCTGCATGTCCTTCTGTGCCAGCCCGATGAAGTGGTTACCGATGGCATTGCCGACGCCGCGTGAACCGGAATGCAGCATGAACCAGACACGATCCGCTTCGTCGAGACAGACTTCGATGAAGTGGTTGCCCGTACCGAGCGTGCCGAGATGCTTGCGGTTGTTGGTATTCTTCAGACACGGGTGCCGGTCGGTGATGCGTGTGAAGCCTTCCAGCAAACCGGCCCACATGGCATCGACGGTCTCGGGTGGCGTATCCCACGACCCTTCGTCGCGCCGGCCCCGGCCGACCGTCCGCCCGTGCGGCACGGCGCGCTCGATGGCCGTACGCAGTGCATGCAGATTGTCCGGCAGATCGCTCGCCAGCAGCGTGGTGCACGCGGCCATCATGCCGCAGCCGATATCGACGCCGACGGCAGCCGGGATGATCGCGCCCTGCGTCGGGATGACGCTGCCGATCGTCGAGCCCTTGCCCAGGTGTACATCCGGCATCACCGCCAGATGCCGATAGATGAAAGGCATTCTGGCGGTGTTGATCAACTGCTCGCGGGCTTCGTCCTCCACCGGAACGTCTTGCGTCCACATCTTGATCGGTTTGCCGTTTTCGACTTCGAGGAGTTGGTAGTCCATTTCTACTTCTCTCTTTACTGATGGTCGGTAGCCTGCTTCTTCTGCAGGCCTTCCTGTTGCATACGGCGGGCCTGTGACTTGCGTTCGCGTTCCTTGATACGACAAGGCCTGCATCGTACCGCGCGCGTTTCAATATTGCCCTGGGCAACTTCGTACCACCACTTCTGCTGTGCCGCAGTCCAGACGCACTCGGCGCCGCAATCCCTGCACCGGAAGGCGATATCCACGTAGTAACCGCGCTCGATGAACGCAGGCACCCCGTAGCTGATGCGGCGAGCCAGGCGGGTCGCATCACACCACACGATGCCCGGAGAGTAAACGTCAACCGGCAGTGGCGATGGGTGGTTCTGAATGCGCGTCGCACGCTGTAACCGGGCACTCTTGATTTCCAGCTTGCGCTGTTTTCCGCTTTTCATGATTTCACCTGCACTTTCTGATCACCGCATTTGCGGGTTTTCACCGCTCACCCTCTCCCGCCATCGCAGGAGAGGGTGAGCGACTCATGCGCCCTTGATGTTCACCAGTCCGCTCAACACCTGATCGAGGCCGCCAAACACCGAAATGCGGTCGATCCGTTCCGCCACACGCTCGAGCGTTTCCAGCTCCTTCAGACGCAGCGCGACCGGGTTGCCTTCCATCACCTTCGCGGTATTGAGCAGCGAACGCGTTGCCGCGGTTTCCTCACGGCGACGGATGACATTGGCTTCGGCCAGCTTCCCGGCTTCGACCACTTTGGCAAGGATGATCTTCATCTCGCCGGGCAGGACGATGTCCTTGACACCAATGCTGTTCACTTCGATCCCGAAGCCGTCCAGTTTGCGCGCCACGTGCGCGCTGACGGCTTCGTCGATGATCTGCTTGTTTTCCAGCAGCTCGTCGAGCGATCGCGTTCCCACGGCGGCCCGCAAGCCGAACTGCAGTTCGCGATACAGGTGTTCGACCGGTTTCGCCAGCTTTTCGTGCGCCAGCAGCACGTCGGTATAGCGCCAGGTCGCCGCGAGGTTGAGGCGCAAGCCGACCTTGTCGCTGCTCAGGATTTCCTGACCCGACACTTCCATGTTCTGCAGGCGCATATCGACGAGTTCGACCAGCACTTCGCGGTTGAAGCGCCAGAATGCCCCGACGCCGGGCGACATCAGTCGCTGCACCTTGCCGTCGACGCGCAGAACGCCGACGTGGTAGGCAGGCACCTGCGCGATCAGCAGGCCGGCCAGACCGCTCACTGCGTGCGCCCGCAGGCTCGGCTGCAGGAAGTGCGCTGCCAGTTGCGGTGCGACTTCATAGCCCTGCTGCAGATCGACTTTTTCCAGTCGCTGTTCGACCAGGCCCTTCCAGAAAACGCGGCGGGACCCAGGTGCCAGCACTTCGACCAGGATCTTGTTCTCATAGCGCAAACCCGCCTCGTCTTCACTCAGTTCCATGCAGACGAAATGTTCTGCGACGGTCTGTGGAGCGTGCTGAAGCAGGTAGTCGACCAGCTTGAGGTCGAGCATGGGAGCGTCGAGCTGCCAGGTCTGGACCGAGAGCCGGTGCATGGGGTCGAAGAAGTAATGGCGACCAGCGCTGAGGATGCGCTCGAAGTCGCCGTCCTTGAGCAAGGCCGCACGTTCACTCTTCAACACGACGAAACGCTTCAACATGTTCATTCTCCTTTTCTGTTGTTCTGTTGCCGGTCAATGCCGGTTCGCTGGGCCGATTGCCCGGCACTCGCGGGGAAGCGAGTGGCGACTTGCGGAAAGTCGGTGCTCCACCCTTTGTGCCGAGGCACGTGGGGGAGAGCTGACATGCCCGCTTTCTCGCCGGTTCGCCGTGCCGCCAGTGCGGGACAGTCGCCGACCGGACCGGCAGCGGGGGCTTGCGCATCCCGCGACCGACGGGTACTGCTACCTTACGCTGTCATGGAAAGACAGTTTGGAGCGGGAATCGAACCCGCGACACACTGAGGATGAGTCAGTTGCTCTACCCGATTGAGCTATCCAATGGGGGGCGACCCGGGAATCGAACCCGACGAGCTCCCGACGAGATCGCCCGTTATCGCCTTCCCGCTGTGGCGGCATGCACAGAAACGACAGACCGGAATCCGGTCTCTGCGCACCGGCGGGGTCTTGATCCCCTGCCCGTGGGCCTTGCAGCGATGTTGCGACAACGCTTTCAGAGCGAAATCCGTGCCAACCTTCGAGAAAGCCGCAGCATTGCAATCAAGCCATTGATCTGGCGAGATCTTCAGGGCATTTGTGGCTTCCGTCGAAACAGGAATGAACTGCATCTATTAGAATATGGAATCGTTATTTATCCGGAAGGATAGTCAACATGAAGAGAACCGTCGTCATCGGCTTTCTCGGTACGCAACTCGACTATGGCGGCAGGGGCAGCGCACGCTGGGCGAAGTGGCGGCCGACGGTCGCTCTCTGCCAGCAGGAGGAGCTGATCGTACATCGCCTGGAGTTGCTGCACGATGCGCGCAGCCGCGGGCTGGCCGAGGGTGTGCAGGCGGACATCAAGTCGGTATCGCCCGAAACCGAAGTCTGCCGCGTCGAGATCGAGCTGCGCGATCCCTGGGATTTCGAGGAGGTGTACACGACGCTGCACGACTTCGCGCGCGCTTACCCGTTCGACTCCGAGAACGAGGATTACCTGCTGCACATCACCACCGGAACCCATGTCGCACAGATCTGCTGGTTCCTGCTGGCCGAAGCACGCTATCTGCCGGCCCGACTCCTGCAGACCTCACCGGCACGCAAGAAGGCGGTGGCGAATACTGCCGGAAGCTACGAGATCATCGATCTGGACCTGTCGCGCTACAACAAGATTGCGCAGCGCTTTCAGCGCGAGCGCGCCGACACGGTGAGCTTCCTGAAATCCGGGATTGCCACGCGCAACGCCAATTTCAACCGCATGATCGAGCAGATCGAACGGGTGGCGGGGCGCTCGAAGTCGCCGATGCTGCTGATCGGCCCCACCGGTGCGGGCAAATCGTTTCTCGCCCGCCGGGTGTATGAACTCAAGCGACAGAAACAGCGTCTGGCCGGACGTTTCATCGAGGTGAACTGCGCGACCTTGCGCGGCGATTCGGCCATGTCCAGCCTCTTCGGCCACGTCAAGGGAGCCTTCACGGGGGCGCAGAACGAACGCCCCGGCCTCCTACGCGCGGCCGATGGCGGATTGCTGTTTCTTGACGAGATCGGCGAACTCGGGCTGGACGAGCAGGCGATGCTGCTCAAGGCGATCGAGGAAAAGCGCTTCTTCCCCTTCGGTGGCGACAAGGAAGTGACGAGCGACTTCCAGCTCATCGCCGGCACGCATCGCGACCTGCGCCATTGGGTTGCCGAGGGGCATTTCCGCGAAGACCTGTATGCGCGCATCAACCTGTGGACCTTCGACCTGCCCGGCCTGGCACAACGGCGCGAGGATATCGAGCCCAATCTCGATTACGAGCTGGAACGTTATGCGCGTGACCATGATCAGCTCGTACGCTTCAACGTCGAAGCCCGCCGCCGCTATCTGGCCTTTGCCAGCTCGGCGGATGCTGCCTGGCGCGGCAATTTCCGTGAACTCTCGGCGTCGGTCACGCGCATGGCGACTCTGGCCGAAGCGGGGCGGATCACCGAGGCCCGGGTCGTCGAGGAGATCGAGCGGCTTGGCCACAGTTGGGGCGGCAGCCAGCCGGTCGATGCGGTCGCCTGCATTCTGGGCGAACAGGCCGAGCAACTCGACCTCTTCGATCGCTGCCAGCTCAATACCGTGATCGCTGTTTGCCGGCAAGCGGCCAGCCTTTCGGACGCCGGTCGTCAGCTTTTCGCCGTATCCCGCCAGGACAAGAAAACGGCCAACGACGCTGACCGGCTGCGCAAATACCTGTCACGCTTCGGTCTCGACTGGACGGCCGTGCATCGCCAATGATCTCGACGGACTCTTTCACGCCTGGCGTTGACCGTGGGCACAGGCGGCGCAGAGAGTCTTGCCGTTGACAGACAGGCAGACCCGGTCCCGACCGGCTTGCTTGGCGGCGTAAAGGGCTTTGTCTGCAGCCCGGAGCAGGTCATCTTCATTGTCCATGCCGTTCTCCCGGTTGGCCACGCCGATGCTGACCGAAGTCCGGATTTCCACACCGGAGATGTTGATCTGCATCGCCTTGACCATCTGCCGCAGACGCTCGGCAGCCAGCAGGGCCGCTCGGGGGTCGGCGTCGTGACAGATCAGCAGGAACTCCTCCCCGCCGATCCGGCTGACACTATCGTCCTTGCGGGCCGCAGACTGGATGGCCTTGGCCACCTGATGCAGGACCCGATCACCCACCGCGTGACCGTATCGGTCATTGATGGATTTGAAGAGATCAACATCGATCATGAGTGCTGCCACCGGTTGGGCCGTGCGCTGGGAGGCGCCCCAGAAGCGCTTCAGCAACTCCATGCCGGCCCTCCGATTGGGTAGCTCGGTCAGCGGGTCGGTCATCGCGGTATGTTCGAGCCGCCGGTTACTGATCGCCAGCTCGGCCGTGAACTGCTTGAGCTGTGCCCGGTCGTTCTCCCAGGCCTCGAGCAGCTTCACGTAATGCAGGGCCGCCCGCATTCGGGCGCTCAAGGCACGCACATTCACCGGTTTGGTCACATAATCGTCGACCCCGGCTTCGAAAGCCTCGATGATCTTGCTTTCGTTCTCTTCGCCGGTCAGCATGATCACATAAATGGACTGGCCCCATTCGGTGGCACGCATGGCGCGGCAGAGCTCGATCCCGTCCATGACCGGCATGTGCCAGTCGGTGATGACGATCTGTGGCATGACTTCCAGAGCCAGGGCCAGGCCATCCTCGCCATTTTCAGCGATGTGGACTCTGCAACCGAGAAGGTGGCTCAGCAAACCCTCCGTCATCATCAGCGTCGTGGGATCGTCCTCTACCAGCAAGACCCGCTTGCGGCTGTGCTCCGTCCTTGATTCCTGCTCCGGGCGAGGAACCGGGGCATTGGCCATGGCGCCAAACGAAGGGAGCTGGGCGGCTGGCACCTTCAACAGATCGGCCCATTCTTGCCACTGGTGAACTGCACGGTCGAATACTTCGCCCATGGCCGTCGCATCCAGACCGACCTTGCCACCCAGCAGCATCAGCTCGACGATGTTGCCATGGCGCTCCGTCTCGGGTGTGCGACCGAGATCCGCCATTCGTCGCGCCTGAAAGAACAGATGGGTCAACTGGTCAGGCCGGGAGCCTTCGGAGAAGCCGGAGGTCTGCGGAAACTCGTGGTAATAGACCGGCTCGGCCAGGGCCTTGGGTATGCCGCAATCGGCGAGGATGGCGGCCGTGAATTCGGTGTGATCTGCTCCCAGATGCTTACGCTCCAGCTCCAGGAGCACCGCACCATCGCTCTGCCCGGCCAGGACGGCCGCGTAGTCGGTGGGATGGAGGGTAGCCAGCGCCAGACAGCCGATCTGCGCCAACAGACCACAGGCAAACAGTTCGTCAGGGGAAGCAACCCGTACCATCCTGCCTAACTCCTGGCTGGCTACCGCCATGAACAGGGAGTGGGACCAGAAAGCCGGATAATCGAAGGCGGCGCACTGTCCCTGCAGATACTGGTCAACCAGAGAGAAACCCATGGCCAGCTGGCGGACGGTCGTCATGCCCAGGCGCATCACGGTTTCCCTGACCGAGACCAGGGGCCGGACACCGCCCGCTGAAGCATTGGCGAGGCGCAACAGGCGGCTGGAAAGCGCAGGATCGCCCTGAACTACCCGGGCCACCTCATCAATGGTCGCATCCTCGCGCCGACTGATCTCCATGATCGCCAACGCCACCCCTTTCGGGCTGGGAAGTTGGCCGCTGATCCGCAATTGTTCGATCTTGCTCATGTATTCCTGCTGATGGTGGCTGGTTCCTCGTTCCCGAGTGGTAGCCTTGCCGTGCAAGGAATCGATTTCAGGTGGCGATGGGCTTTATGCGGGGAGACAGGCATCTTCTTTCCGGATGCTGGTCGGAGGTTGCGCGTGTCCGCTGGCCGCCAGCTCGGTGTCAGCGGCCGTGTCGAGGAAGCTTCTGATGGCCTGTGCCAGTCGCCGCCGGTGCAAGGCCAGCGAGGCCTCGATCTGGCGACGGGCTGCTGCGCGGTCGCCGATGGCAAGCGAACACAGCGCTTGTTCGAGCAGGCGCGCCGCTTGCGCCATCGCCTGCCTGACGAGCGAAAAATCGCAGCCACAACGCGGACAGACGGCTGCTTCGGCCAGGCGCGCCCGGCATGCCGGGCAGCGATCGAGCAGTTCAGACATCGAGGTAGTACAGAAGGTCGGCAAGCGCATCCATGGCCGCTTTCAGGTCGGTGTCCGATCCATCGGTCCGGTCCTTGACGGCTTCGATGCCATTCACCAGATCCTCGGCATCTTCCGTACCCGCCTTGGCCAGCAGGCGCTCGGCCTTTTCGATCAGGGCGCCGGCTTCGACGCGCAGGCGCCTGCCGTCGTCGGTCGGTGAAGAAGCTTCGGCGCTGGTGGCGCCTGACGACGGCTGCACGGCGTCTTCCTGGCCGCCAAACAAGCCATCGATGCGTTCCCGTGCTTCCGCCAGCTTGTCGCCGGTGAAGCGGCTGATGGCATTGTCGATGGTAATCGAATGCACCAGGCCGGTTTCCTTCTCGCGCGAGGTCACCTGCAGGATGCCGTTGACATCGAGAGAGAAGGTTGTCACCAGCGGGTTGCCGGCCGGCGCATCGCGCAAGCCCTCGATGGTGAATCGCCCGATCTCGATGTTGTTCAGTGCGTCCGGGTCCTCGCCCTGGTAGACGTGAATATCGACCTTGCTCTGACCGTCGAAAATGGTGCAGAAGCCCTCGCTTTTTGAGACCGGAATCGGCGTGTTCTTGCGAATCAGCGGCACGAAGCAGAAGGGATACATCTGACCGTTGAAATACTCGAGGGCGCTGGTACCGAAGGTGTAGGGCGTGACATCGATGAGCACCGTCGGGGCCTGGTCGCCGGCGATGACGGCTGCCTGGATGGCGGCGCCCATCGCGACACAGAGATCGGGATCGACCTCGGCGCGCGGCTGCATCCCGAGTTCCTGCTCGAGGCGGCGTTGGATGAGCGGTGTCCGCGTCGCTCCACCGACGAGCAGGATTTCGTTGATGTCGGCGACCGTCAGTCCGGCACCACTCAAGGCGATATGCACGGCGTCGAGGGTCTCGGCGATATACGGCTCGATCATCTCCTCGTATTCGTTGCGCGAGACTTCGACCGACAGGTGGATCGGCACCCCGTCCTTTTCGAGCAGGTACTCTTCCGAGAGCGTGGCGTAAGGTTCGCTGGAAAGGATGATCTTGGCCGCTTCCGCGGCGTGCTGCAGGCGAGCCATGGCCAGCGGATGCTGTCCGACATCGATGTCGTGCCGCTCGCGCAGATGATCGGTCGCGAAGGCGATCAGTTTCTGGTCGAAATCGTCGCCGCCCAGATGATTGTTGCCGTGACTGGCCAGCACTTCGACGACGTCGCTCTCCAGGTTGACGACCGAGACATCGAAGGTGCCACCGCCGAGGTCATAGACCAGCGCCTTGCGCGCCCCGTGGTGGCAGCTTTCATAAGCCAGCGCCGCTGCCGTCGGCTCGTTGATGATGCGTACCACCTCCAGGCCGGCGATTTCGCCGGCTTCGCGCGTCGCCTGGCGTTGCGCATCGGAGAAATAGGCGGGCACGGTAATCACCGCCTTGCCCACGGGCTGACCCAGGTGCGCCTCGGCGATGTCCCGCAGTCGGCGCAGGATCATCGCCGAGATTTCCTGCGGACTGTAATCCTTGCCGGCCATCTGTACCGGGGTGAACTCACCCATGCGACGCTTGATCGAACGTACGCTGCGCTCGGGGTGCAGCGCATACTGGTTGCGCGCTGCTTCGCCGACCAGCAGGCTGCCGTCGTCGGCAACACCGACCAGCGAGGGCAGAATGCGTACACCAGGGGCCACCGGAATGACCTCGACACGTCCTTGACGGACGATGGCCACTTCTGAATTGGTCGTACCGAGATCGATACCGACAATGATTTCCGTCATGTGTTGGTTGCTTTCTTGCTGACAATGACTTCGGCGACACGCAACAGCTCGCCGTTGTGGAGAAACCCGCGCTTGACCTCGCGCAGGATGGTGCCATCCGGAACGCTTGACGAACTGCCGGCGGCTTCGACGCCGACCACACGCATTCGTTGCGGATCGAGGATCTCGCCGAGCACCGGCAGCGGCCGCACCCGATGGCTGGCGAGCAGGTCGTCGAGGCGCTGCAGGGTGAGCCGCTGGCCCTCCGCCAGGCTGGCCGCGAAACGCGCCGGCCCGGGAACCAGACGCGTCAGGAACGACGACGGTGGCCTTCCGGCGGCGTCGACACCGCTTTGCAGGCGATCGCGCAGGTCCAGCAGGGCAAGCAGAAACTGCCGCTCGGTCTGCCCCTGGATCGATGCCGCCTGCTCCCGCGCCCGTTCGAGATCACGCTGCAGGCGCTCGCCGTGTTGACGCAGGTCGTTGCCAAAAGCCCGCAATTCATCAAGCGTATTCTTGAACTGGCGAGATTGCAGCCGCAATTCGCTCTTCAGAACGGCCATCTCGCTGAGCAGGGTGGCCAGGTCGACCGAGGTCTCTGCGTCACCGGCGGCCTGGTCATCCAGCCGATCCGCCGGCTCACCCTGCCTGGCCGAACGCTCGAGAGCGGCGCGGAAGTCGTCTACCAGACGCGCTCTTTCCTCGGGGTCAAGGACGATCGCCGGCGAGTTCATTTCGCTCCCAATAACCGCAGCAGCCGCCGTTCGGTTGGTGGCTGCGGAACAAAATCGCTGCTGACGGCGCTCAACAGATCATCGATGGTTGGCAGGGAACAGTCGAACAGCGCGTGCGCCAGCCGCCGACGATGGTTGCAGATCGCCTCATAGGCCGTGCGAACGCTCTCGAAGCGCTCGCGGTCACGTTCCGGGGGCGATTCACGAATCGCTGCCAGGTAAGCGGCACGAATCGTCTCGTCACTTGCCGTCAGGTCGACGCCAAGAACGCGGTAGGGGTCAATCATCGAACAGCCCTTTCTGGCGATCGTCCTGAACGGGTTGCTTTGGCGCGGGCGGGCGGGGCTTCGGCAGTCCGCCCGACGGGGGAGCGATGAGAGAAGACAGATCGAGATTCGCAAGGCTTTCGACCAGCAGTTCGATCAGCATTTCGGCCAGCTTTTTCCGGTTGCCGCCGGCAGCGCGCTCGAGCGGACGAAACTTGCTGTCGGGGAGGACCTCGCGGGCCATGCGGATCACTTCGTTGTGTCCACCCATCGAAATCAAAAGATTGAACACATCCCGTGGATTCGCAGGCAGATCGTCTACAAAATCGCCGAAGCCATCATCGTCGTCGGAGTCGTCCGAATCCTCGCCACTGAAATAGCCTGTCGGCCCCATCAGATCGCGGATCCGCAGCACCGTCCGTTGGTCGCCGTCCTCCAGGGCCTTCTTCAGCGCACCTTCCAGGGCCTGTCGCTCGCGCTCCGACATCGCGAAAAACGCTCCTTTGCCGTGTTTGGCAAAAATCGCCAGATAGACAAAAAGCGGCCGCTCGGGCCAGCGCCGCAAACCGGCATCCGCGTAGGCCTGCAGAAGTACCCGCTCTTCCCGGCTCAACAGCGTCTCGCAGATCGAGATCCGTTCGGATTCACTGAAATCGCCAGCAGCAGCACGTTTCAGCGGCGCCCGCAGGGTGTCGAGGACGGTCCGCAGTGCCTTCGACTCGTTTTCGCCCAGTGCGTTGATGGCGTGCATGACGGTCAGCACTTCTCGAGGCACGGGCATTCCCGACAGGTCAGGCGCTGCCCGGCGCAGTTCTCCGGCTGGCTGGCTACCGACCCGGATGCTTTCGAGCAGAACGTGCCAGGCAGCGAGCAGCTTGCCTCCCAGTTCGCCGACGGCTTCCCGCAACAGCACGGTCGCCGACGCATCGGCGGCGCTCAGCCCGCGCAACAGCTTGCTGACGCTGCGTTCGTGTGCGGTAGCGAGCCACTCGTCGGCGAGGTCGAGTTCCTTGCCGGCCGCCTCCGGTCGGTGCAGCCGAATCTGTTTGCGGGCATGCGACAGGTGCGCTCGACCGATCAGCGCCCGCACCTTCGAATTGATCGGATCGAGATCGAGCAGGCGTTTGGCGAGCGTCACCGCTTTCTTGAAGGCATTGCCGGCCAGCGCCGTTTCGACGGCTTCGAGCAATACTGCCGGATCATTGGCAAAGCGCGCCAGCGCCGTTTCGACAGACGCACGCGCTGCCTTCAGATTCTGTCCCTGGCGATGCAGGCGGATCAGCTTCAAATGCGTGGCACGGTCGTCCGGGTCGAGTTCCAGGCTGCGTTCGAGCCAGGTGGTGCACTCGTCATCATAGTCCGAAGCGTCCTGATCGCCGACGATCAGATCAAAGAGATAACGAAGGATCAAGGCCGCCTGCAGCGGCGCTTCCTCCGTCGAAAACAGGCGGACAGCGCGCAACCAGTGCGATTCGCTGTGATTGGTTGCGCCCCGGCGTTGGGCGGCGAGAGCCAGGATGCGCTCGCTCTCTGCTTCGCCCAGCGGACCGAAAGCATTCTGGTACTCCGCCAGACGTTTTTCCGCGTAAGGCAGCAGGCGGCGACAAAGCCTGGCTGCCGTTGCCGGCAGGCCGCGGCTGCGGCGCAGCAGGAGGTCGACGACCCTGGTCGGCGTCGGGGGTACGCCAGCCCTCGCCAGTTCGGCAACTTCGAGCAGAAGCGAGCGCCGGTTTTCCGGGCAACCCTTGATTTCCAGAAGCAAATGCCGGCCCTCTTCGTCGAGATCGAGCAGAGCCAGCAGCCAGCGCCTGTCCGGCAGGACGCCGGCACGAACAACGGCCGCGAGTCTCTCGAAAGGCCCGTCGACGGTCACGCGGGCGATCAGGCCGGCCGCCTGGGCGGGGTCGTTGCCGACCAGTAGCAGTGCCTTGAGGATGAAGCGCAGATCACGATACGGAGAGCGAAAGGGAATGCCGCGCAATTGCTCGTCCAGGTCGGCCAGATCACCCCGGCAGCAGGCGGCAATGGCCGCCTGTGCGGTCGCACGATGACGGCGCAGCGGACTGTCGGCGGCGAGCTGAGCGGTGGCGCTGTCGGGTGCGGTCAGCGCCACCGCCGCCAGACGGGTTTCCAGGTCGGCGTCGACGGTCGCCGCCGCATCGCCTGTCGGTGTCAGCAGGCGCAGTGCCGCGTCATGTGCACCGGTACGCAGCAACCAGTCGAGGTAGGGGCCCTCGGCCAGCGATTTGCCGCACAGAGTGGAGCGGTTGCGCCAGACCACCAGCGCCTCCTGCAGCATGCCCTTGCTCGCCAGCTCCTTGGCCCGACCGGCGTAGCTCGCCGCCAGGCCATCAAGCCATTCGGATCGACGCTCTTGCTTGAGCAGGTTTTTGTAGAGTTCGATCGCCTCACGATAGAGGCCCGCGTCGAGAACCTGCCTGGCATGTGTTTCGGGCGATACAGGTGTGCCCGCTGGCGTGGGACGCGACAGCGCTGGTCTATGCTTGCGCGACATGATGGAGAGACTTACCCGAAAAAATCAAACTTTGATTCTACATGAAATGAAATAATTCGCTTAACGGTCATGGCTGTTCCCCGGCACCTGCGATGATCAGAGGTGCTCAGTGTTTGTGTTCGCTGGCCGGCGGCGTGCTTGCAGTCAGGTCGCGCACTTCGGCCTTGACTTCGACGACTTCGACTTTCTTGTCCAGGCCTTCGACCTGCAGCGTCAGCGGTACCGTATCGCCCTTCTTGAGCGGCTGTTTGAGGTTGATCAGCATGACATGGTAACCGCCGGGTCCGAGCTGCACTGGTTTGCCGGCCGGTAGCTCAAGGCGCGGGATGGCACGCATTTTCATGATGCCACCGTCCATCTTCATTTCATGGATTTCGGTGCTGCCGGCCGCCGGGCTGGCAGCACCGACCAGCACTGCCCCTGACTTGCTGGTGATGGCCATGAAGGCGCCGGTTGCCTGCTGGCCGCTGACCGTTCCGCGAACCCAGGGATCCTTGATATCGACATCGGCGGCGAGTGCCGCCAGCGACGAGCAATTGAGCAGCATCGCCAGCGTTAAGGCGGTGGGTGTGGTTTTCATGTCTGATTCCTTGATTGTTCATTCGTCTTGGGGCTGCGTCTTACTGCGACAAGATCCGATGCCACAGTTGCCCGGGTCGCTTGCGAGAGGCAACGTCAGGGTTTGATGCTCCACTGGCCTTGCGCATCCTCGATCCACCAGCCGGAGTGGAACTGCTCCTTCCAGCGCCTGATCTGCGCCGCCCGGGCGGCGGGCTCGTAGGCCTGGCCGCCGTGCCCTTCGGCGATGGCGTAGATCAGCGAATTGCGGTCCGGGTTCTCGTTGTCGATGAGTTTCTCGGCGATCTGCCGTTGTGTCAGTGTCAGACGGCTGCCATCACGTATCTTGACCATGCCATCATTAGCCAGCCCGATGATTCCGGCATCGTAGAAGCGGACCAGCCGCGATGCGCGCTGTGCGAGACTATGCTTGACGATGACCACCGGCGGGGTGCCGATGTCGAGGTTGATCGCTTCGCCGGGAGTGGCGGCAGCAGCCTGAAAGGAGAACAGGGCGAGGAACAGGAGAAAGCGTGACATGTCATGTTTCCTGGAAGATCATTTGCCGGCCAGCAACAGCTTCAGATCGGCAGCAACGTTGACGGGCGTTTCGCCGTGGCTGACGAGAAGCCGCAGCCGCCCCTGGGGATCAAAGACATAGCTGCCCGTGGAGTGGTCGATGCTGTAGCTGCCGGGTGAACTGCCTGCGTGCCGGGCATAGAAGACCTTGAAATCCCTGGCGACTGCCGCGGTGGTCGTCTCGTCGCCACGCAGGCCAATGAAACTCGGATGAAACGCGCTGGCGTATTCGGCCAATACCTGCGCCGTGTCACGCGCCGGGTCGAGGGTGACGAAGATCACCTGGACGCGGCCGGCGGCGTCGCCGAGACGGCCCAGCACCTCGCGCATCGATGAAAGCGTCGTCGGGCAGACGTCAGGGCACTGCGTGTAACCGAAGAAGACGATGACCGCCTTGCCCTGGAAATCGGTCAGACGACGTATCTGACCCTGCGGGTCGGTCAAGGTGAAGCCCTTGCCCCAGTCGGCGCCGGAAATGTCGGTCGATTTGAAGTTCGGCGGTTGTGAGCAGCCGGAAAACAGCAGGGTGATGCAGAGGATCAGGGTCGAGAGTATTTTCATGGGAGTCGTGAGCAGCCTTGATGCAGGTTGATCATTGTCGCTCATTCCGGGCTTGCTGCGACAGACCGGCAAGATTTGCCAGGGGATTTTATTTCGTTTCGACCCCCAGGCAGATGCGGGCGCTTGCGCGGACTGATGCATCATCCCTGGAATTTGCCGCCCTCGTGAAGTATAGTCCGTAGGCCGGATCAGCCCGCTGTAACCCGACAGGGCGGCCGGAGGGAAAGAATGTCGGATGATGCGGTGCTGACCCGACCTGCGAGGATTGGCAGCCGTAATAACACGGAGCGAGGGACAAGTGTGGCGACCCGTTCCGGCAGCGATTTTTTGGAGGCAAGAGAAGAGATATGCAGCAGGCTGACTGGTATTTCGATTTCATCTCGCCCTACGCCTATCTCGGGCTGATCCGTCTCGGTGAACTGCCGTCGGATCTGGAGATTGCCTACCGGCCGGTACTCTTCGCCGGTTTGCTGAATCACTGGGAGCAGAAGGGGCCTGCCGAGATCCCGCCCAAACGCTCGTGGACCTATCGTTCCTGTACCTGGTGGGCGGCCCGGCTGGGCATTCCGTTCTGCTTTCCGGCCGCGCATCCCTTCAATTCGCTTCCTTACCTGCGCCTGGCGATGGCTGCCGGAGGCACTGCACACGCCGTGCGCAAGATTTTCGATGCCTTGTGGACCACGGGCGCCGATCCTTCAGACGCGCGGCAGGTCACTGCACTGGCGCGTTCGCTGGGAGTCGATCCGGAGGAACTGTCGCGGCGGGAAATCAAGGATGCCCTGAAGATGGCAACCGAACATGCCATTGGCCGCGGAGTCTTTGGCGTGCCCACTCTGGATGTCGGTGGCGAGCTGTTCTGGGGTGCCGACGCCACGGATTTCGTGAAGGCCTTTCTTGCCGACCCCGGCATTCTGAGCACCACCGAGATGCAGCGTCTGGCGGCGCTGCCGGTAGGCGCTGCACGCCTCCCGCTCTGATTCGATCCCCGTTCGAAGCCTGCCCTCCAGTGGTCAGTCGATCCGGCAGGCTTCCTCGAAACTCAGACGCGGGCCGCGCGGATGTACGGCGGCGGGATCGCCGATGCCGAGGTTGCAGAGGAAATTGGCTTGGTAGCGCCCGTCCGGAAAGAACACGGCATTGAGCTTGCCGGCGTCGAAGCCGGACATCGGGCCGCAATCCAGACCCAGCGCACGCGCGGCGATCATCAGGTAGGCACCCTGCAGTGTACCGTTGCGGAAAGCGGTGCTGGCGGCAAGGTCGGCATTGCGCTCGAACATCGGCTTGGCGTCGTATGCCGGGAACATCGTCGGCAGATGCTCGTGGAAAAGGCTGTCGGTAGCGATGATCACCGTCACCGGTGCGGCCAGTGTCTTGTCGAGGTTGCCGGGAGAAAGCGCCGGCGCGAGCCTGGCCTTGCCTTCCGGGCTGGTGACGAAAACCAGCCGCGCCGGCTGGCAGTTCATCGAGGTCGGTCCCCACTTCATCAGGTCGTACAGGCGGTGCAGGGTGGCTTCGGGGATCGGATCGGGCGCGAACGCGTTGTGCGTGCGTGCGTGGACGAATAGTTGATCGAGAGCTTCGGCAGTCAGGGCTGGCATTGCGTTTCCTTCGGGGGGAGAGGCTATCGTGATGCTTGGATTGGATCCCGCTCCGGATCAGCCTACTGCTTCAGCGCTTCGACAGCGATGCTGAGGGTGACGTCGTCGCTGACGTTGGGGACGTACTTGCCGGCGTTGAACTCGGAGCGCTTGATTCTGGCGCTGGCGTTGGCACCGAGCGCGTCCTTCTTGAGGATCGGGTGGGGCATCGTCTGGAAGGAACTCAGCGTCAGCGTCACCGGCCTGGTGATCCCCTTGATGGTCAGATTCCCTTCGACGGCCACGGGTTTGTCACCGTCAAATCTGACGGCGGTGGACTGGTAAGTGATGGTCGGGTATCGGCTGGTGTCGAAGAAGTCTTCGCCCTGGAGATGCTCGTTGAACAGCGCATAACCGGTATCGACCGACCGGGCATCGATGGCGATGTTTACCGAACCGGTCCTGGCATCGCGGTCGAAGACGATGGTGCCGGAAGTCTTGTTGAAGCGCTGGATCTGGTTCGAGTAGCCGAAATGATTGTACTCGAATCGCGGGTAGGTGTGATTCGGGTCGACCAGATAGGTCTCCGGGGCGGCGAAGGTCGGTGCAGCGAACAGGGTGGCAAGGGCGACGAGGCTGATCTGTGCTCTCATGGGAGGATTCCTTTCTGGTGAGGGAACTTACTTGCGGACTGCTGCCGGGGCAGCGACGATGTGAAACCTGATCTGGACTTCATTGGCGACGGTGCCGATGTCTGACCAGACGCCGTCGCCGACCGCGAAGTCGAGGCGCTTGAGGACAAAAGTGCCGTCAAAGACGCCGTTGCCGCCGTCCTGACGGAAAGAAAAGGGCGTACTGAGATCCTGGCTTTTACCCTTGATGGTCAGTTTACCGGTGAGCTCATACTTGTCGCCACCGAGCGGGCGGACCGCAGAGGAAACGAATGTGGCGGTTGGAAATGCTTTGATATTGAACCAGGACTTGCCGACGACCTCGTCGTTGGCATCTTGCGAACCGGCGTCGATGCTCGCCAGATCGAGATCCAGTCTGGCGTTGGCGGCAGTCGGCCGGGCCGGGTCGAAGGCGACGCTGACGGCAAATTTCCTGAAGCGGCCGTCGATGGGAACGCCCATCTGTTTCGACACGAAGGTCAACGAACTTTTGTCTGCCTGAAACTGGCCATATTCGGCCGCGCCGGCGTTTCCGGCGGCGGCCACGGCCAGCGTGGCGAGGAGGATGCGAAGGGCGGTCATGAGCTTGTCCATTCAAGGGCTTCGACGATTTCCGAATGGTTACGATGGCCGAACTGTAGCGCAGCCATTGAGGATGAAATAGGGGACAATCTGCAATTGTTTGTTGTGATGTTAGCAACAAAATCACACCGTGTGGAGAGACCATGGACCGATTCGACAGCATGCGAATTTACCTGCGGGTCGCCGAGATTGGCAGTTTCGCTGCAGTGGCACGGCAGATGGACGTTGCCCGATCGGTGATCACGCGTCAGGTGGCGGCACTGGAAGCCCACCTCGGGGTGAAACTGATCGCCCGCAGCACCCGCAGCCTGACCCTGACCTCGGCCGGCAGCACTTATCTGGAGTCTTGCCGGGAAATTCTCGACCTCGTCGAAGCTGCCGAGAGCGGTCTGGCCGACGAACGCCAGGAACCGCGCGGCCTGATTCGCCTCAGCGTGCCGCTGAGTTTCGGTCTGCGTCACCTGTCGCCGCTGTTGATGGATTTCAGCGCCACCTACCCCGAGGTGATCACCGAAATCGACTTCACCGACCGCCGCGTCAAGCTCATCGAGGAAGGACTGGATCTTGCGATCCGCATCACCCGGCGCCTAGAACCGCTCGATGTCCGCCGGCGGATCGGCAGCAGCCACCTGGTGGTGGTTGCCTCGCCGGAGTATCTGCGTCGCCATGGTGAGCCCAGACATCCTCGCGAGCTGGTGAAGCACGAATGCCTGATCTATCTTCCTGCGCAGCAGGAGGGCTGGCCGTTCCTGGTGGACGGGGTGACGGAAGTCTTTCCGGTACGCGGCCGCATGCGCGCCAACAACGGCGATGCCCTGCTCGACGCAGCGATTCGTGGTCTTGGCATCACCGCGCAGCCCAGCTTTCTGACCGCTGCAGCCATCGAGGCCGGGTGGGTGCAACCGATTCTGCGCGATTACCCGATGCCCGAGCTTGGCATCTACGCCCTGCTCGCCGGCAATCGGTACGTGCCACAGCGGGTACGGGTGCTGATTGACTACCTGGCCGAGCGGATCGGTGCCCGACCTTATTGGGAAAGTGCATATCCAGAAGAGCTTTGAAAGGTAACTACGCAGGTCCTCGCGAAGAGGCGGTTGCTGGCGCTCGACGACTCTTGCCACGGCCGCCGCTAGCGTAGAACGAAGGCTTCCTGATGGAAAGACAGCCGGCCGCGCCAGGCGGCGCGCAGGCCATCGCGCAGCGCGTCGGCGAGTCCCTGCGGGCCGCAGAACCAGACTTCGGCCGGCCGCCGGTCGTCCTTGCCGGCGACCAGCTGCGCGGCGCCGAGTTGCTGGCCTTGCCGAGCGCTGTGCAATTGCAGACGGATGGTCGGCAGCGACGAGCAGAGCGACCTGAGGCGGGTGACGAAGGGGTCGGTTTCGGCGTCGCGGCTGCAATAGTGCAACTCGGCGGCGGGGGCGTCGTCGGGCCGCGCCTGCAGCGCTTCGAGCCAGGCCAGAAAGGGCGTCACACCGATGCCGGCGGCGATCCAGATCTGCTGTGCGTCGACGTTGCGGCGGGCAAAGTCGAAGCGTCCGTAGGGGCCCTCGACTGTCACCGGCTGTCCGGCGGCGAGCTGCCCACGCAGGCGACTGGTGTAATCGCCAAGCGCCTTGATGGCGAACGAGACTTCGCGGTCGCCCCGATCGGCGCCCGCGATCGTGAAGGGATGCTGGCCCTCGTGGTCGGCGAAGCTGACGAAGGCGAACTGGCCGGGTCGATGTCCGGGCCAGCGCCGATCGAGGCGGCAGCGAACGCCGAGAACGTCTGGCGCCGACGGGGTGACGGCCAGAATCTCGCCCGCGAACTGGCGTGCCTGACCGATGCGTCCGCGCAGCGAGCATACGCTGCCGTAGACGCCGCCGCCGATCAGCAGTGCGAGCAAGAGGCCGACCGGCTGCCGCCAATAGCCGGCGGGCGCCAGCAGCACGGCGTGGAAGGCCAGCGTCAGGTAGAGAAGCGGCATCAGACGGTGCAGGATTCGCCACCAGCGATAGGGGAAGCGCTGCCACAGGGTGAGCAGCAGCATCGCCAGGACAGCGTAGAGGGCCCACTCGCCGAGGTCTTTGGCGAGGTCGCGCAGTCCTTCGTGCCAGCCGCTGTAGTTCTCTTTCGGCCAGCGCCCGGTGCGCCCGATGATCGCTTTCAGGAGGTCGCTCGACAGCTCGATGAACCAGTGCAGCACGGCGCTGGCGCCAGCCAGGATGGCGGCCCACTGGTGCGTGCGATAGACCCGGTCCAGGCCGCCGAGCGGCCCCTCAAGCCACACCGGCCGGGTCGCCAGGAGCATCGCCAGCGACATCAGGGCGATCGAAAGCAGCCCGCTGAGGTAGAGGCCCTGTTGGCGCAGGATCCACGGGCCGGTGGCGCCCGCCGGCGCGGCGACGGACAGCACATCCCAGCCCCAGGCCAGCGTGACGAGGCAGACAAACAGGGCAAGTCCCGTTTTCATCGTACGCAGGCCGGACAGCGGGCAAGCAGGCGGACGGGCAGGTCAATCATCGTAGTCACCGCGTTCGGCGCCGCGGTGGCAGGCCAGGCAGTTGGCCTTGCTGCGCGCTTCCTTCCAGTCGCGCGCCGGAACCTCGCGGTGTTCCTTCACCCAGCGCGGCAATTCGGTGATCCTGAGCGGTGCGTCAGCAGCCGGGACGCCGCGCAGCAGCTTCCCGCCGTGGCGCCGGCCGCCCGTATCGGCCGCGTTGGCGACAAGATAGTCGGTGATCCGGGCGGTGGTCGCGGTATCGACGCTGGCGTCGTCGCCGAAATGGTTCTTCAGGTCGCCGGCCATGCGCTGCCAGGACCTGGCCGGCAACATCGACGGCGCGTAAGCGAGGTGGCAACTGCCGCATTCTTCCCTGACCACGGGATCCGACACCGGTGGGAAGAAATGGCTGCCGCCCGCCTGCGCCCGCTCGAAGAGCAGCGCCGCAAAGGCCAGAGCGAAAAGGCCGAAGGCGATCGGTCGATAGGGGATGGTCATCGGTTTCTCCCGGAGCAGGCGGTGCTTGTTCACTCAGCGACTGAGCATGTAGCTCAACCAGTCGCCCTTTTCCTGCGCGCTGCATTCACGGCCGAGTACGTCCTGGCAGTTGCGCCTGAACCATTTCTCGACTTTCGCCGGATCGACGTAGCGCGTCGGGCTGACCGAGACGGCAACGGCGTCGATCGCCTTGCCGGCCGGTGTTCGGCCGGCCGCGCGCGGATCGTCGGCGTGGCAGCTCGTGCACGCCGGGGTATCCGGTTTGCCGCCGGCAAAAGACTTGCGGTGAAAGACTCCGCCACGGGCGGCCGAGAATCCGGCAAACGCCGGGTTGTTCTTTTTCGCCGTCACGGCATAATCGGCCAGCAGTTCGTCACGTGCGGCAGCACTGGCCGGTCTCGCGGCGAGCGACAGCGCGATCGCCAGGGTCAGCAGGGTGGCCTGCGAAGAGTTCATGAGGGTTTCCTTTTGGTACGATGCGGCGCCACTTTGCCAGACCGTCGCTGAACCGTTGCTGAACCGCCTGTTCATCTTGCGTTCAGCCCTTGAAGCGTATAAAGAGGAGCTGCGGTCCTGTGGCGCGCATCTGCTCTCCGCGGCGACCGATTTGCTCGAGGAGATAGAGAGATGCTGAAGAAAACTGTCTGGCCATGGGCCGCAACCCTGTGCCTGGCCGGCGGTCTGGCGGCCGCCGCCGATACTCCGCCCGACAGTCGGGCGACCACCTCGCCAGCCACGGCGAGCCCGGGCAGTCGCCCGCCCGCCGGGCCAGGAATGGCCAGGCCGACGTTTGCCGATTTCGATCGCAATGGCGACGGCAAGATCACCCCGCAGGAGTTCGACGCGACGCGCAGCGAACGACAGGCGCAGCGTGCCGGCCGGCCGATGCGCGGGATGGCCGGCGCCCCGTCGTTTGCCGAGATCGACCAGGACGGCGATGGCTCGATCAGCCCCGCCGAGTTTGCCGCCCACCAGCAGGCGGTAGGCAGAGGGCCAGGGCCGGGCATGGGCGGCGGTGCCAGGGCGCAGTGAGCCGGAGGCCCTGAATGACCAGCGGCGTTCGGTTTTGGCTGATTCACCTCGCCGCCGCTTCAGTGCTGGCCTGGCCCGCTGGCGGTCGGGCCGACGGCGGGCGTGACCACGACCACGATCGCGCTCGCCAAGCGCTCGAAGCGGGCGAGGTTCTCCCGCTGCGGGCGATCATCGAGCGCGTCGAACGCAGCTATCCCGGGCAGGTGCTGGAGGTCGAACTTGAGCGCGACGGCGGTCGCTGGATATATGAGATCAAGACCTTGCGCAGCGGCGGCGCGCTGGTGAAGCTGAAAGTCGACGCCCGGGACGGCAGCATTCTCGCCGCCCGCGAGCGCGCGGCCAGCGGCCCGCACGAACCCGGCCGGCGTGCCGGCGGACACTGATGCGCCTGCTCGTCGTCGAAGACGACGCCATTCTGCGCCGCCAGGTGGTCGCCGGACTGCGGGCCGCAGGCTATGTCGTCGACGCGGCAGCCGACGGCGTGGATGCCCACCATTTGGGAGACAGCAGCCCGTACGACGCGGTCGTCCTCGACCTCGGCCTGCCGCAGATCGACGGCCTGACCGTCCTCAGAAAATGGCGTGCCGCCGGTCGCGACATGCCGGTCCTGATTCTGACCGCGCGCGACGGCTGGCACGAGAAGGTCGCCGGCATCGACGCCGGGGCCGATGACTACCTGAGCAAGCCCTTTCACATGGAAGAACTGCTCGCTCGCCTGCGCGCGCTGATCCGCCGCGCCGGCGGCCACGCCAGCGCCGAACTGGCTTGCGGTCCGTTGACGCTGGACACTCGCCACGGCCGCGCGGCGATCGATGGTCGGGCTTTGACGCTGACCAGCCACGAATACCGCGTGTTGGCCTACCTGATGCATCATCGCGACGAAGTGGTGTCGCGCAGCGACCTGGTCGAGCACATCTACGCACAAGACTTCGATCGTGACTCGAATACGGTCGAAGTCTTCATTGCCCGCTTGCGCAAGAAACTGCCGCCGGGGCTGATCGAAACCGTGCGCGGCCTCGGTTACCGGTTGAGCGCACCGCGATGAGGCCTGTCGCGTGGCGCGGATCGCTGCGCATTCGCCTGCTCGTCGGCACCCTGTTCTGGATCGTCGCATCGGTCGTGGTGGCCGGCTGGAGCCTGGGCGGTCTGTTCCGCCAGCACGTGGCGGCGCAGTTTCATGCCGAGCTGAAAACCCATCTCGACCAGTTGACCGCGCATCTGACGATCGATGAGCAAGGGCGGCCGGCACTGTCGGTGCCCTTGAGCGACCCGCGTCTGGAGCGACCGTATTCGGGCCTCTACTGGCAGATCGACGACCTGGCGACCGGCGCTGCGGCGACGCCCGGGCGGCTGCGGTCGCGTTCGCTCTGGGACTACGTTCTGGCGGCGCCGGTCGATGCGCCGGCCGACGGCGAAGTCCACCGCCACCGGCTCGACGGTCCGGCGGGAACACGGCTGGAAGTGATAGAACGCAGCATCCAGGTCGACGAGCGCCCCGAAACCGCAGCGCGCGAGTTCCGCCTCATCGTGGCGGCCGACGAGCACCTGATGATCGATCCGGCCACGCGTTTCGACAGCGCCTTGTGGCTTGCCCTCGGTTTGCTGGCCGGAGGACTGGTGATTGCCGCACTGGTCCAGGTACGCGTCGGGCTGGCACCGCTGCACGAGTTGCGCGCCGCCCTCGGCGATCTGCGTAGTGGCCAGGCGCCGCGCCTGGAAGGCGACTTTCCGGCCGAAATCGCGCCGCTGGTCGACGACTTCAACGGCGTCCTGGCGCAGAACGCCGAGGTCGTCGAGCGCGCGCGCACGCAGGCGGGCAATCTCGCGCACGCCCTGAAGACGCCGCTCGCGATCCTGGGCAACGCCGCCGCCGGTCGCGACGATGAGCTCGCCCGCCTGGTCGCGACGCAGGTCGACGCCGCCCGCAAGCAGGTGCACTACCATCTGGCGCGTGCCCAGGCGGCCGCGGCCGGGCGCCTGGCCGGCGCGCGAACGGCAGTGGGGCCGGTTCTCGAGGGGCTGTTGCGCGCCATGCGGCGGATTCACGCCGGGCGCGATCTGGAACTGGTGTTGCATCCGATTTCCCCGGATCTGGTTTTTCGCGGCGAAGAGCAGGACTTGCAGGAAATGCTCGGCAATCTGCTGGACAACGCCTGCAAATGGGCGGCTGGCCGGGTCGAGATCGCGGCCCGGCTCGATACCGGCGGACTGACGATCGCGATCGACGACGATGGCCAGGGGATTGCCGCTGGCCAGCGCGATGCGGTCCTGCGCCGTGGCGTGCGCGCCGATCAACAGGTGCCGGGCAGTGGGCTGGGCCTGTCGATCGTCGGCGATCTGGCTCAGGTCTACGGCGGTGGGCTCCGGCTCGCCGATTCCCCGCTCGGCGGTCTGCGGGCGCTGCTCAGTCTGCCGGCTGCCAACGGAACGACGAGCGGCTCGCCAGGCAAATGAACGACGCGCTACCCAAGGATAGGAAATTTCCAGGGCACGATCCATCCGAAACGCGCACCGGGCTGTGGATAGGCAGCCCGGCGGCGAGCGGCAAAACCGTCCTCGCCGCCGCCGCGCTGCGCCGGCGCGAGCGGCCAGTGATCTGGTACCAGATCGACCGCGGCGACGCCGACCCGGGCACCTTCTTCCATTTCCTTGGCCTCGCCGCGGCGGCGTTGACCACACGGCGGCGGGCGGCCGACCTGCCGGGCTACGGACGCCAAGTCGGCGATGAACTCGACGATTTCGCCCGCGCCTGGTTTCGCGCCTTGTTTACCCGTCTCCCCGCCGAAACCACGCTGACCTTCGACGACTGGCACTGGATCCCGGCCACCAGCCCCCTGCAACGGGTGCTCGCCAACCTGCTCGACGAACTGCCGGCCGGCCACCGTCTCTGGCTACTCAGTCGGCACGCGGCGCCGGCCGCATTCGACGGCGCACGGCTGCGCGGGCGCCTGCTCACGATCGACTTCCGCGAGCTGGCGCTGACCGTCGCTGAGGTCGGCGAACTGATCGGCGGCCAGCCAGCCGGCAGCGCTGGTGAAGACGGGCGGCGGGCCGAACGCTGGCACCGCTGGTGCGACGGATGGATAGGCGCCCTGACCTTCGCCCTCGCCGCTGGCCGCGACGAACCCGCGAGCCTGCCGACAGCGGTGGCCGCCGATACCTCGGCGACGCTTTTCGGCTTTCTCGCCGCCGAGCTCTACGACCACGCCGACGCGGCCTTGCGCGAGTTCATGCTGGTCACCGCCTGGATGCCCTTCGTCTCCGAAGCCCTGGCCCGCCAGGCGATGCCGGCGGCCGACATCGCTGCGAGCATCGCCAGCCTGGCGCGTCAGACCATGCTGCTCGCCGTCGACCGCGGTCGCGAACCGACCTGGCGCTACCACCGCCTGCTACGTGAGTTTCTCCAGGAGCGCTCCCGAGTGCTCTGGTCGGCTGACGAACTGGCGACCCGCCTGGCCCATCTCGCCGGCTGCCTGGAAGCCGCCGGACTGCCCGAGGCGGCCGCCCATCTGCACATGGCGGCACAAAACTGGCCGGGTTTGAGCACGCTCCTGCTACGCCAGGCACCGGAGCTGTTGCGCGCCGGGCGTTATTCGACGCTGGCGGGCTGGGCCGAGGCGCTGCCGGCCGACGAACGGCGCCCATGGATCGAATACTGGTACGCCACCGCGTTGCTGGCACGCGACGCGCGGCTAGGCTATCGGCAGTTCGAGCGTGCCTACGCCGCATTCTGGGCTGCCGGCGATGCCGAGGGGCTGTACCGGAGTTGGTGCGGCGTGATCGAAGGAATCACTTACGCCTGCGACGACTACGGTGCCCTCGAACAATGGCTGGTGCGCCTGCGCGAACTCCGCGTCAGGTTTCCGCGCTATCCATCCCTGACCGTCCGGGCGCAGGTTTCCGTCTACGGATTCAGCGCCACCTTCTTCCTGCGCCCGCAGGCACCCGAGTTCGCTCCCTGGTTGCGTACCGTGCGACGGCTGTACAAACTGCCGCTGCGCCGTGCCGACCGCGTCGCTATCGGCGGCCTGCTCGCCCTCTACCACGCGGCGATCACCGGCATGGGCGGCCTGGCGGCCCATCTGCACGGCTTGCGCCCGCTGCTCGACGATCCCGCCGTGCCAGCCTTTCACCGCCTGGTCGGTGGTCTTTCCGACGTCATCGAGCACTGGATCGGCGGATCGCCCGACATGGCGCTGGAGCGTCTCGATTACTACACTCGTCTGGCGAGCGAAACCGGTGCGCACGCCATCGACCGTCAGTTCGCTTTCCAGCACGTCTATGTGCACTGCCTACGCGGCGAACTCGACGCGGCCGACCGCTACCTGCAGCGCATCGCGGCCGAGATCGCCAGTCTGGGGCAGATCGACGTCGCGCAGTATTACTTTCTTGCCGGCTGGCGCGCGGCCCTTGCCGGTCGCCTCGACGAAGCCGTTCATCTGCTGGAAGTCGCCGTCGACAACGCGCAAACGCGGCGCTTCGCCTTCTTCGAGGCGATCAGCCGCGGCCTGCTGGCCGAGTTGTTGGCCAGCTCGGGTCGCGTCGATGCCGCCCGACAGCATGGCGAGCGGGCGCTCGAACGGGCCCGCGCGATGGGCAGCGTCACGGCGCTGGTCGCCTGCAGCATGCAACGCGCGGCGGTCGCCGAACTCGGCGGCGACGACCCGTCAGCCCTGCCGCGGCTGCTCGGCGAAGCTTTCGGTTACGCTCGCCGACATGGCCACTGGGCTTACGGCGGGCTCTATCCGGCCACCCTGGCGCGCCTCTGCGGTCGTGCCCTGGAACTTGGCGTCGAAGCGGAGTTCGCGCGCCAGTTGATCCGTCGCCGCAGCCTGCAAGCGCCCCCGGCGGCGGTCTGCAACCCGGCCTGGCCGTGGCCCCTGAAACTGTTCACCTTCGGCGGCCTGCGCATCGTGCGCAACGATCACGAACTGAGCTTCGACGGCAAGGCGCAGCGGCGGCCGTTCGAACTGCTGAAGGGCCTCCTCACGCTCGGCGGCCGGCAGGTTGCCGACAGCCAGCTGATCGACTGGTTGTGGCCAGGCGCTGAGGGCGACGCTGGCCAGCGCGCCCTGATCACCACGCTGCAGCGTTTGCGCGAACTGCTCGGTGTGCGTCAGGCGATCAGCCACAGCGGCGGACGCTTGTCGCTCGACACGCAACTCTGCTGGTTCGATGGCTGGGCGCTCGACACCAGTCTGCGCGACGGGCCGCTTGAGGCGGGCCAGCGTCTTTACCGCGGGCCCTTCCTCGCCGGCGAGCCTGATTCCTGGCTGATCCCGGTGCGTGAGCGCTACCAGCGACGACTCGTCGAAGCGCTGATCGAGGCCGCCGCCGAAACCCGCCGGCAAGCCGATTGGCAGGCCGCCGAACGCCTGCTCGACGGCGCGATCGAGGTGGACGAACTGGCCGAACCGGCCTACCAGCAACTGATCGAGCTCTATCTCGCACGACAGCAGACGACACAAGCGTTGCGCACCTACCAGCGTTGTCGCCGCGCTCTCGCCCTCGGACTCGGCGTCATGCCATCGGCGCACACCGTCGCCTTGTGCGAGTTGCCCGCCAGCACGCGCGCCAGTCTGCCGGACTGATCTGCCTTTTCCCACCGGTGGCACCCCGTGTTACCCATACGTTACCGGTCGACGGCGAGAATCTCGCGCACGGTCGCCAGGCCAGTCTTCGGCTTGGTGCCGCCGTCGTCCAACCATCCATGGCGCCGCCCCATAAGCGCCGCGCTGCCCCAACGTACCGGCAAGGAGAGATCACTATGACCAAGAAACGCCATTCCGCCACCCTGGCCGGCATCACCGCCGCCGCCCTCTTTACAATGACCCCGGCGGCCGCCGCCACCCTCTGGGAGCAAAGCGACTTCGGCCAGGCAAGCGCCGGCGGCACGCACGCGAACATGGCCAGCAACGACTTCGCTGCAACTGTACGGCCGTGCGACGCTTCCCGAACCGGCCAGCACCTGCCTGGCCCTTGCCGGGCTGGCCGCCGCCGCGGCCGTGCGGCGTCGCGCTAGCCCAGCGCCGCGCGACCAGCGATCTCCCGCGTAAGACGAGACTCAATCCTTGACATCCGCCGCTCATCGCCTAAGCTTGACCTGCGCTGCCGCAGGTCGACGCTTTCGCAGGTCGACGCTTTGCCGAGTGTTGCAAGCGGGACAGACTCTACGGCTCTTGCATGACCAGGCAATGAGAAAACACAGTTGTTGCCTCAATACCTTCTGGCTGCGGGACACGCGCCCTGGAACGTAAAACTCCACGAGACGACCTCCTCGATCTATAATGGATCTGAATACCCGTTCTACCCTAACCGGCATTTCCCGCGTCCCGCACGGCAACAACCCCGCCTCCCGTGGCCCATCCCGGCGACCCATTCAGTGCGTCCAACCAACTCCCGATGCGCAAGGCCTTGCGATGATGTTCGAGCAAGGCCAGGATCTGGCCTCTGGCCACTCACCCTGATCGCGGCGACAAGTCGGGCCGGCCCTTGGCTCCGTAGTCGAAAGGTCATCAATGTTGAGTGAACTGACAAGCAAGATCGCATTTTCCCGCGCAACGCTGACCAACGATGTCTGGGGTGGGCTGGCGGCGATGCTCGTCGCTCTGCCGTCAGCGATTGCGTTTGGCGTCACCATTCTGGCGCCTTTGGGTGGCACCCTGGCGGCCCAGGGTGCGCTCGCCGGAATCCTCGGCGCCACCGCTCTGGCGCTGGTGGCGCCTTCGTTTGGCGGCAGCAGCCGGCTGATTACCGCCCCCTGTGCGCCGGCGGCGGCAGTGCTTTCGGCGCTGGCGCTGACCTTTTCGCAGCAAGGTACGCCGGCCGACACGATTCTGCTGATGCTCGGTTTGATCGGCCTGCTGTCGGGGGCCATCCAGATTGGTCTCGGTCTGGCGGGCATCGGCCGCCTGATCAAGTTCATCCCTTTTCCGGTGGTCAGCGGCTATTTGAGCGGCGTCGGCCTGATCATCATCGGCAGCCAGATTCCCAAGTTTCTCGGCGTAGCGAATGGCACGACGCTAGTCGACGCCATTTCGTCGCCCGGCATGTGGTCATGGCCGGGAGTGGCGGTCGGTGCGGTGGCCATGGCCACCATGGTTCTCACGCCGCGCCTGACGCGTACCGTCCCGGCGGCGATTCTCGCCCTGTTGGCGGGGGTCGCCGGCTACCAGTTGCTCGGGGCGATGGACCCCGAACTACTGACGACGCAGGGCAACCCGCTGCTGGTCGGAAGCTTGAACACGGGTGACGTAGGCCTTGCCGATTCGATGATTCAGCACTGGAAGGCCTTCCAGGTGCTCAACGTCGAGACGGTGAGCAAGGTTCTCGTGCCCTCGCTGACGCTGGCGGTTCTGCTCTCGATCGACACGCTCAAGACCTGCGTGGTGATCGACGCCATGACCAAGACGCACCACGACTCGAACCGCGAACTGGTCGGGCAGGGTTTGGGCAATATCGCCTCGTCGATGATTGGCGGCATACCGGGCGCCGGAACCATGGGGGCTTCGCTGATCAACATCTCCAGCGGTGGCACAAGCCGTACTTCCGGATTGATCTGCGGCGTCTTTTCGCTGCTTGCCTTTCTGCTCCTCGCGCCGCTGATCGCCTGGGTACCGGTGGCCGCGCTGGCCGCCATCCTGATGGTCATCGGTTACCGGATGATCGACCAGCACAGTCTGCATTTTTTCTTTACCCCGACGACACGCCTCGATTTCGTGGTGATCGTGGCAGTGATTCTGGTGGCGATTTTCGTCAATCTGATTGCCGCTTCGGGGGTCGGCGTTGCGCTCGCCATGGTGCTGTTCATCCGCGAGCAGACGCGCAGCTCCGTCGTCAGAAACCGTATCGACGGACCGGAAATATTCTCCAAACACGCCTACAAACTGCGCGACACCGGGCAAGCGCTGGAGCAAGCCAGGCAGGCAGTGGTCTTCGAGCTCCAGGGCAGTCTGTTCTTCGGCACAGCCAGCCAACTGCAGGCGGCGCTGGAGCCGGAAATCGGCGCCCGTACCTACGTCATCCTGAGCATGCGACGCGTGCAGTCGCTCGATGTGACCGCCACGCATGTGCTCGAGCAGATCAAGGATCGGCTGGAAGAACACAACGCGTATCTGGTGTTTTGCGACATTCCCAAGGGCCTGCCCAGCGGCCTGAAGATGAAACGCTTTCTCAAGGAAACCGGAGTCGTCCGACCGACCAACAAAGCCTTCGCCTTCCGCCAACTGGACGAGGCACTCGAATGGGTCGAAACCAATGGCGGGGCCAACGCCGTCACCCAAGACACCGCCCTGCCCGCGATGGCTCTCGCGGATTCCCCTTTCCTGCGGGGAATCTCGCCCGATGGAGTGCGCGCGCTGAGCGCCGCCGTCAGCACGCGTCCGGTGCGCGCTGGCGACTTCGTCTTCAAGGTCCACGAGGACGACGATTCGCTGTTCATCGTGCGCAGCGGGTCGGTCAAGGTGACGGTGCCGATCGACCGGAAGGAAAGTTATCATCTGGCGACGATCGGCCCCGGCGAACTCATCGGAGGCATGGGTTTCCTGGAGTCCAGTGGTCATGTGACCGATGCGCTGGCGCTCACCGATGTCGAGGTCTACGTTTTGGCACACGAGGACTTCGACCTCCTGGCCAAGCAACACGGCGACCTTGCGCTGTCCATCGTGCACAACGTGGCGCTCAATCTATCGATGCGCTTGCGGGTCACCATCGGCGAGTTGCAGGCTCTGCGCGGCTGAACGCTCCGAGGAACGCCTGGCAGCGTGTCGTTGGCGATTTCCAGCGCTTCCGCCTCATCCTTGAAGGTGGTGACCGCGAGTACCGGCTCGAAATCTCCTTTGCAGCGATCGACGCCTTCGTTCAGAGCGGGCGTTTGACCGTCAACGCAGCGCGGATCTGGCCCCTTGCGTAACCGGTGGCGCGGTCGTTCGGCGCTTGTTCAGGAGACAGTGGCGGGCATTTCGCTGGCCGAGAAGGCAATTTCGGCACCCGTCTGGACGATCTTCTTCACAGCACAATCGTTGATCGCTTGGAGAACGCGTTCCCGCTGTTCCGCAGAGAAGTTCTCGGGAAAGCTGACTTCAGTGCGGAAGCGCGCCAGCGTCAGTGGCCCGCCGTGGCCGGCGAAGGGCTTGCAGCCGATCCTGATTCCCGCCGCAGACACCCCCATTGCCTTGCACTCCTTCTTCGCATAGACCGCCGCGCAGCTCGCCAGCACAGCGTAGAAGGCTTCCAGCGGATTCATCAGCGAGCCATCGACGGCGTAGCTCACCTGATGCTTGCCGCCGCGCACGGTAATCACTTTCGAATCATCGACATCGACCGAATACATTGAATTCTCCTGATAAAAGATGGACCGCGGATCACTTGCCCGCGTCAGACTGCGCCTGGCGCGCGCGCGACCGGCGCTCGTAGGCGGTGAAGAGGGCCATGCCGGCGAGCATGGCGAGGACGAAGACGAAGCCCTTGGCGCTGCCGCTACCGAGCAGGACGAGAGCCGGCCCAGGGCAGATTCCCGCCAGACCCCAGCCGATGCCGAACAGGGTGCTGCCGGCCAGCAGCCGGCGGTCGATCTGCCGGGCAGTCGGCATCTGCAGCGGCTTGCCGCGCAGCGAGGTCGGCCGCTGCGCGGCGATGCGGAAGGCCAGCAGGCCGACGGCGATCGCGCCGGCCATGACCAGCGCCAGAGAGGGATCCCAGTCGCCGACGAGATCGAGAAAAGCGAGCACCTTGGCCGGGTTGCTCATGCCGGAGACGATCAGGCCGCAGCCGAAGACGAGACCGATCAGCAGTGAAATCAGCACACTCATGCGAGGCTCCTAGGCGAAAAGATGGCGACCAGCGAAGACGGTTGCGAAGCCGGCGGTCATGAAGACGATGGTGGCGACCAGCGAGCGCGGCGAGCGGCGTGACAGCCCGCAGACGCCGTGGCCGCTGGTGCAGCCCGAACCGAGCCGGCTGCCGAAGCCGACCAGCACGCCGGCGACGACGAGCGTTGCCCAACCGGTATCGATGCGGCTCTGTGGCAACTCGGCCAGCGCCTGGTAAAGCAGGGGCGCTGCCACCAGCCCGAGTGCAAACGCCGCCCGCCAGGCAACGTCGCCCTCCCTGAGCGGTTGCAGCAAGCCGCCAACGATACCGCTGATGCCGGCGATGCGTCCTTCGAGAAGAATCAGCAGCGCCGCCGCGAGGCCGATCAGCAGGCCACCGGCAAGGGCGCTGGCGGGTGTGAAATGCAGCCAGTCGATGGTGATCATGGGTTCTCGCCCCCCGCTTGCGGGCAGTACATCTCATAGAGGGTGGTGAGCAGGGCGAGTACCCGCACGTCGGCGACCGAGTAGTAGATCTTCTTGCCGTCACGCCGCGTGCTTACCAGTCCTTCGCTGCGCAGAACGCCGAGTTGCTGCGACAAGGTCGGCTGGTGGAGGTCGAGCAGTTCCTCGAGTTCGCCGACGCACTTCTCGCCCTGACTGAGCTGGCACATCAGCAGCAGGCGGTTGGTGTTGGCGAGCACGCCGAGAACGGCCGTCGCCCGGCCAGCAGCGGCGCGCATCGACTCGATATCAAGGGTGGTGGTGTCCATGGCTCGATCTCCTCGAAAAGTTATACTTGACAATATTATGTTATACAGTATTATGTATGTCAACATATTGTTTGGGCTGGCCGCCGCAACACCCGCGCGGCGGTGGTTGCGGCGGCCAGCCGCTCATCAGGGAGATACCGCGATGTACATTGAAGCTTTTTTTGATCCGGCGACGGGCAGCAACAGTTACCTCGTCTTCGATACTGACCGAACGCGCTGCGTCGTCGTCGACAGCGTGCTCGATTACAACCCGCAGGCGGCACGAATCGGCACCGACAATGCTGACCGGCTGATCAGCCGCGTCGCCGAGACCGGTGCCCGCGTCGAGTGGATTCTCGAGACGCACGTCCATGCCGATCACCTCTCGGCGGCCTCCTACCTCCAGGAAAAGCTCGGCGGCCGGACAGCGATCAGCCGGCAGGTGACTGTCGTGCAGGGCGTATTCGGCAAGTTTTTCAACGCCGGACCGGGTTTCGCCACCGACGGCAGCCAGTTCGACCATCTCCTTGCCGATGGCGAGACGATCACGGTCGGCAGCCTGAGCATCACGGTCATGCACACCCCCGGCCACACCCCCGCCTGCGCCAGTTATCTGTTCACCGACGGTGACGAGCAGGCGGTGTTTGTCGGCGACACCCTGTTCATGCCCGATACCGGCACCGCCCGTTGCGACTTCCCCGGTGGCGACGCGCGCACCCTCTATCGTTCGCTGCGCCGCCTGCTCGCGCTGCCGGCAAGCACCCGACTCTATCTCTGCCACGACTACCCGCCGGGCGAGCGGCCACACTCCTTTGTCAGCACCGTGGGCGAACAGCGTCGCAGCAACATTCACGTGCGCGACGGTGTCAGTGAGGAGGAATTCGTTGACCTGCGGCGGCGGCGCGATGCGACGCTGGCGGTGCCGGTACTGCTGCTTCCCGCCGTGCAGGTAAACATGCGCTGCGGCAGGTTGCCCGAACCGGAGGAGAACGGGATGCGTTACCTGAAGATCCCGCTCAACACGATCTGAGCCGACGATGCCGATGCTGAGCGACCCGGCAATCATGGCCCCGCTGCTTGGTGCCGCTGTCGGGCTGATCCTTGCCCTGACCGGCGCCGGTGGTGGCATCATTGGCGTACCGCTGCTGGTCTTCGGGCTTGGTCTGCCCATTCAGCAGGCCGCTCCGATCGGTCTGCTGGCTGTCGGCCTGGCCGCCGGGCTTGGTTCCCTGCTCGGCCTGCGCCAGGGAATCCTGCGCTACCGCGCCGCGGCGCTGATCGGCGCCTGTGGGCTGCTCACGGTGCCGGCAGGAGTCTTTCTCGCCCGGCACATCCCGAATCAGCCGCTGACGCTGGCCTTTGCCCTGCTGCTCGGCTGGACGGGCTGGCGAGCGCTGCGGCGCGCCCGCCCACAGCCGGAGGTTGGCGGGTCGACCAGCAAGCCCCAACCGTGCCGGCTGAACCCGGATGTCGGACGATTCGACTGGCATCTGCCTTGTGCCCGCGCGCTTGGCGGAACCGGCCTGCTGAGCGGTCTGCTCAGCGGTTTGCTGGGCGTCGGCGGTGGCTTCGTCATCGTCCCCGCGCTTACCCGCTACTCCGATCTGTCGGCCGCGAGCGTCATCGCCACCTCCCTCGGCGTCATGACGCTGGTTTCGGTCGGTGGCATCGCGGCGGCTGCGGCGGGCGGCAGCATCGTCTGGCCCCTGGCGCTGCCTTTCGTCGGTGGCGCGATCGCTGGTCTGCTGCTCGGCCGTACTCTTGCCACGCGCTTCGCCGGCAGACGCCTGCAGCAGAGCTTTGCCGTTCTCTGCCTGATCGTCGCAGGTTTGCTGATCGGACGCGTCGTCAGCGCCATTTTTTGATATCGGGCGGCAATTGGTCCAGAATTCCGGGGCCCGCGCTGCCCTATCGGGTCACCTGTAACACCGCTGGCGCGAAGTTCACACGCCGCGTCTCCATAATATGCTTGGCGTCCACCTTTCCCTCGACGATCTCGTAGCCCATCAGGGCAAATACCCGGCCGCGCACGAACAGCGGTCGCGAATTGCCGTACCAGTCGACGCACGAAGCGCGGCAGCCGTCGCTTTGGTCGCTTGCCGAGGGTTGCGCGGTCAGCGTGCCGAGTTCGCTCAGTGCCAGGGCGTGATTGCGCAGAAAGAGCAGGGCTGCCGATGGCGTGCGCAGTTGGCGTGCGCCGGGCTCGCCACCGCCGACGATTGGCAGACCAAGCAGACCGTCGAATTCGCCCTCGGATCGATAGAAGAAGCCATGACTACGCGTTTCACCCTGCGCGGCGTCCTTGCGTGTGTACCGGCCAACCGTCACCGGCAGGGAGGTCAGCCGTACACTGGTCAGATGCAGGTCCCTGCCGTCGCTGCCAACGACGAGGGCATTGCTGCCAAGTGCCTCGACACGGTCGACCGAGTGTGGCAACGGTAGTTCGTAGACCTCACCCTGCGCGTAGCGCACCGCGTACACCTGTGATTGCGTCGTCGTCTGCGGCGAGTGCCAGCCGGTACCCGCGCCGTACAGCAGATACGGGCCGATGTAGCGACTCTGCAACACGTAGCCGCCGGCTTTCGGCAGCCGGCGGTAAGCATGGGCGGGTGCGCTGTCACGGCCGTCGGAAAAACTGGCGAGCGGGATGCGCAGCAGCGCCAGGTCGCCGGCATTGACTTCGCCTGCCCACATGCCGTCGCCGCGGCCGTTGGCACGCAGCAGCACATTCAGCACGCCGCCGTCGTCTTCGTGGAACGAGAACTGGTCGATCGGGCTGCCGGCCGTCTTCAGAGCACTCGGTGCCGATCCGTCGAGCGGGATGCGGAACACCGACGAAGCCGGCGCACCACGCTGCTCGGCCGTCGTCCAGACGAATACCGCATTCGGCGAGACGTAGAAGACGCGCCCTGGCGGCCCGAGAACGGCGGTACTCTGGCAATCCATCTCCGGCCTGGCGAGGTCGCAGATCGAGACACTGTGCAGGGCGACGCCGGCGAAGGGGTCGAGCGGCTCGTCGCTGCGGTAGACCCGCGTTGCCGGCGCGATGCGCCGGAAGTCCGCCGGCAGCGCTCCCGAGCGCCAGCGGCGCATCGCCGGGAAGGCTGCCCAGGGGTCGCCCCATGGGCTGAGAACATGCGGCGAATAGACGATCAATTTGCTGCCGATCAGCCGGCTCGCATAGTTGCGGGAAGAATAGTAGTCATTGGAGCGCAGGTGATAGGTCGCGCGATAGGCGAGCTGCCCAGCGCGCGAAATGTCGAAGACGCCGACCTCGGTGCCACCGCGCGCGTAACTGTAGCCGATGACGACGATCGTGTTGCCGGAAATCAGCATCTCGTCGTACCAGGCGCCACCTGGATCGACATCGCTGCCGAAAGCGTCGATGGCGGCGACGGGGCGCAGATCCTGCGCGCCGATGCGGACCGTGAACAGGCGGCCACGGCGCAGGATCACCAGGTGGTCGCCGTGCAACTTGACGATGCCACCTTCATCGACACCTGCATGCTGGACGTTGGTGACCGATTCGTTTTTGCCGGCGGCGCTCTCCTTGGCCACTGCCGCAGGTGCGGCCGCGGGTGCGGAGGAGGGTTGAGCGAGCTGGCCCACGGACTTGTCGGCACGCTTTCGTTGCTGCTCGTCGCGGCGACGCTGCGCCTCGTCAGCCCAGCGTTTGAAGAGACCGGCAAGTTCCTGCTCGTTGGCAAAGGCGCTGAGCGTCTTGCGTGGTGCAATTGGATTGGCCGTGGTGGCCGTTGCCACTGGCAGGCAGAGGGCGGTCAGCACGGCAGTGGTCAGGTAAACGACAAGGGTTCGATACATGGCGGTCCTTTCGTGGAGGGTTCAGATGGGTAAACGGACGACGCACGGGAATGGGGTTAAAACTTCCCGCAGATATTCACCCACGCCGAGCGCTGTTTCGCGTGCGTCGTCACGGCGCCGGTCAACGCTTATCATCAGAGATTCGTGAGTCGCTGGCGCGGCTTTCACATTAAACTCTCCGCCTTGCTTGTTCCCTCCGCGGATATTTCATGGTCAAGTCCTTCGATTCATCCAATTCCGATAGCGGGCAACGCTTCGGCAGTCGCGGCGCACGGCGAGAACGGAGCCCGCAGACGGACCCGGCACTGTCTGAACTGCGCGTGCCGCCGCATTCGCTGGAGGCCGAGCAATCGGTGCTCGGCGGCTTGATGCTCGATAACGCGGCCTTCGACAAGATCGCCGACGTGATCAGCGAAAGTGATTTTTATCGCGATGAACATCGGCGCATTTACCGCCAGATTTCCAAGCTCCTAGAACGAGGCAAACCCGCCGATGCGGTGACGGTTGCTGAAAGCCTCGACCAGGCGGGGGAGGGCGACGCCACCGGCGGGCTGGCCTACCTTGGCGAACTGGCGGCGAACACGCCGTCGGCGGCGAACATCCGGCGCTATGCCGAGATCGTCCGTGAACGGGCGATTCTGCGGCAACTGGTGACTGCCGGCGACGAAATCGCCGGCAGTGCGCTCAATCCGCTCGGTCGCGACCCGAAAACCCTGCTCGACGAGGCCGAAGCAAGGGTCTTTGCGATTGCCGAAGGCGGTTTTCGCCACCAGTCCGGCTTCGTGCATATCAACCCGCTGCTGACGCAGGTGGTCGAGCGCATCCAGGAGCTGCACGACCGCGACAATCCTTCGGACATCACCGGCGTGCCGACCGGCTATCACGATCTCGACTCGAAGACTTCGGGCCTGCAGGGCGGCGATCTGCTGATCGTTGCCGGCCGCCCGTCGATGGGAAAAACTTCGTTTGCGCTCAATATTGCCGAGCATGTAGCGATTGAAGTGGGTCTGCCGGTCGCCATATTCTCGATGGAAATGGGCGGTACGCAACTCGCCATGCGCATGCTGTCATCGGTCGGTCGGCTCGATGCCCATCGCGTCCGTACCGGTCGTCTCAATGACGACGAGTGGTCGAGGCTGTCCTTTGCGCTGGGCAAGATGCACGAGGCGCCGATCTATATCGACGAGACGCCGGCGCTCAACCCGATCGATCTGCGCGCGCGCGCGCGCCGTCTGCATCGCCAGTGTGGCAAGCTCGGGCTGATCGTCATCGACTACCTGCAATTGATGTCCGCCACTTCGCATGGCGAGAACCGGGCGACCGAGATCTCGGAGATTTCGCGATCGCTGAAAGGACTGGCAAAGGAGTTGGGCGTTCCCCTGATGGCGCTCTCGCAACTCAACCGCTCGCTCGAACAACGGCCGAACAAGCGCCCGGTGATGTCCGACCTGCGCGAATCGGGCGCCATCGAACAGGACGCCGACATCATCATGTTCATTTACCGCGACGAGGTGTATAACCCGGACACGCCCGACAAGGGGGTTGCCGAGATCATCATCGGCAAGCAGCG